>JAQUHN010000074.1 GCA_028683555.1 Geobacteraceae bacterium | reverse complement strand
ATCGATCCCGGCTATTAAACCTCCCACTAACGGTGCCAGCAGGACAAACGCCAACATCCGCTCGAGCACACCCCAGGCTTGGTAAATCTCATGGATACTATTCATATGGCAGCCACCCCGAACATATGAAGATCAGCGTCAGAGACACACAAACCCCGATATTGAACAGCCTTTCCTCGCCAAAGTATTTCACCAGGTAGTAGTTCTTGAGTTGAATCGGCTGCGTGGCCTCCATGGCCCCCTCAAAGGTGATATTGCTGACATTGCCGCCGCCCAGATAGGTGCCGACCCGCTTGTAGTTCTTGTTGATGAAGGCGTAGTAGAAGAGACCGACGGGCAGAATGATCAGCAGGCTGAACATGATGGCGAAAACAACCATCACGTTAAACATGTCGATAACAGGCGCCTTGTTGAACAATTCCAGAATGTAGGGGTCGATGACGTGGATGGAGATAAACGGAAAAGCCAGACACACCGCCACGGTGGCAACTGCCAGGATTCCCAGCGTAATCCATTCCCAGGTGCTTACCCGATGCTCCATGACCTCGTGCTCACCATGCCTGATGGAGATGATCTTGCCCATCCACTTGGTCCAGAAAAAGATCGTGGCGGCGCTGCCATAGGCCAGAATGATTGCCATGGCCGGGTTGCCGTCGACAAACGCCTTCAGCGTTACGAACTTGCTGATTATCATCCCGAACGGCGCCAGGAACATTCCTGCCATGCCGATCATCATGACCGCCGTCAGCTTGGGCAGGCGCATGATGAGAAAATCCATGTCCTCGATGTCGCGGCTTCCCAGCTTGTACTCAATGATTCCCACGCAGAGGAACAGGAGCGACTTGGCGACCGCATGGAAGATTATCAGCAACAATGCGGACCACACCGCCGCAGGAGTATTGACACCGGCACAGGCGACAATCAGGCCGAGGTTGGAGATGGTCGAATAGGCCAGCACCTTCTTGGCGTTGCTTTGGGAGATGGCGATCAGCGCGGTGACAAGAAAGCTCACCCCTCCGATGAGGGTCAGCATCTGGGCCGCCACGGTGTTATCCATCACCGGTGAGACCCGCAGGATCAGATAAACCCCTGCCTTGACCATGGTGCTCGAATGAAGCAGGGCCGACACCGGGGTAGGAGCCACCATGGCGCCAGTCAGCCATGACGAGAACGGAAATTGCGCCGACTTGGCCAACCCGGCAAAGGCAAAGCACACGGCCGGGAGCAGAACCACGCCTTTGTCGAGCAAAAGCAGCTTGTCCAGTTCCATCGTCCGGGTAGAGACAAACAGGTAGACGATGCCGAAAGCGAACACGACCCCGCCGATCAGGTTCATGTTCAGCGCCTTGTAGGCACTGTCCTGTGAAGCCTTGTCGTCTTTGTAGCCAATCAGCAGAAATGAACAGATGGTCGTTACTTCCCAGAAGAAAAAAAGCCACAAGAGGTTGTTGGAAAAGATGATGCCGAACATGGCTGACAGGAAAAGGTACATGAGGAACCCGAAATAGTTGCGCCTGTCTTTTACCTCCGGGTAATGTTCGTGGTATTCCGGCATGTAGCCGAACCCGTACAGACAGATGGCGCTGCCGATGATGCCGACGATCAGCGCCATGATGATGGAGAACTTGTCCATGAACAGGGCGTGCTCGACCTGGATCGAATGCCCGTAGCTGAACTCGAAACCAATCATGATAGTCATCTGGATCAGTACCAGAATAATGGGAAGGTATCTTTTCGCCCTGACGGAAAGATAGATGATGTAAGCCGCAATCAGGACTTCAAGGAGAAATATGACGATATCGACGAAACCGGATTCCAGTTGGAAATAGGAAGGTCTCTGGTCCAGGGTTGTAAAAAGCAGATAAATCGGCACTGCGCACAGGACTACATTAGCGGCGGTGCCGATGGTTTTCCTCAGGTGAAATCCACGCGGCAGAACTAACGCGAGCAGGGCTATCACCAAGGGGAACACTATCAGGAAAATCACTGCGTTCATCGTAACGACCTCCCCGTCATGGTTTGTCAGTCAACACGAGATGCACGATAAAGATTTCTGTAGATATTCAAAATAATAGAGTTTTTTAGAACTGTAGCATAGCGATGGCGACTGTCAATGAACGTGACAGAGACATTTCCCTCAACCACGGCTCAAACCCTACGGGTTCTTCACCAGTTCTATGATCTCCATCCGGTGGTTCGCCTCCGGGTGCTTCGAAGAAGGGCCTTCCGTCAGGAGAACGAGATTCCCCTCGAGATCGTGTTCTTCCAGCCACTGCTTGACGTATGCCTTCCAATCATCGGGATGTTCGGACTCATGCACCGGGTAAACACCCGAGGAAAACTGGAGCCGCTGGCAGGTCGTCTCCAGTCTGCTGATCGCCGTTATCCATACGGGAAGCCGGAAAGTGGCTATTCGACGGGCAGTCGTCCCGCTGTGGGTCGGCACGAAAACCGCCGACGGAGTGACATATTCAAAACTTGCTTCAACCCCCAGGGCGATAAGGTGAGCCGGGCGTATGCTGTTCTTCAGGTCGATCCCTTTGAACAGCTCATCGACTTTAATGACCGGGCGCTGGGGTTCTATGGCAGCGGCTATCTTCGCCAGCATCGCTACGGCATCCAGCGGATAGCTTCCCATTGCGGACTCGCCGGAAAGCATGACGCAGTCGGTCCCATCGAGTATTGCATTTGCAACGTCCGTTGCTTCCGCCCTGGTGGGACGGCGGTTCTGGGTCATGGATTCGAGCATCTGCGTCGCCGTGATGACCGGTTTTGCGCGCATATTGGCAAGACGCATCAAACGTTTCTGGACAACAGGGATCTGCTCGATCGGCACCTCGACCCCCAGGTCGCCGCGGGCAATCATTATCCCGTCGGCCGCCTCGATGATTTCCTCCGCATGTTCAAGGGCGGTCGAGCGTTCAATTTTGGCAATGACAAACGGCTGGTACCCCAGGTCGGCCGCGGCGGAACGAACCGCCCTGATATCATCGGCAGTGTTGACGAACGACTGGCTGACCGCATCCACGCCGTTTTCCAGGGCAAACTTCAGGCAGGCACGGTCATGGTCAGTGAAGGCGCTGATGCCAAGGTCGATACCGGGAAGATTGAGTCCCTTGCGTGACCGCAATTCTCCTCCTACGAGCACGCGGCAGACAACGTCATTTCCCTCGACTTTTTCAGTTTCGAGTTGTATCAGGCCGTCGTTCAGGTACAAGGTTGCGCCGGGCCGGACAACGTGCGGCAGTTCGGCAAAACTGACCGAAACGCGGCCGGCAGTGCCGACCGTTTCCTCGGCGGTGAGCGTGAAGCTGTCACCCGGTTTCAGTTCGACGGGTTCCTTTTCCAGTTGTCCGATGCGCATTTTCGGGCCCGGCAGATCGGCCATGATTGCCAAACGCCTCCCCGTCGCCCGGGCCGCCGCCCGCAGATTCAGGATCACCCGTTCATGGCTGGAAAAATCGCCGTGGGAAAAATTCAGCCGCGCCACGTTCATTCCTGCCAGCAGCATCTTTTCCATGACCGCTGGTGAATCGGACGCCGGGCCGATGGTGCAGACTATCTTCGTTTTATTCAACGGCAGAGTCATTGGAATCCTCCTGCCCTCCTGTGAAATGTCAGCAAAGATCCCCCGGTTGTCCGGTCGAGGCAAGGACACTGCTCCAGAGCCACCCTGCCGGATCGATCTTTTTCCTCTTTGAGACAGCAAGGGATATGGGCACATGGGTGAAATCATGCTTCCAGAACCCGACTACCATGTCCGTACGACCGCTCATCCCCGCATGTACCGCGTTGTGGCCCAGGAGAAGGCAGAATGCCGAGTCATGGGGGGTGGCCGGTACGCTTCTGATGGCATAACTGGGATCGATGTATTTAAGGTTCAGCTCCATGCCGATTTCTTTGAAATGACCTGTTATGGTGTCCCGGAGAAACACGCCAATATCGCCGAGGCGCATATTGCCCGAGGGGTCACGTGCGTCGGAATGCTGCAGCAGATCCTGGCCGGCTCCCTCCGCAACGACCACTACAGCGTGCCCCCGCACCTTCAACCTTTCCTTTAAGGATGAAAGAAAACCTTTGATAGTAAAAGGGATTTCCGGAACAAGGCAGAAGTTCACGTTATTATTGGAAAGAACGGAGTAGGCAGCGATAAAGCCCGATTCCCTGCCCATGAGCTTAACCAGACCGACCCCATTTCTGGCGCTGGTAGCCTCGTTGTGAGCCGAAGTAATGAAACTGCTGGCCTCTGTGACGGCGGTCTCGAAACCGAACGACTTCTGGATGAAGGAGATATCGTTGTCGATTGTCTTCGGCACTCCAATCACCGAAATCTTCAGGCCTCGATTTCTTATCTCTTGAGCGATTGCCCCCGCACCTTTCAGCGTGCCGTCACCGCCGATGGCAAACAGGATTCCGATATTCATGCGATCCAGGGTATCTACCATTTCGGTACTGTCCTGTGGCCCCCTTGACGACCCGAGAATGGTGCCGCCAGTACCATGAATATAATTGACGCTCTGCGGGGTCAGTTCCAGGGGCGAGTGACCATACTTGCTGGTAATGCCCTCAAAGCCGTACGGAAAGCCGAACACCGTTTTTACCCCATAGTGATAGACAAGGCTCATTACCAGCGACCGGATAACCTCGTTGAGACCGGGGCTGACACCACCACAGGTGACGATGCCGCATTTCAATTTTGCCGGATCGAAAAATATTTTCTCTCTTGGTCCGGCCAGTTCAAGGCATGGCGGCTCCCGATCTTCCGCCCGGCAGGCTCGGAAATCGGCGGAATAGCTTTGGTACAGCACATGCTGATCGTCATCGATAAACCGCGTACCTCTCATAGGCGAAGGAACCCGGCATTCGCCCAGCCTCTCTATCCCGAAATCCAGAACGGTCTCCTGCATTGGTCAGTTCCTCCCTCAGAAAGCGAAAAGGGTTGTATCGACACTCCTCACGTCATTCACTGCCTGCTGCATCCGCCGGGCGAGCGCTTGCTCTGCCAGCGGCAGACAGGTGTGGGGATCATAGGCTTTTTTGTTGCCAACCGCTCTTTATTACGCAAGGTGCCGAAAACTCTCATTACCCAAGTACCTCTTTTGTCTTTTTGCCAGGGACTACACCGGTTTCACCTTCCATATCTTGTCGCAGTATTCCCTGATCGAACGGTCCGAAGAAAATTTGCCCATCCGCGCCACATTCAGGATAGACTTCCGTGTCCAGGAGTGCTCATCCAGAAAAGCCGCTGAAACCTGATCCTGACTGTGGAGGTATGACTGGTAGTCGGCAAAAAGAAGGTAATCATCCCGTTGCAGGAGCGTATCTACGAGAGGAGCAAAAAGCCCCTTGTCACCAGCGGAGAAATGCCCCGATGCGATGAGATCGACCGCTTCTTTCAGGTCTGGGCTGTTACGGTAATAGGCTTGAGGGTCATATCCCTGCCGCCTCACATCATGCACCTCATCCGCCTTCAGGCCGAAAAGGAAGAAATTTTCGTCCCCCACCTCTTCCCGTATTTCGACATTGGCACCGTCGAGGGTGCCGATGGTCAGCGCCCCGTTCATGGAAAATTTCATATTGCCGGTTCCCGACGCCTCCTTGCCTGCTAGGGATATCTGCTCCGAAAGGTCAGCCGCCGGATAGATAAGCTGGCTGTTTTTCACGTTGAAATCGGGCAGGAAGACCACCTTCAACCGACCATTGACATCGGGATCATTGTTTACCACCCCGGCGACGGAATTTATCAGCTTGATTATGAGCTTGGCCATCATGTAGCCCGGAGCGGCTTTACCAGCGAAGATGAAAGTCCTCGGTACGCAGTCGGATGCGGGATTCTTTTTCAGGCGAGCATACTGGGTAATGATATGGAGGGCGTTCAGGTGCTGACGTTTGTATTCGTGCAGGCGCTTTACCTGAATGTCGAACAGCGAATCGGGATTGACCGCAACATCGGTGCGTTTTGCAATGAAGGCGGCTAGGTCATTCTTGTTGTCACGCTTGACACGACACCACTCATTGCGAAATCCCGGATCGTCGGCAAAGTTCTCCAGCCCTCTCAGTTCGTCAAGATTCCTGATCCAGCCGTCGCCGATCGCTTCGGAAATGAGAGCGGAAAGCCTCGGATTCACGAGAACCATCCACCGCCGCGGAGTAACTCCATTGGTCACATTATGGAATTTATCCGGAAACATTTCATGAAAATCCCGCAGCACTTCACGCGTGAGGAGCTGCGAGTGGAGCTCAGCCACGCCGTTGACGGCCCGGCTTCCCAGGCAGGCAAGATGCGCCATCCGAACGTATCTTCCACCCGATTCATCGATGATCGACAGACGCGCAACCCGCTGTTCATCCCCGGGGAACACCTCCCTCACCTGGTCGAGGAAACGGCGATTGATCTCATAAATGATCTCCAGATGCCGGGGCAAAATCTGTCCGAAAATCCCGACGGGCCATTTTTCCAGGGCTTCCGGAAGCAGGGTGTGATTGGTGTAGCCGAAGGTGTTCCGCGTTATGTCCCAGGCGCGCGCCCAATCCAGGTCATGTTCGTCAACCAGAAGCCTCATCAGTTCGGCTACCGCAATGGCGGGATGGGTATCATTCAATTGGGCCGCAAATCGCTTGTCGAAATGTTCGACACCGGTGCCATATAATTCACCGATACGAATCATGTCCTGAAGTGAACAGGAAACGAAGAAATACTCCTGGATCAGCCGCAACTTCTTGCCTATTTCGGGTTCGTCATTGGGGTAGAGGACTTTTGTGATCGTCTCCGATTTGATTTTTTCCTCCACCGCGGCATAATAATTCCCCACATTGAAGTCTTCGAAATCAAAGGATTCTATCGCCTCGGCCTTCCAAAGACGGAGGGTATTGCAGGTATCACCCTGGAACCCCAGGATCGGCGTATCATAGGGAATTCCCTTGACCACCGCGGCAGGAAGCCAGCGCACCCGATACCGGCCATCCTGATCGCAATAGTGTTCCGTGTGTCCGCCGAGTTTTACCTCCCGGCTCAATTCAGGCCGCTGCATTTCCCAGGGATTGCCAAGCTTCAGCCATTTGTCGGTAATCTCAACCTGCCAGCCGTCGCGGAAATCCTGATCGAAGATGCCGAACTCGTAGCGTATCCCGTAGCCGATCGCCGGCACACCGATCGTTGCCAGGGAATCCATAAAACAAGAGGCAAGCCTTCCCAGGCCGCCATTTCCCAGGCCGGGCTCCTCTTCCTGCTCGATGATCTCATCCAGACTGTACCCAAGCTGTTCCATCGCCTCCCGCACTTCGGCGACTATGCCCAGGTTGATCAGGTTATTGCCCAGGTGCGGCCCCGGCAGGTACTCAGCCGAGAAGTAGCAGACCGCCCTGATGTCGTTCTCGACCTCGTACTTGCTGTAGCGCTCCAGTCCGGCAACCCAGCGAGCCAACAGCCTGTCCCGGACCGTATAGGCAAGCGCCATATACAGGTCGTTTCGAGTAGCAATAGCAGGTATCCTCCCCTGGGCGTAGTAAAGGTTATCGAGAAATGCCTGAGAAAGAGACTCCGGACTCAAACCGGTGCGAATATCGAGCGTCGCCTGCCTGGAAGGTCTTTTGGACTTTTTTTTCATCCCTTTTCACTCCTCAATAGAATGGTTACGCCTTTCTTTCAAATCCTCCGTATCGTCGTTTGCCACACCACTGCCGGCAGCAGTATCAATCCCCGAATCAAATACCAAGTGTACATCACGCTGGGGAAACGGAAAAGAAAGGTCTGCTTCACAGGAAACGGCATCGTAGACCGCAACCGCCAAATCGCTCCTTATAAGCGTCCACTCATAGAACTTATCAGTCCACGCGCGCAATTCGAAGTTAATCGAGCTGTCGCCATAGCCGAGGAACAGGCATTGGGGTGCAGGATTCTTCAGAATACCAGGATGTGCCCTTGCCAATTCCTCGAGCAGACAGATTACCTTTTTTGGATCAGCGCCGTAATTCACCCCCACCGGCAGATCGATACGCCGTCTTCGATCGCTGAGAGTCCAGTTGGTGACCTTTTCGGTAATGAGCTGAGAATTGGGAACGATGATGTCGGCCCCTTTCCAGGTGCGCACCGTACTGGAACGCATGCCGATCCGGCGCATCTCTCCCATTAGCTCGCCAACCTCGATGCTGTCACCGGGGCTGACCGGCCGCTCAAAAAGCAGGATCAGGCCGGAAACGAAATTGTTCACGACACTCTGCAATCCAAAGCCGATCCCAACGCCCAAAGCCCCGGCAAGCACGGTCACCCGGGTAAGGTCGATCCCCATCAGGCCGATTCCGAAAAAAAAGCCGAGCACCAGGACCAAGTAGTGGAGCAGGCTCGATGTTGCATATGACTTGCCGGGAGCAACATGCATACGAGGAAAGACCTCTTCTTTCAGCACGAAACGCAGCAATGCTGAAATAAGATATGCAATCCACACCGCCAAAGGAAACACAACTACGTCGCCAACGGAAAGTGCGATAGAGCCCCGTTCGTACTCGGCCGCAAGGATGTGCTTTCCGATAGAAGTTACCGGCTCCAGAAGACCCATATAGTAGAGAAAACGAAAGACCCAACCAACGATTGCCGCCCATATCAGAAGCAGATACAAACGCTTCTCCAGCAAATCGCGGCATTGCTGAACCATGCGGAGCTGCTTGAACGGCCACAGGTGAAGGAAAAAAGCGATCATTCCGCTCACCATCCGCACCGAGGCGTACAATCCCAGACCCAGATACCCGCCGACAAGGATGCTGGGCGCCAGTAGACGGGCCAGGTTCATGTAGCCGGTTACGGCTGCCACCAGACTGACGGCAAAACAGGCCAGGAGTATATATAAAATCGGCCGAAACAGTTCAACCCGTAGTGCACTGGTTTTTATCAATAGGGACCCGATCGGTCCTTTCCGGGTCATTCTCCAGCCTATGACGGCAATGGCAGCAATCGACTCGAACACGAGGATCACCTGACCGACTGACATGACACCGGAAAAGGCCTGCCGGACCGCATCAACGGCAAACAGGATCCCCAGCGTACAAAGCCAGAAAAATACTCGCGCATCGACCGATGACCTGACAAGAAGGATCATCGGCACAACGGACACTGCCTGGAGAAACGCCCTGGTGTGAGCAGGAACTTCTGAATAGGGAGAAGTGAGAGCCAGCAGGATTACGGTCAGCGAAGCACACCAGGGATGTTCGAATACATCGGAAGAGAACGTCCGTACCGTGCCGGTCGTTTCCCATTTGCGGTACCGTTGACGTGCAAAAAAAATCAGCAAGAAAACTGCTGCGCATAGTAATACGGACGGAATCAGCCGTGAATCGCTTGAATACTGATCAAGCTCAATAATGATCGTGTTGAAGAATGCACCGGAATATGCAGATAATGCTTCTCGCGTGCGCCCCCACTGGAATGAACGCCAAATCGGGGGACTGTCAGGCTGAAAAGTGCCCATGACAACACTCTGCTGGGCACGGGCAATCGCTTGCAGCGCATTCCCGCAAACCGTCAAATCCCGCGCAAGACTGATTTGCAGGTCCAGCAAGATCGACCTTTGCTGCTGCAAAGGAGTGCGCGCCGCAGCAATCGTAGTGAGAGTCGTCTCGATCTGCAGCAGAATCGATTCAGACGCATCTGAAGCCCTGCCCACTTCGAGGGTCAAGACCCAGCTCTTCTCTCGTACCGCCAGAAAACCCAGGATAGTGTCAAGCTTTTTGGCCCGGGTTGTAAGCACCGTCAACCAACCCTGTGCACGCAACTGCTTCTGTTGCCATAACTTCTGTTGCGACTGGAGACCTGACAGAGTCGAATACCCCTCAAGGATTACACTTGTTTCCCGATACTGGGTAGCGATCTCACTGCTGAAACTCGGCAATGCCTGCCGGATAGACTCGATTTCAAAACGGCTGGCCGCAGTGCCGACGGAGGTACGGAGGAAATCCGAAATTTCTGTCGACTGAAGTGCGACTTCCGCAAGAGGAATGGCGGCAGGTGCAGCCGAGGAACTGACGTTCTCGAACACCAGGTTCTTCGGTTCCGCAGCCAATCCCTGAACGGTGATGAGCAAAAGAAAAGTTACCATCGTCATTACAACAGGACTTAGGGCGAAGCGAAGGAGAATGTTTAATTTCCCGTAACTTTTCGTCATCATAACGACACCATTGTTAGTAGCGGCCTCAGAAGAAAACTTTTACGCGGCAACCAGGACAACAGACATCAAAGTTCTGAATATGCGCACACCTTTCAAATCAGAATTTTTTCGCAGCAAGGATCTGCATAATCCCCTCTCCATAGAACGCGGGCTATTTCAGCTCACTCAGATTCGCGATACTTTCGGCAACCTCTTTCCCGAGCCCCCGCAAGGTTTTGCCCATGGCTGCCACCAGATTATCGTAGCCCTTCCCCCCCACTGTTTCGCTTATCGTCGACTCGTGTGCGATGAGCACATTTTCCTGCTTGTCTTTCTTCAAGACCACGGCCCAGGATGCGTTCAGCACGACGGTCTCGCCCGGCACACCATCAAACCGATCGATACTGAGCGGGATTCGGAAGATTGTCGACGCATCTATCAGATCGCTGGACCTCCACGGCACCACGGCAATCCCTTTGGCTGCCATACGCTCCGAGAGGTCGTTCACCAACAGCCGGATGATCTCGTCATCAAGATTTCCACCCCAACGGTCAAATTCCGCTAGTTCAATGCCGTTCCGACCATTGCGGGTCACAATTTGCCGCCGATCCAGATACGATGGGATGATGACCGGGCCGATCCTGACAATCACATCCACCTTTTGCGCGGCTGAAATGCCACGGCTTTCCTGTGAGGTAAGGGTGTAGAAACGGGAGCTCGGGCTTGTCCCGAAACAACCATTAAGCGCGACAACCACACCGACGGCACTAAGCAGACAGACGAAGCGGTTTCTCATGTCCATGCTATTCTCCCTTGGCCGTTTGTTTACCCTTCACGAGGGCTTCAGGATGGCGTTCCAAATATTCGGTGAGCGCACGAATGGAGCGTGCGGCCCCGTCGATTTCCTTCAATGTTTTACTTACGTCATAGCCGATATCCATGTTTCGCTCGGCGAGTTTCTCGTAGGTGGCTATGCCAAGCCGTATCTCTTCCAGGGTAGCGTCAGCCTTTTTCAGTGTGTTGTTGAGATTTTCGGCCACCTCTCCGGACTTACCATCTTTCAAAGCCAGGGTTTTTTCGGCTTGCGAGAAAGCACCGCGGGCGGCAGTCGAGGTGTCCTTGAGGCTCGTCGACAGGGGCTTGACCTCGGCATCAATGTTCCTGATGAGACCGGCAAGATCCTTGAGCCCCATATTCAGGCTTTTCATGCTGTCCTTGACTTCCGAAGAGTTCACTATCCGCTCCACTCCTTCTGTCACCTTGAGGAGATTATTGCTGATCTCGGCAAGCGGGATCTTTTCCAGGGTCGACATGAGAACATCGGATGGCGACGGAGTGGTGGGGATCTCCGGGTAACACTTGTCCAGACCCACCAGCACGGTCGGTTTGTCGGGATAGAAGTCCAAGGCTACATACAGTTGACCGGTGATCAGGCTTTTCATCCGAAGCTGAGCCTTGAGCCCCTTGGCAACAAGCCTCTGGATGAAAGGGTAGCGCTGTCCTTGCGCCTCTCTTTTGAGTTCATCAGGAACAGTCAGGCTATCAGGGTTGTACTCCACGTAGACCGCGATCACTACGTCCATATTCTTGTCGAAAGAACCATAAATGCCGGTCACCTGCCCTATTTTTACACCGCGAAACTGTATCGGTGAGCCGATCTCGAGACCGTTGACCGAGCCAGGGAAATACATGACGTACTTCGGTTTCTCGACAAAGAACTTTCCGGAACCGAACAGGGCAACCGCCAATACCACCAGGGTTACAGCCCCCAACACAAACAGCCCGATCAGTGTCTTGTTTGCCGGCTTACTCATGGCATATCTCCCCCATAATGAATACTTCGGTAGACTACGCAACCACCCATCCCGTCAGGCAAGGAAGCAGGGTGTCGGCCTTTCCCCGGCCTTCACTTCCGCCCTTGCCTCGCCACGGGTCAGGAAGTTTCGTACGGTTGGATGCGCGCATTCTTCAAGCAGCCTCTTTGGATGACCCGTTGCGATCATCGTCTTCTCTGCCGCGTCGATAAACACCGAGTTGTTCCCGATGGCGAAGATACTCGCCAGCTCGTGGGTTACCACCACTACCGTGGTGCCGAGGCTCTCCTTCAGCTCCAGGATCAAATCGTCCAGCAGCCGCGCACTGACCGGGTCGAGTCCCGCGGAAGGCTCATCGAAGAACAGGATCTCCGGATCGAGCGCCATGGCCCGGGCGATACCCACTCGCTTCTTCATCCCGCCGCTTATTTCCGAGGGGTAATAGTCTTCGAACCCGGCCAGCCCTACCAGGGAGAGTTTCAGCGAGGCGATCTCCCGGATCTGGGCCGGTTTCAGGGTTGTATAAAGCTCGAGCGACAGGGCCACGTTTTCTGCCAGGGTCAGGGAACTCCACAGCGCCCCGCTCTGGTACATAACACCGAAGTGCCGCATCATCCGGTCCCGCTCAACGGGTTCCGCTCCCCAAAAGTTCACGTCGCCATAAAAAACTGCGCCTTTGGCCGGCGCCTTGAGCCCGATGAGATGCCGCATCAGAGTACTTTTGCCGCAGCCGCTCCCCCCCATGATGATGAAGACGTCGCCATGGTTGACGGTAAAGGTGAGGTCCCTCTGCAGCACATAGCTGCCGTACGCCATGGTGAGGTCCTGAACGATGATGTGAGGTTCTTTGGCCATGGTTCATATCCCCATGATGTTGCAGAGTACCGTTATTACGGCCGTTGCGACGACGATGCTGACGATGCTGGTGACAACCGCGGAAGTGGTGGCGTCCCCAACCGCCGAGGCACTGCGGCCGCACTGCATTCCCCGCATGCACCCGGCAATGGCCACCAGGATACCGTAGACGAAACCAGAAAAGAGCCCTATCCAGACATTGGTAAGGCCGACCGCCTTGATCGTTTCCTGGTAGTACTCCGCAACGCTCAGATCAAGGCCGAACACACCTACGATGAAACCGCCGAAGATTCCCATCAGGTCGGCATAGATGGTGAGAAGGGGCATCATGATAGACAATGCGAGTATGCGGGGGAGAACCAGGAAGTCCGTGGGAGAGACCCCGGTGGTCTTCAGGGCGTCAATCTCCTCATTGACCTGCATGGTGCCGATCCGGGCGGCGAAAGCCGCCCCGGTACGACCGGCCATAATTATGCCGGTCATGATTGCCCCCATGGCCCGAACCATGCCGATCCCCACCAGGTCGGCGACGTAGATCTGCGCTCCGAAAAGCTTCAGCTGGATCGCGCCGATGAAAGCCAGGATGAGGCCGACCAGGAGGCTGATTAGGGACACGATAGGAAGGGCGTCCACGCTGCATTCCTGGAGGGTCAGGATCAGATCCGAGGGGCGGAACCGCGCCTTGCCGGTCAAAAGGCGAACCAAGGAGGTAAAAGCCTCTCCTATGAAGGCAACCATTTCCAGCAGGGACCGCCATAAATCGATGGCAGCGGAACCGATCCGCTCGAGGAACGAAACGTGGGCGCCTCCCCGCCGGGCTCCCTGCCGCTCGGGAACCGCCGTTGCCAGCGCAAGGAGTCGGTTGACACCGGAGGGCAAACCGTCCCTGATGACGGCGACGTTCCTGCGAGCGCACAGTTCCATAACCGAAATCAGAAATGTCAGCAGGCCGCTGTCCCAACCGGTGAGGCCACTGGCTTCGAAATCCGCCCGGGTGATCTCCGGCCCCGCTGAAAATACGGCCTCCAGCGCCTGTGCGGAGGGAAGGCTGTTTGCCAGTGTCCACTCCCCGGTCAGGACAATGCGGAGATTTCGGTCCGCGGTTTTTTCAAGATGCAGCTCTGGCAGCGCCATGGGCACCTCTTTTCGCTATCCGGCGCCGGCCGGTTACGGCTTGACGCAATGGGAACTAATCCGTTTGGTAAATATGACGTGGCGAATCTGTTTCACCCCGTACTTGAGGGCCTGGTCGGCGTTGTACAGGTAACCACTCTCCCTTTCGGATTCTTACCGCCTACGCCGGACTGTTTGCCAATTGCGGTGTATTTCACCAGGTTGATGCCGACACCGATCGGAGCAATGGACAAAAGAAGTTTGCGACCGGCACCGAAAGAACATGGCAAGCATTAGCTCACCCACAATCCGTGCCTACAAAAACAAAAAATGTCATTTACTTCCTGATCTCTTACTTACTTTTCTTGCCCTGCTGATAGCCCTGCTGGTAGGCTTTCTGCTCCGATTCCTTGTGTTTGCCATACAGGAAACCTCCGGCCAACCCTGCGGCACCGCCTATCGCCGCGCCCATCCCGGCATTGCCGGCAATTGCCCCGATAATGGCGCCACCGGCAGCCCCGGCCGCGCCACCCGTCAAGGTCCGCTGTTGGGTCTGGCTCATTCCCGCGCAGCCACCTAAAACAAGGCTTATGATCATCAGTGGAACTATCACAATTTGTCTCATGGCGTTCTCCTTTCTCCCACTCAGGTTATTTTTTGCACGGCCAGGTTTCTACCAGGAATCTGAACTCGGTTTCGACGGGGAATTCTTTCATGTATTCCGGGTGTGACTGTGCCCAGTCGAGGAACATTTTGACCGCTTCATTTCTCGTGGGTGCCGGATTGGGGAAGCACACCAACCGCTTGCCTTCGTCCCCCGCTGACTCGGCCATATGATAATGGAGAGCCCCCACGAGATAGCCATGGCAAAAGTGGATTGCCGCACTGTAGGACGGATCATCCGGTGATGCAGTGCAGAGATTCATGAGCCCTTGGGTTGTTCTTATAGTGAAATCTTCTTCCGTTACTGCCCCGGCTCGAAGGGGCGCAAAACAAGCTCCGATCAGCACAACAACAATCAGCATTCGTTTCATGGTTATCCTCCTTCTTTTATTCTAGAAATTATACTATCGAAAAAATCCTCCACCTCGAATCAGAGTAATCCTGATTCTGAATACTGTTCTGCTAAGATGCCTGTTTCCGGTATTACTGCCGTTACGGCTTTACCAGCCTTTTCCATATCGACGCAAAATAGTTTACTTTGTTCCCTCGACTGATATGGCAAACGCCTTGGTCACCGTAATAACCACTTCATCACCCTTTTTAACGTTATCCAGAGCATGAGGATCTTTTACTACCACGAAAATGCTATTGCCATCCGGCGCCTTCAGGGTCACGTGATTGTTCTTTGCATCGATTTCTTCAATCGTAGCCGTCATTGTTGCCTGGCCGCTCACCATACCGGCAGGTTTTTCGCCAAGCTTCGCCCGTTCACCGGCTACGGTAACTTTTGAGCCGGATGGCACCTTGCCCGGCTTTCTCACTTCGATTGCCACCGATTCATGGTATTCCACCTTGACATTGTCGCCCACCTTGACCTGTGCCAGATTTCTGACCTCATCGCCGGCCGTAATATCAAATATTTTCCCTTTCGGGCCCTTTAAAGTGACAACCCGGTTTTTGAGATCGATTGCCTCGACAGTAGCGATTGCCATGACCGTTCTTTCCCTCTTAATCGACGGTTTCACGATCCCGGGCTTTGTCTTCGCCGGTGCTTTTTTTTCCTCGCCAATCGCCACCCCACCGGCAAAAAGCATTACTACCCCCGCGACTACCAGAATTCTTGTCAACATAACAGATTCTCCTTTCTTTATTGACTGGCCATCATGGCTAGATGTACCAATCGACTGACATCCATGGCGACCATCGGTCGTCTTCCCCTCAGCTGCCTTATCCGTAACCTCCTCGACCCAGCCGTTCTGGACAACAAGGTTGCGCGCGGCATCAAAACCGGTCCCCGGAGCCATACCCATGTCGGGAAAAGATTCGGCTTTACTCATAACAAGCACCATGGTTTTGTTCATGTCCGTGATCCAGCCCGATCCGTAACCAACATGACCGGTGCTGCCGACGAGATGGCACATATAGGCCATGTACTTGAAGATAATCTCAGGAGCAACAACCTCG
>JAQUHN010000270.1 GCA_028683555.1 Geobacteraceae bacterium | reverse complement strand
GGATGCCCCCCTTGCGTGCCAGGCGGTTGATCTCTGCCAGCTTGGCTAGCGCCAGTTGAGGTGATTTCTCTTTGGCATCGTTGTAGTCGCTGATCAGCGCAGCCAACTCCTTCAGCTCCCGGTTGATACCGGCCGTGTCAAACGGCGGCGTCATATAGTCGATCACCACCGCCATGCCGCGCCGCTTGGCTTGAAGCCCTTCGCCCACGTCATCAACGATGTAGGGGTAGATGTTGGGAATATCCTGAATCAGCAATTCCGGCGGATCTTCCCGGGTGAAGCCGACCTCTTTGCCGCTGAGCCATTCATGGGTGCCGTGGGTGCCGATATGGGCGACAGCATCGACTTTAAAGCTCCGTTTGAGCCAGAGATGGAAGGCGATATACTGGTGGTGGGGAGCGGTGTGAACATCGTGAAAGAGTTTTTTGACATCCTGCTCCAATCCCCGCGACGGCTGGGGGGTAAAGAGAATCTTGCCGTATTTGACCCCCGGCAGCACGATAAACTTTTTCCCGTGCGGGTCACGCCAGGTCATGATGGCGGCGTCATCCGGCTCCCCCCAGCTTTTCAGTACATCCTGGCGGAAATTCTTCGGCAGCTCCATGAACCAGCTTTTATAGACCGCCATTGGTATCAGCACGGCGCGACCGCTGCGGGCCAGCCTATCAATCTCCGCCGGCGCCCAGTTGCCGATATTGCGGCCAAAGGCATGCACCTCTTCAAATAGTTTCTCTTTGGAAATGTCGTCGATTCCGGTGGAATACCCTTCGCGTTTCAATCTGCTGAATATCTCATAGAGACTTTCCGGCAGCACATTCAGGTAGGCGGCGCCGATATTCTGTTTTCCCGGCGGGTAGTTGTAGTAGATGATGCCGATGTTCTTGTCGCTGTTCGGCTTCTGCTGCAATGTCAGCCAGCGCTTTACCCGGTCTGTCAGCCGCTCTATCCGTTCCGGGACAGGGCGGGTTTCGACATATTCCAGGCCGGTGGCCGTATCCAGCACCCGCTCCTTGCTGGCTACCACCGTCGGCTGGATGATGCCGGCCATTTCCGGCAGCCCGATGGATGAGCTGCGCTCAAAAATATCCAGCCCCACCGGAGATTTTTCCCACTCTGCACGGGATTGGGAGTGGAGGGTAATCGCGTCAATGGTCGGCACACCGAGCCGGGTCAGGATCGGCACGGCCCGTTGGGGTGTGATGCCGACCTTGAGCGAAACACCGATCACCACCTGCACCCTGCTTGTGCCGTTTTCGTCAAAGAAATACTTTTCCACCGCCAGTTCCGAGGGGTAGCCGTAAACCGGCAGGACATTCATTCCCTGCCGCTCCAGCGAATCGATCAGGGCGTCGAGCAGTGCGGTGTCGTTGTTATCAATAAGGTTCCGGTAAAAGGGGATGCCTATCCAGGGGCCGGGGCGGTGGCGATACAACTTCTTGTACTCGGCAAATGTTTTAACGGTGCGCGCGCCATCCTTCAGATACAAGCCGAAGTCGGGAACACCCTGCGGTTCTTGATACGCAACCGCGATGCCGCACTCCCGTTTCAGCAGTGAAAGAATCATGTTAACAGTGTTTTCCAGCCCCCCTTCTTTTTGATAACGGCTGACGATGGGGTCGTTTTTGAGGCCGAGGTCGCTGTCGTCTTTGCTGAACATCCCGCCAACGGCATATATATTCGTCCCGGCCTGCCGCGCTGCAATGATGGATGGTTTGAGCAGTTCAAGAAAACGGCGATCCATGATATGGACGATGCCGAACCCTTTTGCTCCGGCGGGAGATTTGGGCTTCGCTCCGATCTCCCGTTCAAGCCCCGCCTTGGTAACCACGTCAAACGTTACCCGACGAGCCAGTTCGGGATGCTTCTTTCTGATGATCTGAACCGCCTGCACGGCCAGGCGGGAGTTGTAATCCCCCAGCATCAGCCGGACCTGCAGCGGCATCACGGCAGGGTCGGCGCTGCCGGACGGAACCGGCAGCAGAAGCAGTGTAAATAAGGCCGTTAGCAGCAGCCACAGATTATTCCGGCACATAGATCACCTTTCCATCCTTCAGTTGATAGGCGGTGCCGAGCCGTTCTCCTTCGCCGGAAAGCCGCTTGTCCGTCACCTTGCGTACCTTGATTTCTTTGCCCTTCTTGGTGATGACTTCGATTCCACCGTTGGCGGTCTTTTTGGTGATGGTCACCTCTGATTTCGGGTCCATCAGATCGAGCATGTTGTAAGCCATGAACAGGGCGATCATCATGCTGACGATAAAGACCACGCTGACGTCAAACAGGTTGGCGACGCCGGAGATCGGGTCTTCCAGCGGTTCGTCATATTTGTCAAAGCGGTTGCGCCGCTTAAGATAGCGCATGACCCTGCTCCTCTTCCGCCGGTTGGGTCGGAGTGCCCAGATGATTTCTCAGCATCAGTTCGGTCTGGTATTCCATCTCGCGCAGGTCGGCCCGCACCCATTTCTCCTTCACCAACGACATCAGATAGGCCGCGACGCTGGAGGCCAGTCCGACGACAACGGTGGTAAAGGCGGTCACCATGCTGCCGGCCATCTTGGGCATGTCACCTTGCGCCAGGGACGAAAGCGAGATTCCCATCGGGATCAGGGTGCCCATCAAGCCGAGCGCCGGGCCGACCCGGATTACGAAGCGGATCTTGTCCAGAGATTTGACCTGGGCCAGTTCGGCGGTTTGCAACAGTCGCTCCATGGCGATATCAAGATTGAGCTTTTCCCTCGCCGCTTCCAGCGCTGCGGTCAATTGCTTCCGGTAACGTTCAAGGGGGGCTGATATTCCCTGCCGCCGTTCCAGCCATTCGCGGAGAAAACCGCCGAAATAAATAGCGACCCAGGCGACCAGCAGCGCCAGCCCGGCGACCACGGGGAAGAGGAGTACCGATGAGATCAGGTAGAGAAAGGTTTCAAGTCCGGCGAGCAGATTCATTGTGCATCTCCTTTGTGTATAAAAAAGCCTGTCAGCAGCGCAATTGCCAGCAGCGCCAGCAGAATCACGCCCCCCGGGCCGTTTGTCGCCGCTGGTTGTAATTCATTGATAAATGAGCCGTACATCCCCCGGGCCTGCTCAACCTTGCCCGGCAGAAAAAGCGAAGCGATAAAATAGAGCCCGATGGTGATCATGGCGAGCCCCAGCGAAGGGATTGACGTGCGCTTGGAGCGCGCCCTGACCGCCGCCATCACCAGCAGGGTCATGACACTGAACACGCCCCCCATCACGAGGCCGACACCCCAGGGGAGGAGCGGGAGAGCCTGCAAGGCCGCCCAGGTAGAGAAGGTCATGGCGGAAAGGCAGACCGGGCAGGGGATCAGCAGCGCCAGAGAAGAGCCGGGGGCGGATGATCCCCCCGACCTCATGATGATGGCAAGCCCCCAGAGAATCATGCCGAGCGCCATGACCCCATGCAGCCAGGGACCGCCCCGCAGCAGCGGTTCGAGTATCTTGAGCAGCCGGTCGGCCAGCAGGGCGATCAGTTCAAAGAGCGTCAGATAGAGTCCGAGGGTGAGCAGAATACCCTTCCGGCCAACCTGGCCGTAACCCAGGCCGCTGCCGACTTTTACGGCAAAGATGCCGAGGCTGAAGAGGGTGCCGCCGATCCAGAGGATGATATTCAAATCCATGGTAACTCCTTTTTCAGAACTTGAAGGTCAAGTCGCCGAAACATGATCTTCCCGCCGCCAGCGTGGTTGAAAAATACGTTTCATCCCACAGATTGTTTACTGAAAAAGATGCCGTAACCCGGTCGGTAATCTTGTACCTGAGTTTTATGTCTCCGATAAAATAGGGGTCTA
>JAQUHN010000073.1 GCA_028683555.1 Geobacteraceae bacterium | reverse complement strand
AGCATGATGGGACGGTTTGCCAGGGGGATCATCGGCTTCGGGATGCTGCTGGTCAACGGTTGGATTCTGGTGCCGAAACCTCCGGCCATGATAACTGCTTTCAAGGTGTTGAGCCTCCTTATGGGTATTCAGTGTCAGTTGTTCCGGGAGGGGGCCGCTGCTGCCGTGCCGGGCATGCGGGATCGACTCTCGATTTTTCGAGGAGTTAAAATGGCTGCGTTTTGCCGCACTTTCTGCGGTACTGTCAACCCATCAGTTTTGGCGTATTTCGTGCAGCTTTTTTTTCCAGTACCCGCTTGATTTCGTCCTTCAGTTCCTGCAGGTCGCTTGATTTGACCACATAGCCGTCCGCCAGCCAGGCGGAGAAATCATCCTTGTAACAGGAGAAAGCGGTACAGAGAACTACCGGCAGATTATGGCGCTCCTTGACGATTTTCTGGAGCAGATCAAGGCCGCTCTCGTTCTTTAATTTGATATCCAGCAGGATCAGGTCAAAATCATCCTTCTGGAGCTTTTCAGCGGCTTCGGCCGCAGTGGCGGCCGTGGTTACCTCGTGGCCCTCATCGGCGAGTTCGTGGGAATAAAGGAGCCTTATGCTGCTTTCATCGTCGACGACCAGAATCCTACTCATGGTCAGAGTCCTCCTTTTTCAGGGAAAAATGTAGAAGGTACCGCCTCCCTTTCCCTGCGCATCTTTCAACAGTAAAGGATTTGGAGTAATTTTCAAGTATCACCCTGCAGAAGGAAAGCTCCATGTCGCAGGCTTCATCGAGCTCCGACCTTCCCGAATTCAGAAACGCTTCGTGCGCTTCTCTTTCCGGGGGTTGAACCGTGTCGCGGATCTCTATCACGATTTCGTCGTCTTCAACCTTGGTTCCCAGGTGGATTTCTCCGGGCGGCGTCATAGCCTTGATAGAGTTGGCGATGATTCTTTTGATGCAGTAGGAGATCTGGCGGTAATCCAGGTAGGTCATGGGCAGCTGTGAGGCAAGGTCAAGGGTTACCGAAATCCCGGCACCTTCCGTTTTTTTCTGTACTTCCTGATAGATATTTTCCAGCAGCTGGTTTACATCCCACTCATCCATAGCCGGGAAAACGGAATCGGCATATCCCAGAACCTCCGACAGCACATCTTCGAGCTGCTTCGATTTTTGCACGATGTTTTCCAGGGGCTCCTTTTTCGGGTCATTTTCGGCGATATTCTTCAGCAGCGAGCGGGCAAAGCCGCCGATGACCGTTAGGGGGTTTCTGATGGAATGGGCAATACTGGAAGTAATCTTGCCGAGCAGCGCCATCTTTTCCATCCTGACGATCAGTTCCTGCTGTTCGTGGAGTTTGGCATTGGCAACTGTCAGCTTGTGCAGGTCCTCGTTGAGCCTTTCATAGAGGGAGGCCCGTTCGATAGCGAATGCCACGGGAAAGGTGAGTGTTTCCATGGAGTGCAAGTCCTGCTGGGTTATTGGCTTGTGGGTAATGAAGTTATCGGCCAGAATGACCCCGATGCGGCGGTTGCGGGAGATCAGGGGCAGGATCAGAAAAGTGTCGACGCCGAGGGTGTGTGCCAGGTGTGCCTCGACATCCGGATGGTGAAAGGCATCACTGATGAGGATCGCTCGCCGTTCGTTCAGGGAACGGATCAGGATGTGTCCCTCATCGCTCATGGGAAAGGTGAGGTGTTCCAGAATATCATGGAATTTGGTTTTTTCTTCCGAGAACTTGGTTTCGTGAAAATGTCTTGCCATTTCCCGGAGCGACAGATCATCCCGGTTCACTTCCGCCCAGATTTCCCATGCTTCCTGGTAATTCCTGGGGCCGACTCCCATGTAGCCTTGCAGAATGGTACGGTCCTTGTCGGTCAGGAGCAGAAAGGCGCGGTTCATGCCGAAACCTTTCCCGGAGGTAATGGCGGTCAGCGCTACCGACAGCACTTCATCAAGTTCCAGGGATGTCTGGAGAACGGAAACAATTTCGTGCAGAAACTGGATTTCGAGGTTCCTGCTATCCAGGAAGCCTACCAGAGTGTTCAGCTTTGAATTCTTGCGGTTAATTTCGGCGATGAGGATCCGCAGCAGCGGTGCAGTGGGATTGCCCTCTTTCGTCAACCGCTCCTGGTCACCAACGAAAAGAGGACACTCGATGCATTTTGCCAGGAAGCGCCGCTCCAGCGAAGAGAGCAGGTCCATCTCATTCGTGGAAATATTCCTGCATTGGTCGGGCGTTATGACTTCCTTTGTCCAGCAACACTCCGTTTGCACGTTATCCCTCCACAGGGTCGCTTGTTGCCGTCCTCCTCAGCCGGCCCTATTTTTCGTATGGTCATCATTTGTCGTGCACCAGGCTGGTGTGCCTACTCCGTGCATGTTGTTTTTGCGGCCGGAGCACAGTGCGCAAAGCCTGCAACCGTGCAGAATTATAGCAGTGGGTTATATAAATGCAAGTAGCTCAGGGGGTCGGCAGTCGTAATTTTTTCATGAGCAAGACCATGCTGTACAAAAACGAAGGGAAGGTGTACAAAATCAGAATACTATCATTGCACGTGTGAGAGGAAGAATATGCTGAACGGTAAACAGAAACGATTCCTGCGCGGAATCGGACACGGTTTGAATCCGGTTATTCTGGTGGGGAAGGGAGAAGTGAGCGAATCCCTCGTTGAGGAAACGATTGCCGCCCTCGAAAGCCATGAACTGATCAAGGTTAAAATTCTGGAAAGCTGCCTCATGGACCGGCACGAGGTTGCCGCTGCGCTGGCCGAGGCCAGCACCGCGGAAGTGGCTCAGGTTTTGGGGAGAACTTTCCTGCTCTACCGGAAAGCTAAGGAACCGAAACTCCAGTTGCCCGGTTAGCAGGCATCGGCTACCCCGGAAAGGAGGGGGCTGAGATTCATTTTTCTGAGTCATCCTCCTTTTTTGCCTTTATCTCCAGTTCGTCTTTTTCTTCGAACGCCCGCTTGAAATTCCTGATTCCCTTGCCGAGGGAAGAGCCGATTTCGGGGAGTTTGCCAGCGCCGAAGATTATCAGTATGAGCAGCAGGATTATTATCAGTGGGAAACCGCCGTAGCCGAACATGTATTCCTCCGCGAATCAAGGGTTAGTTGTGCTGAAGAATTATGGCACTGCACCGGCGAAAATGCAAGCGGTTCAATGGTTGCGGCGCGGCAGGACAGTTCACTTGTATATTGCCATTATAGCTGCATTTCGTTTACAGTATGGCTGACACAGTTACCCTTTGCTCTGATTTCCCGTCGTGGGGAAACAGGTTGGTCTGCGGCAACAGGTTGTATTGACTGGTGTGCGGTGGCTTTATTCTTTTCTCCGTAATCAGATGCGAATACAATGGATGGTATTTTTATGGCCATCGGGAAAAGGACCTGCTATGTCCGATATCACGAAACTCAAGAAGCAGCTGGAACAGCGGAACAATGACTTGCGGAATTGCGAGGAGTGTTTCCATAATATCATTTCTCGCAGCGCTGATGGGATCGTTATTGTTGGCCATGACGAGATAGTCCGGTTCGTAAATGCCGCCGCAGAGAAAATCTTCTGCCGGAGTGCGGAAGAAATGCAGGGCAAGCCGGCCGATTTTTTCCTTGGTTCCGACACAAAACAGGAAATTGCCCTTTGCCTGCCGAATAATGACACGCGCGTAGTGGAGACCTGCGTCGTGGAAACGGAGTGGGAGGGGGAATCCGCCAGGCTCGCCTCGCTGCGGGACATTACCGACCGCAAGCGGGTGGAAGAGCAACTGCGGGAGAAGACCGCGCAGCTTGAGGAACTGAACAGGACGTTGGCCGAGAAAGTCCGGGAAGAAGTTGACAAGAACAGGGAAAAGGACCATCTGCTCATTCTGCAGAGCCGACAGGCTGCCATGGGCGAGATGATCGGCAATATTGCCCACCAGTGGCGGCAGCCGCTCACGGCAATTTCTCTCCTGATCCAGGATCTGGGCGAGTGTTATGTGTATGGAGATTTTTCCAAGGAATATCTGGATACGACCATCAGCAATGCCTTGCATGTCATCCAGCACATGTCTCAGACCATTGATGATTTCCGGAATTTTTTCAAGCGGGAAAAGGAAAAGCAGGCATTCAGCGTCAGGCAGGTTGTGGACCGCTCGCTCTCCTTTATCGAATCGAGTCTCCGTTTCAACACTATTGCCGTTGAAATCGATGTGGACGATGATCTGTTGGCATTCGGCTATCCCAATGAGTTTTCCCAGGTGCTCATCAACATCATCGGTAATGCCAAAGAGGCGTTCCGTGAAAGGGGTACCAGCGAGCCGCTGATCCGTATCCAGGGTTGTCGTGACGGGAAGAGGACGGTTGTCAGCATTACCGATAATGCCGGGGGGATTCCGGAGGACGTTGTCGACAGAATTTTCGAACCGTACTTTACCACCCGGAAACTGGAGAACGGCACGGGTCTCGGGCTGTACATGTCAAAGAACATTATCGAAAAAAACATGGACGGGACGCTGACGGCTTCGAATGTCCCCGGTGGAGCCTGTTTCCGTATTACGATCTGACCCGGACCGGATGACGTCCAACTGTGCCTGACCCATGAATACTTTTACACTTGTCAGTTCTTTCGAGCCGCGCGGCGACCAGCCGGCCGCCATAGCCGAGCTTTGCGAGGGTCTTCTTCGCGGGGATCGGGACCAGGTGCTGCTTGGCGTGACCGGTTCCGGCAAAACCTTTACCATGGCCCATGTGGTTGCCGCGGTGAACCGGCCGACCCTCATCATTGCGCCCAACAAGACCCTGGCGGCCCAGCTTTACGGCGAGTTCAAGGAGCTGTTCCCCGACAATGCCGTGGAGTATTTCGTCTCCTACTACGATTACTACCAGCCGGAAGCCTACCTCCCGACTACCGATACCTTCATCGAAAAAGATTCGTCCATCAACGACGAGATCGACAAATTGCGCCATTCGGCTACCCGCAGCCTCCTTACCCGGCGCGATGTCCTGATTGTTGCTTCGGTTTCCTGTATTTACGGCATTGGTTCGCCGGAATCCTACCAGGCGATGCACATCTTCTTCCACCAGGGGGACGACTACGGTCGGGACGAGCTGTTGCGGAAACTGGTGGAGATCCAGTACGAACGGAACGATCTGGACTTCCACCGCGGCTCGTTCCGGGTGCGGGGCGACATCGTCGAGATATTTCCCGCCCATGACGATGAACGGGCGCTGCGGGTCGAATTCTTCGGCGACACGGTGGAAGGGATCGCCGAGATCGACCCGCTGCGGGGCCAGGTAGTGCAAAGACTTTCCAAGTGCTCCATCTATCCTGCTTCCCACTATGTGGCCAACCGGGAGACCCTGGAGCGGGCCGTGGAGCAGATCCGGCTCGAACTGGAGGAGCGGATCCGCTGGTTCCGCGAGCAAAACATGCTGCTGGAGGCGCAGCGCATCGAACAGCGTACCTTTTTCGATATCGAGATGCTGGAGGAGATGGGCTTCTGCCAGGGGATTGAAAACTACTCCCGCCACTTCGATGGCCGTGCCCCGGGAGAGCCGCCCTACACGCTTATCGACTACTTTCCGAAGGACTTTCTGCTGGTTATCGACGAGTCCCACATTACCGTGTCCCAGATCGGCGGTATGTACCGCGGTGACCGGAGCCGCAAGGAAACCCTGGTAAACTATGGTTTTCGGCTGCCGTCGGCCCTCGACAACCGGCCGCTGAACTTTTCCGAGTTCACCGATAAACTGAATCAGACCGTGTACGTTTCCGCTACGCCGGCAGAATATGAGTTGCGCAAGACCGAGGGGGTCGTGGTGGAGCAGGTGATCCGTCCCACCGGGCTCATCGACCCGGCCATCCAGGTGCGACCGGCTTCCGGCCAGGTTGACGATCTGCTCCATGAGGTTCGCGAAACCGTCGGCCGGGGAGAGCGGGTGCTGGTAACTACTCTCACCAAGCGGATGGCCGAGGAGCTTACCGACTACTACCGGGAACTGGGGGTCAAGGTGAAATACCTCCACTCCGACATCAAGACCATCGAACGGATGCAGATCATCCGCGACCTGCGACTCGGGCTGTTCGATGTGCTGGTGGGGATCAACCTGCTCCGGGAGGGGCTCGATATCCCCGAAGTTTCCCTGGTGGCCATCCTCGATGCCGACAAGGAGGGTTTCCTCCGTTCCGCCCGTTCCCTGATCCAGACCTGCGGCCGGGCGGCCCGCAATGTCTCGGGTCGGGTCATCATGTACGCCGATACCGTAACCGGCTCCATGCGGGTCTGTATCGACGAGACCGAACGCCGCCGGACAATCCAGATAGAATATAACCGGGAGCACGGTATTACCCCGCAGACGGTGAAGAAGGGGTTGCGCAGCATCCTGGAGTCCATCGAGGAGCACGACTACTGCGATGTGCCGAAGGTTGCCGAGCAGGACGAGGAGTATGTGCCGATCGAAAAGATTCCCAAGATGCTGAAAAAGCTCCGGAAGGAGATGCTGGACGCGGCCAAGGAGTTGGCCTTCGAGAAAGCGGCCGAGCTGCGGGACAGGATCAGGAAGCTGCAGGAGCTGGAGTTGGCGGCGCGGTAGGAAAAAAGCAGGCACGAGGTTCGAGGATCGAGGTTCGTGGAGAGCAGGACAAGAACGGCAAACTCCCATAAGCCATCGTAACAGGGATAATCAGGGTATGCAGGAAACAATCAAAATTATTTTTTTGTCAGAAGTTACGTCTTTCTTCCTGTTTTCATCCAGTCCAGCCCTGTTATAGTGATGATTGTTTGTTTTCTTGCGGGTCAGGCGCAGGCTTAGGGATAAGAGGAATATGAAGAATACCAGTGTAACATCCGACCATGGCGGCACCGTCTTCGCCCTTGCCCGTTCCCTTGGGATAGCTCCTGAGGAACTTCTTGATTTCTCCGCCAATATCAATCCCCTTGGCCCCGCCTCCGGTGTTTTGGAGGCGGTCTGCTCCTCTTTCCGGAGGGTTCTCCATTATCCCGACCAGGAGTCATTCGAGCTGCGGCAGGCTCTGTCCGTAGTTCACTGTGTCGGCATCGACAATGTAGTGGTCGCCAACGGTTCAACCGAACTGATCTACCTGCTGCCCCGACTTCTGCCGGGCGCCAGGGGGCTGATCGTCGCGCCTGCCTTCTCCGAGTATGCCCGGGCACTGAAACGGGCAGGGTGGCAGACGGATCACCTGATCCTGTCACCTGCCGACGGATTTGCCCTGTCCCTGGAAAAGCTGGCGGTCCGGCTTGCGGAAGGCTTCGCCCTCCTGTTTCTCTGCAATCCTGCCAATCCCAGCGGGGCGCTGCTTCCCCTGGCGATGATCGAGAAAATTCTCCGGCTTTGCCGCCAGTCGAAAACCTTCCTGGTGCTTGACGAGGCATTCATGGACTTCTGTGAAGAAGAGTCGGCCAAGGGCCTGATTGCCGAAAGCGGCGGCGGCATCGTGCTTCGCTCCATGACCAAATTTTATGCCATTCCCGGTCTGCGGCTCGGCTATGCCGTTGGCCATGAAGATGTCATTCGCCGCTGCGCGGACCAGTTGGAACCATGGAGCGTCAACACCCCGGCCCAGATTGCCGGAGTTGCCTCGCTGGCCGACGGCGGCTACCGGCCGCGTACCATCCGCTATGTTTCCACGGAGCGCGAGGCTCTCTCAAGGGGCTTAGCCGCCCTGCCGGGACTCACGCCTTTTCCGTCGGCGGCCAATTATCTGCTGGTGGAAATGAGCAACGGCTTTACCGCTGCCGAACTGAAGAGCAGGCTGCTGGAGAAGCGGATACTGATCCGGGACTGTTCCAATTATCAGGGACTGGACGAACACTATTTCCGGGTTGCGGTGCGGACCGGCGAGGAAAATTACCGGCTTCTTGCCGCGCTGGGTGAGGTGTTGGAGGGATCAGAGCCGTAATTCCGCATCCTGCGGAATTGAACCTTGCCAGCCGAGCCGCCGGATGAGGTCCGCGAAGTCCTCATCCAAGGGTGCGGTGATGGTAACGGTTTCACCGCTCCAAGGGTGGGGAAGGGTAAGTTCCGCGGCATGCAGCAGCATGCGGCTGCAGCCCAGTTGGTCACGGAACAGCCGGTTATGGCGGCCTTCGCCGTAGGTGGTGTCGCCGATAATGGGATGAAAGATATGCTTCAAGTGCCGGCGGATCTGGTGTCTTCGGCCGGTGCGCGGCCTGACTTCCAGGAGCGAGTAGCGGACCGTCGGGAATTTTCCCGCCGGGAAGGGAAGTTCGACCATCGCCAGGCGCCGGAAGGTGGTGACCGCTTCCTTGGCCTCGCCTCCCTTATCCCCGTTTGCCGCGTATCGGTCGAAAAGCTCCTGGAGCGGATAGTCGATGACAGCCTCTTCTGCCGTAACCCCCCGAACCACTGCCAGATAAGTCTTGCGGACTGCATCCGAGTCGAAGGCGTCGGCGGCACGGCGCGCCGCTTCCGGGGAAAGGGCGAACAGCAGCACTCCCGAGGTGGGGCGGTCGAGCCGGTGAACCGGATAGACATGGCGCCCAACCTGGTCTCTCACCATCTGCAGGGCGAATGCCGTTTCATGCCGGTCCAGGTCGCTGCGGTGCACCAGCAGCCCGGCCGGTTTGTTGACTGCCACAAAATGGTCGTCATGGAACAGGATTTGAAGGAGGTTGGCGGTCATGGGGTTACGGTTTGAACTCCCGGCCGCTTTGCCAGGCCCTGCCGATCGGCTCGCCGAGGCGCCAGTAATGGTTGTCCGGCATGCTGAGGACAAAGGGGTCCATCTTTTCCATGTCCGGCTTGCCGTCGGTCAGGAAGCGTTCTTCCGTGTACACTGCCACAATTTCGCCGATGATGAACTCGTTTACCGGCAGGTCGACGGTCTGCACGACCCGGCACTCCATGGTCAGCGGGCATTCCCTGACCATCGGCGCATGCTGCAACTCGCCGCGGAAAGCCTCGAACAGTTCCGACTTGTCGGTTTTCATGCCGGATACCAGTCCCGCGTAATCAACCGCCTGCATCAGCTCGGCGCCGGGCACCGAGACGCTGAATTCGCCATGTTCCCGGATGCCATTGTTGGTGTGGTGGCTCTTGCCGAGGGCGATGCCGAGCATGGGCGGGCTGAAATTCACCCGGCTGATCCAGGCTACGGTAAGGTAATTTGGCTTGCCGTCCACTTCGGCGCCGACGATTACTACCGGCATCGGACCGGGGAATGCCTGCGGTTTTATCTTGATCTTTGCCATGCAATGCCTCCCTCTTTCTGATAACAGTACACAAAAAATGCGCAAAAGTCTCCCTCCCGGTGCGGTTGCTGGTGACCGGACGAAAAAACCCCCGACCGTTTCCGGTCGGGGGGAGAGGAGGAGGCTGATACCCTACATTGCTCCCGCTTGGTGACACTCGTAGCAGCCGGTGGTTTCCACTTCGTCACCGATATCGATCGGGTGGACGAAGCCGCTGACCTTGGTGCCGGGTGCGATGTTTTCCTGCTTCTGGTCCAGCACCTCGTGGCAGATCGTGCAATCCTTGGAGATCACCTTGCCGTCCGCGGAACGGTGCTTGCCGTCATGGCAGCGGAAACAGCCGGGGAAATAGAAGTGGCCGATATTGTCGGCATGGGTGTTCCAGGCGACTTTCATCGTCGGGAAGAAGTTGCGTTGATAAATCTGCTGTACTTCCGTTATGGCCCGTTCGATGGCCGGCGCCCGGGTTTTGGTCAGGTCTGGATAGGTCTCGGCATAATAGCCCCTGATTCCCGATGCAATGGCTGCCTTGGCTTCGGCGGTGGTTTTGTAGTCCTTTGACAGGATTTCGATCGCAATCTTTCTGAAGAAGGGCAGGGATGAATCAATGGTGCCGCTGACAAAACTTTCGTCAATTTCTTTTCCGGGCGAATGGAAAATATGGCTCGGCCGGTTGTGGCAGTCGATGCAGTCCATGAGCCGGGTGCCTTTCTTGTTGATTTCGGTCTGGTTCAGCGGCTTGTCCGTGTCATGATACTCGGTGATTTTGCCATCTTTTCCTTTTACCGCCACATAGGGAATGTCCTGGCGTTTTGCATCGCGAGCTATATAGAAAACTTCCGAGCCGACATGCCAGTGGATGCCCGATGCGTGGGGCGTTTTGGGGGTAGTTCCGAGGTTAAGCAGAAGATTTATCTCGCGCAGCGTGTTCTTTTCGTCGGATGCGTAATGGTAGAAGATTTTCTGCTTGCCGGAATAGAACTTGGCGGGCCAGTGGCATCCCTCGCAGGTATCCCGTGCCGGCCGCAGATTCGGGATCGGGGTTTCGATCGGAGCCGGGTAGGTGTTGGTCAGGACCCGGTAGACCTGTTTAAGGCCGGACAGTTTCGCTTTGACGAACCATTCGGCACCCGGGCCGATATGACATTCGGCGCACCTGACCCGTGCATGGGGCGAGCCGCTCCAGGCGACATATTCCGGTTCCATGACGGTGTGGCAGAGTTTACCACAGAATTCCGTCGATTCGGTGTAGTCATACCCTTTGATGGAGGCAACGGCCAGCAGCAGCAGGAAGAAAATGGTGGCAACGATGAAAAAGACTGCCTTGAGACGCTGGCGGCGGTCGTTGAGATCAAGGATAGGATACAGGGGAACCTCGGTTCTCCCTTCTCGCTGCATCCTTTTCCTGGTGAGCAGTATCCCCAGCGGTATCAGGAAGAGGCCAAGAACCAGAATGCCGGGAAAGACGAAGTAGATGAGAATTCCCAGATAGGGGTTTTCCAGCCCGGAAATTATTCCGATGGCCAGGAAAATGACAATGAGAGCAGTGCCCGCACCGGCCAGAAGTATCCCGGTCAGGCTGGTAAGGTTATAGCTGTAGCCGAGGATTTTTTTCCACATGATAACTCCTTCTGTACAGAATACTTTTCTGTCGAACGGTCTGGCATGCTGTTGAATAAATTGCAGGGAGCCGTCAACTGTTTTGCACGGCGTATCGACTCCTGCGTGCTGTTTTTTATTCAACCCATTTGTCATTTATAGTAACAGATAGCAAGCATTTCACAACTGCAACCGATATCTCCCTGATTCAGCAAAACCCCTTTCGTAACAACCAGTTGACAATTTATCTCGGGTCTGTTAGCTTTTGCTGTGCATGAAGCAGGTCTTCCCGGAGGGGACCCTTGGCGGCCCCTATCAAACAATTGAAAGGAACACACATGGCAAAGAAACTCTTTATCCCAGGTCCGGTCCAGGTACATCCCGAGATTCTTCAGGCAATGGCGACCCCGATGATCGGTCACCGAATGAAGGAGTATGCCCTGTTGCATGGCTCGGTGAAAGAGAAGCTGAAGAAACTGCTCTTCACCGAAGGAAAGGTTTTTCTCTCAACTTCCAGCGCCTTCGGCGTAATGGAGGGGGCAGTACGAAACCTTGTGGCGACGCGGTGCGCCAACTTCTGCAACGGTGCCTTTTCCAACAAGTGGCATGATGTTACCAAGCGCTGCGGCAAGGAGGCCGATGCCTTCAAAGCGGAGTGGGGCAAGCCCATTACGCCGGAAATGGTGGATGAGGCCCTGGCAACCGGCAAATACGATGCCATGACCCTGGTTCACAACGAAACCTCTACCGGCGTCATGTCTCCGCTTCCGGAAATTGCCGAGGTGCTGAAAAAGTATCCGGATGTTGTTTCTATCGTTGACACCGTCTCTTCCATGAGCGCCCTGAAGATCCCGGTCGATGAGCTCGGTCTCGACTGCTGCCTGTTCGGCGTGCAGAAGGCATTCGCACTTCCTCCCGGTCTTGCGGTTTTTACCGCCAGTACCCGCGCCCTCGAAAAAGCCAAAACCATCGAGGGGAGAGGCTACTACTTCGATTTCATCGAATTCGACAAGGCCGACGAAAAAGACAATACTCCGTCCACTCCTTGCATTTCGCAGATTTATGCGATAGACAAACAGCTGGACCGGATGTTCGCCGAGGGTCTGGAGAATCGCTGGGCCCGGCATCGGAACCTGGCCGCTCGGGTTGCGCAATGGATCGAGGAAAATGGCTACGGCTTCTACACCGAAGCCCCCTACCGTTCCGTTGCCCTCACCTGTGCGGTGAATACCAAGGGTACCGACCTGGCTACCCTGAAGAAGCTCCTTGGCGAGCGCGGCTATGCCTTTGACGACGGTTATGGCAAGATCAAGGGCCAGACCTTCCGCATCGCCCATATGGGAGATACGCAAATGGCGGATCTGGAAGAATTCCTCGCGGTGGTTGACGAGCTCCTTGCGGGGCTGTAACCTAGAGACGGATTCCATGAAACACGAAGGGCGGGGCAACCCGCCCTTCGTGTTTCCGGCGATCCGTTTGTTCGGAACCAGCTTCATAAGCAGCAACGGTAGGTGTCCGAAGCGAGCCGAGGATGCTTGCCGTTGTCGAATGTTCGGAGAAAAAGCGAAGGGGAGGTTGTCCCTGTGGCACGAAACCTTGCAGAGCACGGCATCAGAACTTCGGGAGCTATTCACTGGAACCTGACAACCCCTCGGCTGTACGAGGCGATCGTACGCAGGGGGGAAGGGCTGCTCGCCCATGGCGGGCCGGTTGTCATCAACACCGCGCCCCATACCGGCAGGTCGCCCAACGACAAATTTATCATCGATGACCCCGGCAGCCATGATGTTATCTGGTGGGGTCCGGTAAACCATCCTCTGGCGCCGGAGCGATTCGATGCCCTTCATCGGCGTCTCCTGGATTACCTGGACGGTAAGGAACTGTTCGTTCAGGACTGTTTTGCCGGTGCAAGCGGCCGCCATCGCCTGCCGATCCGTGTCATCTCGGAAACAGCCTGGCATTCGCTGTTTGCCCGTTCCCTCTTCATCTGTCCGCCGGTCGCGGAACAGAATTGCCACTCCCCTGCCTTCACCGTCATCGACGTACCCTCATTTCAGGCGCAGCCCGAGTCTGACGGCACCAATTCGGAAGTTTTTGTCATAATCAACTTGGCCAGAAAACTGATTCTTATCGGCGGAACAGGCTATGGTGGAGAGATCAAGAAAGCCATTTTCACCGTCATGAATTATATCCTGCCCCGGGAACACCATGCCCTCTCCATGCATTGCTCGGCCAATGTCGGGCCTGAAGGCGACGTGGCCATATTCTTCGGGCTTTCTGGTACCGGCAAAACCACGCTTTCCGCTGACCCGAAGCGATCCCTGATCGGTGATGACGAGCACGGCTGGGATGACGAGGGTGTGTTCAACATCGAGGGAGGCTGCTACGCCAAGGTGATCAAGCTGTCCAAGGAACTGGAGCCGGAGATCCATGACTGTACCCACCGCTTCGGTACGGTACTGGAAAACGTGGTCATTGATCCGGTTTCGCGGCGGATCAACCTGGATGATGCTTCGCTGACCGAGAATACCCGCGCGGCCTATTCCATCAGGAACATTCATAACGCCGTTCAGGCTGGAACCGGCGCCCATCCGAAAAATATCATCATGTTGACCTGCGACGCCTTCGGCGTCCTGCCGCCCATTGCCCGCCTCACGCCGGAGCAGGCCATGTTCCATTTCCTGTCCGGCTATACTGCAAAGCTCGGCGGCACCGAGGACGGCCTCGGTACCGAGCCGCAAGCCACCTTTTCCGCCTGTTTCGGAGCCCCCTTTCTGCCACTTCATCCGTCGGTGTACGCGGAGCTTCTCCGCGACAGGATCGCCGGCCACGGGGTGCGCTGCTGGCTGGTCAATACCGGCTGGAGCGGCGGAGCGTTCGGTGTCGGCAGCCGGATCCGGATCGACCATACCCGGGCAATGATAGATGCTGCCCTGGCGGGGACATTCGATGCCATTCCTTTTGTGCGGGAGCCATTTTTCCTGCTCGATATTCCGACCGATTGTCCCGGCGTCCCCGCGGGGATTCTCAACCCCCGCAATGCCTGGTCCGAGCCGCAGCGCTATGACGAGGCCGCCGCGCTGCTTGTCGCCCTATTCCTGCAAAATTTCAAGCAGTTCGAGGATTTTGTCGGGGCTGATGTGGCCGGTGTTCTCGCATTGACAAACCACAATTAGTTTCTACACTTTACTGATATTCAATCGGTAAGGGATATATTTGCCAGGTTCCCCGTGTAGGGTGGCTGAATCACGCGCCATGATACCACTCCGGATATTCTTTGGCCGCATCGGGTGGTCGTGGCTGCGGGAGTTTCTCGGAAACGGATCGGGAACGGTTCGCGGAGGGGTCGCAGGGCCCATCCGCCCATCAGCAAGGAGGTTCGCTTCGTATGGATACCAAGGACAAGGAGCAAGAGATCGTTGTTGAAGAACGGCACAAGCAAGAAAAGAGCGTGTGGGAGGAAAAGGGCATATCGCGCCGCGATTTCATGAGGTTTTGCACTGCAATGTCCGCGGCTCTGGCTCTTCCCGTTACTTTTGCTCCCAAGATTGCCCGGGCACTTGACGAGGTTCAGCGGCCAACCCTTGTCTGGCTCGAGTTCCAGGACTGCGCCGGCAACACGGAAGCCTTGCTGCGCGCCTCGAATCCTTCCCCAGCGCAGATTGTCCTGGACGTGCTGTCGGTGGATTACCATGAAACCATCATGGCGGCTGCCGGTCACCAGGCGGAAGAGGCATTGATGAAAACCGTCCGCGAGCAGCGGGGGAAATACATCGCCGTGGTGGAAGGCTCCATCCCGATGAAGGACGGCGGCGTCTACTGCTGTATCGGCGGGAAATCTGCCCTTGATCTTGCCCGGGAGGTGTGCGGCAATGCTTTCGCTACCATCGCGGTCGGGACCTGTGCCGCCTACGGCGGGATCCCTGCCGCGGCGCCCAATCCGACCGGCGCGGTCGGCGTCAAGGATGCGGTTCCGGGGGCCACGGTCATTAACCTTCCCGGCTGCCCTCTGAATCCGGACAATCTTACCGCCACCGTCGTTCATTATCTCACCTTCGGCAAGCTGCCGAACACGGACAGCCAGGGCAGGCCGCTGTTTGCCTACGGCAAGAGAATCCATGACAACTGTGAGCGGCGCCCCCATTTCGATGCCGGTCAGTATGTGGAACAATGGGGTGACAGCGAGCACCGCAAGGGACATTGTCTCTACAAGATGGGCTGCAAGGGGCCCGAGACCTGGCACAACTGTCCCATTCAGCGCTATAACGAAAAAACCAACTGGCCGGTTGGAGCCGGGCATGGCTGTGTCGGCTGCTCCGAAGCCAATTTCTGGGATACCATGACGCCGTTTTACCGGCGGTTGCCCAATGTTCCCGGATTCGGCATCGAGTACACGGCCGACCAGATCGGCGCCGGCCTTGCGATAGCCACAGCCGCGGCATTCGCGGGCCATGGCATCATCAGTGCCCTCAAGAAGGACAAGGGTGGAGAAGGAAAGAAGGAGGATTAACCCATGGCAAAGATCGTCATTGATCCCATTACCAGAATAGAAGGGCACCTCCGGATCGAGGCCGAGGTGAACGGCAACCGTGTTGCCGATGCCTGGAGCAGCAGTACCATGTTCCGCGGTATCGAACAGATACTCCAGGGGCGCGACCCCCGCGATGCCTGGGTTTTCACCCAGCGCTTCTGCGGTGTCTGTACTACGGTTCATGCCATCGCTTCCATTCGTAGCGTGGAAAGCGCCCTCGGGATTAAAATTCCACCCAACGCGGAATTGATCAGAAATCTCATCATGGGCATCCAGAACGTTCAGGACCATGTGATTCATTTCTATCACCTGCACGCCCTTGACTGGGTCGACATCACTTCGGCGCTTAAGGCTGACCCGGCGAAGACCGCCGCGCTGGCCGCCTCCCTGTCCGACTGGCCGCTCAACTCGCCCACCTATTTCAAGGGCGTCCAGGAAAAACTGCAGGCATTTGTCAGCAAGGGGCGTCTCGGTCCTTTTGCCAATGCCTACTGGGGACATCCAGCCTATAAGCTGCCGCCGGAGGCGAACCTGATGGCCACCGCCCACTATCTGGAGGCCCTGGAGTGGCAGAAAGATGTCATTCGCATCCATGCCATCCTGGGCAGCAAGAACCCCCATCCCCAGACCTTCCTGGTGGGGGGTATGGCCATTGCCATCGATCCTGATTCGCAGAATGCTCTCAACACCGATAAGCTGACGGAGATCGGGCAACTCCTGGCCATGGCCAGGGACTTCGTCGAGAAGGTCTATATTCCGGACCTCCTGTCCGTGGCATCCTTTTACACGGATTTG
>JAQUHN010000072.1 GCA_028683555.1 Geobacteraceae bacterium | reverse complement strand
CTGAGTCTCTTTACCGTGGTGACATAGGTTACCTTGGTGATGCTCATTGCATAGGCGGCAGCGAATACCGCGGTGACAAACAGCAGGGCCGGGAGCAGCGCTTTTCTGACAACACCGTCCTGGATGGTTTCCCGCCATTTCCCCCGGTAGAAAAAGAAAAGCAGAGGTGCCATGCCAAAAACGATGCCGGTCCAGTAAACGGCCATGTAGTGCAATGGTGTGGCGAGCATGATAGCCTTTTTGGAAAGGGTTGCGGTGAAAGAAAAAAGCAGGGCCACCAGGCACATGTAGACTGCTCCCCGTTGCCGCAGCAGCGCCTTGAATGGCTCCAGAAGCCCCCTTTTCACCGCACCTACGTTCAGCACGTAGGCTCCGGACGCTATGAGCAGCACGCCAATGCCGGCGGGCAGGCTGATCCTTTCTCCTATGAGGAGAAAGGGGACCGCCAGCATGAATACCGGCGAAAGGGAGAGCAGCGGGGCAACAATACTGAGGGGCGAGAGACGGAGTGCCTGCATGTAGAGAATCTGCGCCAGGATCTCCAACGGCAGGGCAGTAAATAGCGTTGTATAGAAACCCGGGGCCGGCTTTGGCACATCATAGAGGTAATCGGCGCCATAGATTGCGGGAAGCGGCAGGGCAAAAATCAGCCAGGTAAAGAGAAGGGAATTCTCCCTGGTGAGAACACGTTTTGCCGCAAGGTCGCGCAATGCGTCTCCGCCTGCCGACACAAGCGCAATCAATACCCAAACTTGAACCATCTCTGTCAACCTCTTGACGGATGTTTTTCTGGTTAGAATACCCGCTGCTACAGTATTGCAGCCATCATACCTGATGCCGGCGTGCTTGTGGTGTGAATCCTGATGGACCCATTCATTTTTTGCTTTTTGGGAGAAACGGACGCTTTTGTGAAACCGGAACGGAGTGCAGTATGGCACGTGAGATAGAAAGAAAATTTCTGGTGAAAAATGACTTCTGGAAAAGAGGTTGCCAGGGCTTGTTCTGCCGCCAGGGATATCTTGTGAAAGAAGAAGATATTACCGTTCGGGTACGGATACTCGGTGACGAGGGGTATCTGACCGTCAAGGGCAGAACCGAGGGGATGGCGAGAGACGAGTTCGAGTACCGGATTCCCCAAGATGATGCCGTTGCAATGCTTGGCAGCATGTGCCGCGGCGGGATTGTGGAAAAAATACGCTACCACGTCGAATTTAAAGGCTTTACGTGGGATGTTGACGAGTTTCTGGGAGAAAACAGCGGACTTGTTCTGGCGGAAGTGGAGTTGGAACATGAGGATCAGGTGCCGGAACTTCCCGACTGGCTTGGACAGGAAGTGACCGGTGATGTAAGATATTACAACGCCTATCTTGCGGGAAATCCCTTTTCCGCATGGCAACAGTGATACCGGTTCAGGAAAGAGGGTTCTACTCATGACACGATACGTTTTTCCGCTGCTGCTTTTTCCGTTGCTATTCGGCTGCTCGCAGACCGTCACTACTACCCGGGTTGCCGACACTATCGAACTTGAAGTGCATGATGACGGGACCATGGCCTATCTCAATTCCGGCACCCTTCACCGTGACTGGGAGGAGCAGGCGGAAAAGCTGTGCCCCCGTGGATATGCTGTTGTCCGGCAGTGCTACCATAAGGAAGAGCCTTTCAAGCCGGCCAGAATCGTCGGTGCGGTACAGTGTCGCTAATGGTGTGTGCTTTTCTAGTTGCCGTTACCTGGTACTTTGCGGGGGGGATTTTCGATAGCGGTGCCTATGGAGAGTGATACGCAATATGTCGAAACGAACCGGGAACCGTGGCGCGCAGTCCCTGCTGATCTGACAGCTTGTTCTGTGGCGACGGAAACTCTTTCCTCGCAACGCGTCTCTCTCTGGGCCCTGGTTCTGGAATCCCGCGCCATTCCATGCCGCGCGGTGCAGGATCATGGTGGCTGGATCCTGTTTGTGCCGCCTGAATTCTTTGCCACAGCCTTGCAAGAATTACGCTGCTTTGAAGAGGAAAACTGCAACTGGCCACCGAAAGCGCGGCAACCGACGCCAATGGTGGAAAATACTCTCGCGACACTTTCCGTTCTGTTGCTCCTGGCAACATTCCATAACCTGACCCTCCTCAATTTCACTCTATTTGGTCATACATCTGTCAACTGGATGGAGCTAGGTAGCGCTCAATCGGCAAAAATTCTTGATGGTCAGTGGTGGCGAACAGTTACAGCGCTGACCCTTCATTCCGGAGTGACGCATCTCGTGGGAAATATCATCATTGGAGGGGTTTTTATCGTATTTCTCTGTAGAGACCTCGGGTCCGGTCTTGCATGGAGTTTGCTTCTCATGTCCGGCATCTTCGGCACCCTGGCGAATGCCTGGTATCAGCCTCCCTATCATACTTCTGTCGGAGCTTCCACCTTGGTGTTCGGAGCAGTCGGTATCCTTGCTGCAGTGCGGGTGGTTAGAGAACGGGATCGGGTGCGGAAACGATGGTTTCTTCCTGTCGCCGGGGCGCTGGCCCTGTTGGCAATGCTTGGTACCGAAGGGGAGAATACCGATATCGGCGCCCATCTGTTCGGTTTTCTTTTTGGAATAATACTGGGGCTGGCGGTTGAGTGTCTTGTGGAGCGATTTGGCCGCCCCGGCCCACGCGGCAATGCCCTGCTGGCCCTTTGTTCCGCTGCAGTACCGGTCGCGGCCTGGTGGGCTGCGCTGGTTTAGCCGGTGGCGTGGCTTTGATTGAGCGCTGTAGTAGAAGTTGCCCGCCGAGGGAGCACTATGGCCGACAGGGAGTCTCGGTATTCCTGAAGCAATCAGCCTGGACTATGTGAAATGGCAGAAATATTTTCAGCAAAGCATGGTGTTGTATTCTTGTTGATATATCGCATGTTTATAACTTTGGCGGGCTCGCTGGATAAAATGTCAGCACAAACAGGATCCGGCGTAAGTAGCCGAAATTAGCTAATAAAATTATAAGTTACTGAAAATAAAGGTTTTTGTGGATTGAATATGATTTAGGCAATTTGAAGGTCTCGTTAGAATTAATGGGACTTTTTCTGCTTTCCAACATGCTTGTCAACAGGTTTTCCACAGGTGCTGTTGAGAAAGTTGGGCAGCGGGAGCCCAGCTATTCGGGGCAGGATAGGGTTGCAGATTGAAGCCGTGTCAACCTTTGAGGTTAGTCGCGTCTTGATTCTTGAGCGCTATTTCTTTTTTTTCGGGGACTTGGCGGTTGCCCGTTTTTTTGCCGGTCGTGCTTGTTCGGTTTTTTCGGGTGGAGTGAAGGCGGATGCTTCGGCAGGTTGCAAAGTGTGAAAATGGGAAGCGGCAATTTTTCTGCTCTTGCCGTCGCTGAACTCGATGGTTGCCAAGGTCGGTGTGATCTCGATTACCTTGCCTGCGCCCCATTCAAGGGCAACCGAGTGACTAACAATAGTTCCGGTTTTAAGCGTCATCGTTTTTTACCTCGTTTTTGGAGGATTGGCCTGAAAAGATAAGCACCATGTTTGTACGGTTACGTGTAGAGGTCGGTTGTTACATAAGATTTGTATTTTCTATAATGAAGGATTGTTTCTTGAATAACAAGGAATATTTACCTTTTTTTGCTGCAGTTGGCGAGTTTATTACTCGGCACTGTTGCGTAATATCTTGATATTACGAGTTTTAATTGTTGTTTGAGAAGTTTGCTTTGCTTAGCATTGATTTTTATGCAAATAAAATGGTTTTTCCGCCAGTCACAGGGCAATTCAAAGCGTTTTAATTGCTTGACATTGATTGTGTAAAGCTGGTACGGTACCTGCGTTCGGGATAATGCCTGATAAATAAACATATCAATCGGGAGAAAGTACGTACATGGTAAACGGAACTGTAAAGTGGTTTAATGACAGCAAGGGGTTTGGTTTTCTTGAGCAGGAAGATGGCGAAGATGTATTTTGTCACTTTTCCGCCATCGTCGGCGAAGGGTTCAAAACTCTTGCTGAAGGTGATAGGGTTGAGTTTGATGTGGTCAAAGGCCCGAAAGGTCTTCAGGCTGCAAACGTAAGAAAGATTTAATCCGGTTTTTCGCTGCACTACGAAAAGCTCCGGTCCGGCTCGTGACGCTTGACTTGTGAGTTGTCGAAAATTAATACCCCACTGAATACCAAGTATTTAGTGGGGTATTTTTTTGTGCGCCAGCTAACAATGGTAGGTGGCTATGGAAAACCCAGGTGTCAGGCGAGCCGCTTTATGAACAAGAACAGACGGGTTAAGCTGAAATCAGGCACATTGCCCCCTTTTCAAGTTTTGTCATTCTGTGCTAGTATTCGTCCCCTTTGCGGAAGACAGGCGATTCCGGCGTGCCTCCGAGGTGTCGAAAAGGTCTTTTCTCGCACGATTCATACATATCTGAAAAGAGTATTCTGAAAGGTGTATTCATGTCTCGAACCGACATAGATTTTTCTCTCATCACTTCCTGGTTGATCGAGGAGAGCGGACTTAAGCGTTTTCAGGTGGAAAACACCGTAGGCTTGCTGCAGGAGGGTGCCACCGTCCCGTTTATTGCCCGCTACCGTAAAGAGCAGACCGGCGAACTGGACGAGGTGGCGATCCGCGATCTCGAGGACCGTTTTGGCTATTTTACCGAACTGGAAGAACGTAAGGTCACGGTTCTGAAGACAATTGACGAGCAGGGTAAATTGACGCCGGAACTGACAGACCGTATTCAGTCGACGCGACAGAAAACCGAACTGGAGGATCTCTATCTTCCTTTTAAACCGAAGCGCCGGACAAAGGCCACCATTGCCAGGGAGAGGGGCCTGGAACCCCTGGCCGACCTGATTGCCGCTCAGCAGTTGACTGTGCCAACGCTCGATCAGGCAGCACTCCCTTTCATAGCTGCGCAGCGTGAGGTGCCCGATGCAGCGGCTGCGCTGGAAGGAGCCGGGCACATTCTTGCCGAGCGAATTGCCGAGAATGCCGACCTGCGTGCTTTTGTCCGCCGCCTTACCTGGGAGCAGGGGCAGCTTGTGTCGCGGGTCGCGGCGGATCAGAAAGAGGCGGTTACCAAGTTCGAGATGTATTACGATTATCGCGAACCGCTGAAAGATGTGCCGTCTCACCGGATGCTGGCCATGCGGCGGGGAGAAAAGGAAGAGGTGTTGTTTCTTTCGATTCTGGCGCCGATTGAGGAAATTATTGCCGGGTTGCGACAGCGTGTCATTATAAATGAAAGTATCAGTGCGCCTTTCCTGGCGCATGCTGTCGAAGATGCCTATAAAAGACTGCTGGCCCCTTCCATCGAAGTAGAGCTGCGGCTGGATGCAAAGCAGTGCGCCGATGAGGCGGCTATCAAGGTCTTTGCCGACAACCTCCGGAACCTTCTGCTGGCACCGCCGGCCGGAGGAAAGCGGGTGCTGGGTGTCGACCCCGGGTTGCGGACCGGTTGCAAGACCGCGGTGGTGGATGCTACTGGGCGTTTTCTCGATCATCTCACCGTCTATCCCCATTCCGGCGAGGGTAAGGCAGCGGCTGCCGGTCGCGACTTGCTCAAGCTCCTTACGACCCATGACGTGGAGATGATTGCCGTGGGCAACGGTACTGCCGGTCGGGAAACGGAGCAGTTTGTGCGGGATGCTCTGGCTGGGGCGGGCCGGCATCTTCCTGTTGTCCTGGTAAACGAAGCCGGTGCCAGTGTCTATTCGGCTTCCGACATTGCCCGGGAAGAGTTCCCCGATCTTGACCTTACAGTTCGTGGCGCTATCTCTATCGGGCGAAGGCTGCAGGACCCGCTTGCCGAACTGGTCAAGATAGATCCGAAGAGTATCGGCGTGGGGCAATACCAGCATGATGTGAGTCAGGCTCACTTGAAGAAGGCGCTCGATGCAATCGTGGAGTCGTGCGTGAACTTTGTCGGGGTGGATCTGAATACCGCTTCCTGGGCTCTCCTTTCCTATGTTTCCGGACTTGGCGCGTCCCTTGCCAAAGCTATTGTTCGTCATCGTGACGAACACGGAAAATTTGCGTCACGCCAGGCACTTCTCACGGTATCCCGTTTCGGTGCTAAGGCCTTTGAACAGTCCGCCGGTTTCCTGCGCATCCGCGAGGGCGCCAATCCGCTGGACAATTCAGCCGTGCATCCCGAGCGCTATCCGCTTGTTGAAACCATGGCTTCTGACCTGGGAGTTTCGCTGGCTGATCTGGTGGCCGACCCGTCCTTGGTTTCGCGTATCGAACTGAAGCGGTATGTAACCGATCAGGTCGGTCTTCCCACTTTGCGGGATATTCTTGAAGAGTTGAAAAAACCGGGCAGGGATCCGCGGCGCGAGTTTCAGGCTGCTGCTTTCCGCGACGATGTCCGCGAGATGTCCGACCTGCGGGAATCTATGGTGTTGCAGGGCGTGGTGACCAATGTAACGGCATTTGGCGCATTCGTCGACGTGGGAGTTCATCAGGATGGCCTGGTCCATGTCAGTCACTTGGCGGACCGCTTCATCAAGGATCCGAACGATGCTGTCAGTGTCGGCCAAATTGTGAAGGTCAAGGTTCTGGCCGTTGATCTGCAGCGAAAGAGGATTTCACTTTCCATCCGTGAGGCAGAAGGATCTGGATCTCAGCCGCCGAAGCCGGGGAAAAGTGAAAAGGTGGAAAAGAAGGTTTCAACGGGTCAGGTCGACCTGCAGGCACTGGAGAAGGCAGGGTTCAGGGTTACCAGGAAGTAGGTTTCCTCTTGCCCTGATTATCCCATGCTTCCCATGCTGGCGAGGGCATAAATTTTTGCCGGCGCATAATCCGGTTTTTCGCCCCGATACAGAAGCGTGGTTGATGATCGTATGCTGAACCCTGCCGAGCGTAGCAGCGCCGATGCATGCTGGTTTTTCGACGGAACATCGAGAAATATACGCGCGCCGTTTTCCGCTGGCATTATACTGTGCATCAGAAGTTCTGCTGCTGCTTCCGGGTTTGTGCTGCCCCATGGGCCCAGTTGGATGGCACTTCCCCATCTCTGGCGTACCATGAATCCTTCCGGCCGAAGAGATACGCTTCCCCGGTTGATGGTTGCACGGAGAAGGGCTTTCCTTTGATCTCCCCATCCTGCCTCATCCAGTTCGATGATTTTCTTGAAAGAGTTGTTACTGAACCCGTTTTCGATTCGACCACAGCCTTCCCAGCGGTTGATGGTGTCGATGGCGGTAAACTTTCGGCGCTCGTAAATGGGACGCCCGGCCTCGGATGCGGTGAGCCAGATAGTCTGCGTTCCTGCCTCTTCAAGTACTCCCAGGGCTCGTGCGAGCAGTGAAGGGCCAAGCCCCTTGCCCCGCCACTCCTTGCGCACTAGGAGGTTGCCGACCCAACCGCTCTTTTGGTACCGTATCGAGGTGAGGAACGCGACCGGAACTCCCTTGTTCCTGCAGACAAGGCAGCCCGAGGGAAAGGTTTGTCGCAGGAAATCCAGTTCCCATGCTTCGCTGATCCAATCCTCGTTTGCTGCGAGAGAGACAAACTCGCAAATATCTTCATTACAGAACAAGACAATCACCATCCTTGCTGGTTAAATAGTTTTTATTCAAAAACGGTTCTTTCCCGCCCTGGTTGTGTCAATCAGCGGGCTGGCTTGTGCGGCGTACTTGGGTACGGCTCCGCGCAACCCCTTGATTTTGAATCGGTCGGAGGACTCGCCCTACGGGCAGCCTTCGCTGTCAACTTTTGCAGATAAAAGTTTTGTCTGGACAAGAATCCCTCGTTCCCGAATTGAAAACCAATGATTTTGCATCCGGGGTTTCCGGATGGACACTAAATATTTCCGGGGTTTGACCATGCATGCTCCAGCCTGCTCAACAAATTTGACTTTCTTGACCGCCTCTGGTTCTGGCTTGCAAAAGAGGACAAGGTCTTTTTACGCGTCCTTCAATAATGTAAAAAAGCCAAATGGTGGAGTCGAATGGTCAGCTTGCTTTTTAGTACGTATCGCGTCGTTGTTACGCTTAGGCTGTGCCGGTACTGCAGCCGGAGTTGCCAAGCGTTACGTCCTGACCGATAATCCCGACGGCATCTGCGCGGCATTGGCGGCAGTGCTTGAACTGACCGATGATCTGCTCGTTAGCCTGGCGGACCTCTTCCAGTCTTTCCGGGGAAGGGGGGGCGACTTGGGCAAAGTCTGCCTGGGGGATGAGAGGCATTATGTTCATAACTGATGCCCCCAGTTCTTTGATCCTTCTGGCTATGTGGGGAATCTGTTCATCGTTGAGTCCCGGGATAAGGACCGTGTTGACCTTGACGGTCATGCCATATCGAGCGGCCCGTTCGATTCCTTTGAGCTGATTGGCAATGAGAATCTCGGCACCTTCACGGCCGGTGTAAGTTTTTCCCTGATAGCGGATGTGGGAATAAATTTTACCGGCCACTTCAGGGTCGAGAGAATTCAATGTCACCGTGAGACTGCATAGATTCAGTGCTTCAAGACGGTCGATGTTTTCCGGCAGCAGAAGGCCATTGGTGCTCATGCATTTGATAAGGTGCGGGAATTCACGGTCAATGAGTTCAAAAGTCCGGAAGGTCTCTTCATTTGCCAGGGGATCGCCGGGACCTGCTATGCCGATGACCTTTATTATCGGTCCGAGTACCTCACTTGCCATTACTTCCCGGACTTTGACAATGGCTTCTTCGGGTGTCAGCAGCCTGCTGGTGACACCGGGGCGGGATTCGTTGGCGCAGTCGTGCCTGCGTGTGCAATAGCCGCATTTGATATTGCATTTGGGGGCTACCGCCAGATGCATTCTGCCGTTGTTTTTGTGGTTGCCACCAAAACAGGGGTGTCCCTGAATATTTTTTTTCTGAGCGCAGCTTGTTGCCATGGTAGTCTCCTTTCTGAGTCATCAGGGGGCTGAAATGGAAAAAGCCCGGCGAAGATATCTTCGTCGGGCTTCGTTGCCAGTAATTCAATGCGTCCTTGCATCGTTACGGTTTGTAAGGCAGAAAGCGTGCCAGATTTGAAATATTATACATGTGTTGATTTTGTTGGTGTTTTTCTGGTGAGAGATAAATTCTTTGCGTATTATGCCGCCTAAAATGTACGAGCAGCTGCTGAAATAGTAGGCAGAAACGGTGCTGGGCGAGCTGGCTCTCTGTAGAGACAGTATTGATTTGTTTTGTTTTCAGGCGGTTAGCATCGCCACTTGTCGCGGTGTGTTTATTGCAAGAGTCTTGTCATGACTGGTACGGGGACCAACAGCGATATACGTAATAGGGCCAAGGCTGCTTTTCTCGGTGTAGCTGTGGGTGATGCCCTCGGTGCTGGCCTTGAATTCATGACTCCCGGAGAGATCAACGCCAAGCACGGAACGGTACGGGAGATTATCGGCGGAGGCTGGCTTCGGCTGAAGCCGGGCCAGGTTACCGACGATACCGAGATGTCCCTTTGTATTGCACGGGCCGTCGATGCCGCAGGGGGCTGGTTGCTGCCGGAAATTGCCGAATCTTTTGCAATGTGGCTGCGCACCAAACCCATCGATGTGGGGGATACCTGTCGTCGCGGTATCAGGAATTACATGCTCAAGGGGATCCTTGAATCTCCATTTAATCAATGGGACGCAGGCAACGGCGCCTGCATGCGAATGCTTCCGGTTGCTTTGTGTACTTTCTGCAGCGAAGATCTGCTCGAAAGTTATGCCATCCAGCAGGCCCATTTAACCCATAACCATCCCCTTTCCGATGCTGCTTGTATTGCTCTCGGCAGGCTTGTCCATCTGTCACTGCAGGGCTATTCGAAACCTCGTTTGCGACGGGAACTTGAAAGTCTACTGTCCTGCTACGAAAATTTCCGTTTTGAACCGTATCGGAAGCTTGCCACCGCGTACGTGGTTGATACCATGCAGACCGTTTTTCACTATTTCTTCAAAACCAGGGATTTCGAGTCCTGTCTTGTGGAAACGGTTAACCAGGGTGGTGACGCGGATACCACTGGTGCTATTGCCGGGATGCTTGCAGGCGCTTATTATGGCATGGAAAGCATCCCGAAGCGTTGGCTGAAGAAAATCGACAGAAATCTTGTTGATGAGATCAGCACTCTTTCCGATCGCTTGTTGGATCTTTCGCCGTCCATGGTATCAGTTTGAACCTCGTTGCTGCGCGGGGTAGCAACCGACTGAAAGAAGATCTGTCCTTGCCGAAAAGGCCTCGCTTTGTCGTACTCTGCCCGGCAGTTTTTTCTCATGCTCCCATCACGGTCTGCCTGTTGTCCATCCTTGGTCTGAATGCATTATGTACTTTTAATAGAGGCTCTGGTACTATCTTCCTTTCAATCCGCATTTTTTCCCCGGGAAGGTGTTGGTGTGGGTATTGATATGTGCGTAAGGAGCCTTTATGAAGATTCTTATCAGCCTGAGCAGTATCTTGCTGGGTACTGCCTTGAAGGAACTCTTGGAGCGGGAAGATCAAGAATGCCAATTGTTTGTCTCTACAGATTTCTCTCCTCTGGAAGCGTTTTGCCCGAATTTCGTTATTGCAGACTGCCATTCCCTTCGCCGGGAAGCACCTGTATCTGATCCGGAGATAAAGGTGCTTCTGATTGATTATGGCCTTGGCGAAGAGGAAATCACATCTCTGCTTCTTAGCCATAAGATTGATGGCGTGCTTGCGAAGGATTCCGACCTTTCCCACTTCAAAAAAGCGGTTCAGGCGATAAGCGAAGGTCAGGTCTGGATTGATAACCGCAAGGTCAAGGCTCTTATCCATTATGCGGAATCGGTACGCTCGCCAGGAGCCGACGCCAGTTTTAGCAGGAAAGAGCGGGAGATCGTTATCCTCATTTCCCAAGGGCTTATGAACAGGGAGATTGCGGACAGGCTCTGCATCAGCGAACAGACAGTTAAAACCCACATAAGTAGAATTTTTCGTAAAGTGAATGTTTCCAGGCGCTCACAATTGGTGCCGCTAGCATTGAAATTGCTGATGCCCGAGGGCCAGTAGTTTTTATCCGAAAACGGCCCGTTTTTTCACTCTTGACGTCAATCCGCGCGCCTGCTTGTGCGGTGTGCCTGTGTGCGCCTCGCAAAATGTTGGATTGTGACTCGCCCTACGGGCAGTCTTTGCTGTCAACTTTTGCAAGCAAAAGTTTCCTGTCGGGACAAAAAATCCTCGTTTTCCTTAGAAAAACTGCGTTGCCACCATCCACTGTTTCCAGTTGGCGACTCTCTTGTTTTCGTGCTTCTTTCCTGAAATCAAACTTCTCTCCGATTCTGTCGAACAATCAAGATCACATCCGTTCTGCCGGGGCACCCCCCTGCTGCTGTATTGATTGGGCAATCCATGGAACCGCACCTGCGGTTTTTTCGTTTCATTGTCGGGGTAATTCGAAACAATTGGCCGGATTGCCCCGCATCTAGACTGTCAGCCAAAGACCAGCATGTATTTTCGCGGATACTGTATTATCTGGTGACGCATGCTTTGTTCAACCGTTCGTCTCTTAGTGGTATGGCCTGTAAGAGTTACATCTTCTTGCCTTTGATTTAATAACCGGAAGGAGTAGTTCTTTCATGTGGCAAAATAAATGGCCGTATGACCGATTGTAAGGGAATCCTTTTCGAGTGTACTATCCAGCCTGAAGCCGCGGTTCAAAGACCTCCCGCTCAGCAGCCTTACCGGAATTTTACCTGGCCAAGAGGGGAGAAAAACTCAGGAGGTTACGTATGAAATATTTTGGAAGTTTGGGGACATTTTTGCTCGTTTTGTCGACCTTGCTGTTTTTGACAAAGGCATGGTCTTCTGAAATTGTGTCAAAACAACCTGTGTCGGGAAGTCCGCTTGGCGTGGAGGCGATTGTAACCGAGGTTGCGCAGACATCTCTGACGCTCAAGCCGACAAGCCCAGACCGCTCGGAATTCAGTATCATTCGTCCGGATGACGGAAACTTTCATGTGGGTGACAGGGTCGTGCTTCAGGGAGAAACTCTCAAAAAACTCGGAGGACAGCCCGCAGAAGGCACTCCGCAGGAGAGCATAAAAAAGAGCCCGGACCAAGCTGCCCCTGCTACGTTACCGCCGGTTCCTTCTGAACCGGTTCCGGCAGTGAATAAAAAACCGTAGATGACAGTTTACCCGAAAAGGCTCCCAAGCCATGACGAAAGGTTTGCCGCTCCTGGCTTGGGAGTTTCGGTGCCAAGATGGTGCAAGGAGGAAAATGTGTCGACAATGCCGCAGGCAAGACAAAAACTGACCAACATTGACTGGTGGGATATCTGTCGTGGGATGGATGCCTTGCCTCTCACGGACGATATTGCATGGACGCCAACGACAGATCTGCGCAAGGGGAGAAGGTGCTCCGGTTCTTTTGCCATTTCCGGCAAAATCTGGGTTGTCGGTGGGGTCTGCGAAGATGGCCAAGATGCCGATATTGAAGTGTATGATCCTTCTTTAAATTGTTGGCTTCAGAAACAGAATCCTTTCAGTGCCACAGGGCAGGTGTTTGCTGCAACAAGTGAGGGGAAGATTTTCAGCTTCGGCGGAGAGCCTATCGGTATGCAGATGCCGACGATCGTGGAGATGTATGATACGGTTACCGGTTCGCTGACAAGGATGCCTGATATGCCCGTCGGTTGCTGGCGTCCCGGCGTTGCTGTTACGGAAATGGGTAATATTTATCTGCTCGGAGGTTACGTTGCTCCGGCAATGACCATTGATACGGTGCAGGAGTACAATACTCTGACCCATGTCTGGACGATTCGGAAGTCGATGCCCACTAAGCGGTATGACCTTGCCGCGGTCACGGGGCGGGATGGAAAGATTTATGCCATGGGCGGAATCGTTCACAACCGTGCTGAAGACCTTGCGACGCTTGAGGTATATAATCCTATTACCAATTTTTGGGCGGTAAGGGAGGCAATGCTTACGCCAAGAAGGTCTCTTGCCGCAGTTTCAGCAGAAGGCAGAATTTTTGCTATCGGTGGCCTTCACAGTTGTGCTGCCATCGGTATTGTCGAGGAATATGATCCGGTGAAGAACAGGTGGGAAGCAAAAACTCCGCTTCTAACCGACAGGTGGTCGCTGGCTGCAACAAGCGTTGAAGAGAGGGTCTATGCTATTGGTGGCTGCCGGAGAACGGTTGAGGCTATGTCGGAGGGTCCGAGTGTTTCAATGCTTGCCGACGTTGAGGTGGGGAGTCTTGTTATCCCTTCCTGAGTCCTCGCACAACTCCTCCTTTGGCCCTCCCTTCTCCTCGGGGAGGGCATTTTTTGCCTGGGGCTGTCCCGGCGGAAAATGCTGAACCGCCGGAACCGGCCAAAAAATATGATTACGTCGTGGTAATAAACAGTTCCAGTGAAATAGTGTCGTTAACCAGGTGCATGCCCAGCCTTTCGAAGAGTTTTCCCGAACCATAGCAGACGCCCCATTCCGTGCGATCGATGTCAAAGCATGCCTGTGCGCTGATGGATCCGTTTTCGCCGGGAACGATAATAGCGGGAATGGCAACCTCTTTCGTTATCTCTTTCAGGGTAAGCTTTCCTTTGATGAAATAATTCGGCGAGCCAAGGGTAGCGCCAACCAGAATTCCGCATTCAAGAAGGTCGAAGCGTGCAGTAGGAAAGCGTTCCGCGGCAAAAAAATCATCGGATTTCAGATGCCGGATGAGGAGGCTGTTCTCGTCCTGGTTTTGCAGGTCGCAATTCTTGATGGTTTGCATGTCGAGGGTGATCGAGCCACCGGTTATTTCGTTGTCTTTGACGGTGATTTCCCCGCCGGAAACAGCGATTGTGCCAAAATGTTTCTTGAAAACATTTCTGCCGGTCCATTCCAACCTGCTTCGCTCACAGGCGATGGGGTGGACGCCATCGGAAAGGGCGGGTTCTTCTTCCAGTTCGGGTCCTACCACATTGACCGGATAGCCGGTGCCTTCCCATTCTTCGATCCCTCCGGAGAGTTCATGAATCTGCTTGAAGCCGATAGCTGATAACTTTTCTGCTGCCCAGGCAGATGCCCGTGATCGGTCGCTTGAGTCGTAGAGAACTATGCAGGCGTTCTTGTCTGTAGTTATTTCCTGAACCGTATCGAGAAAATTCATTTCATAAATACAGGCATTTCGTGCCCCTGGGATGTGGCGCGATTCATAGAACTCCGGTGGCAGAGTGTCAATGATAAAGATTGTGCGTCCATCCGTGATCCACTGATAAAGTTCTTTGCAAGATATTTTGTTGTTCATTGTTGTTTCCTCTGGTGTTAGTTTTCTGAAATTGGGAAATATATAGAAATAGCTTTTTCAGTTAGTATACCTTATTAACTTTGCCAAGCAATCGCGGCGTTGTCGATCGGGTATCGAAAAATCAAGCAAGCGACAGTGTTTGAAGATGTGCTGTCGGTAATTCCTTTCTCTTTTGCGGAGCAGCTTCATTTTTTTGCGAACGGCACACTTTGCTCCCGTCAGGAAAATATCAGTTTTCATGGCGACTTTTTCGATTTCGCACCCGATAGCAACATACTGGTAAAATGATTTTGGTACTATCACCTGACTGACAGAAAGCAGGTCTTCCGATTTTCAAGGAATGTGTGTCACCTCGCGTGTGCCTTTGTCGAGATACTTTAGAGCATGGCTGTGATTTATTCTACCGTATTCCAGACCAAAAACGATAAGAAAATCTGTTGAATAACCATTATGCGTATTCTTTGCACTTTATTTGACTACACGTTTGATGATGATCGATAAGCTCAGAAAGTATTCGGCCGGTCTCGCCTGCAAGTTTGTCGACGTCGGAAAACAGGTTTCGGGTTGGTAAGGTTAGGCCAGGCAATCAGGGCGCCGCAATAACCCCATTTATTGCTACCCATGTTAAGGTTATTATTCTGCCTATCTGGTCTGGCACGTCAACCCGAGTCTGAACCGGTATTTCTCGTGCCGTAAGCACTATCCGAATTATTATGGTAACTGGAATCCACGTTCTGGGTATGGGCACGGAGCAGGAGGGCGGCGTTAGGTCGGAATTTTATGTGTCGTGGAACCGGTGCGGGAGATGCCGGCAAAGACCGCAATCCGGAAACTTCTTATGAGAAGACAGTTGTAGTGCAAGTGGCATGGCAAGGTCGTCTGTTTTGCAGGGGCGCTGAAATATCTGAATGATATTTGGCAGCCGGCTTTTTTGTTGCAGGTTATGCTTTGCTGTTGTTGAAAGCAATGATGCATGGTTTCGTCGGTAGGTTGGACATTGTTTCCTGGCGCTTTTGATGGGGCAGGTCGGCACAGTGATGATTCAGCAATAAGAAGTTTCTCCGACAATTTGCTTGCGGTGGCATCTCTTGTCACTTTACGTTATTACCGGGTGACGAAAAATGTCAGCGACATGTTGCCTCCACTAGGTCACGAATATATATTTCCTTTCTTGCGGTGGTGTGAACCGGCGATTTGCTGAAGTTTGAGTTTGTATGAAGATCTGGCACAAAAAATGCTGTAATAAATTTGTAACAAGAAAATGTGATTTATGTTGCAGTAAGTTAATTATTTTGCCGCTCGTTATGAAAATTTATGTTGTACCTCAGAGTTCTTTGATTTAAGGTGCACCCCGGCAAAGCACAACATACTCAGGTGAAAGACGATAATACTAAACCATCCGCGAGGATGGGGCGGAAAGCCTACAGGGTCTCACCGAGACAGCCGGGTCGCCGAAATATCACCAGATATTCGACTCCCGGTTTTTTTGTGGACGCTTCATCACATACGACACATACGAAAAAATTCCGAACTATCGAATCGCTGTTTAAAGTTTCGGTACAAAATACCGAATAGTTTTCTGGCGAGAAAACTTTATAGTCTGATAGACGATAATACTAAACCATCCGCGAGGGTGGGACGGAAAGCCTACAGGGTCTCACGAAGACAGCCGGGTCGCCGAAATATCACCAGATATTCGACACCCGGTTTTTTTTGTGGAAGGTGCATGATTCTGGCCGGGACGGGAAGATGTTCAAAATTACGAATTGTTGACTAAAGCTTTTATAAAAACTGCCGAACAGTTTTGAAACAAACAGATTCATAGACTGATAGACGATAATACTAAACCATCCGCGAGGGTGGGACGGAAAGCCTACAGGGTCTCACGAAGACAGCCGGGACGCCGAAATATCACCAGATATTCGACACCCGGTTTTTTTTGTGAAAAGTGCATGACTTTGGCGGGGGCGAGA
>JAQUHN010000071.1 GCA_028683555.1 Geobacteraceae bacterium | reverse complement strand
CATCACGAGGCGCAACAGTTCGTCAACTTCCTTGTCGATGACGCTAACGAGACCAAGTTCGCTTCCAATGTAGCCTCCCATGGATTCGAACCGATACGCCATGGATGTCGCCTTTTTGGCGAAGGTTCCTATCAGTTCGCGGAATGCCGCCAAATTGGCGGGTGACGGGTCCTGTTCCAGTCTGTCACCCGCATCGAAAAGCTTGGCCCTCAGATCTTCCAGCGCCTGTTTTTCGGTATCCCGCTGCTTCTCTTCCAGCTTGTTCAATTCGCCGAAAAATACTGATGCGCCACCCCTCCGCGTAACATCGCCCCTGTTTTCTCTGGGTCTCATTGACGAAGGCTTGCTGCCCGAAATTTTCATGGTTATCCCGTCTGTCCGGTTCGCTCATGGTTCAATATATTAATTATCGTCATGGGTGGCCAATACATTAGAAATATATTCGCAGGCTTAAGGGTCATCTCTTGAAGAATCAGTTTTTTCGAGGTATAGGAGAAAGAGAGCCACCTCCTTGAGCTGTGCCGTTACGTGGTGCTGAACCCGGTGCGAGCAGTCATGGTAGAGCTTCCGGAGCAGTACCCGTGGAGCAGCGACCTGCCGACCGCCCCTCCCTTGCGGAACGTATCCCACCCGGAAGTTTTTCAAAAAAGATCGCAATCGTTTGATACTTCTCGCCCACAGAAAATACGGCTTCCGGCTGAAGGAGATAGCGCCAGCCCTCGGCGTGCATTACACGACGGTCAGTAAAGTGATCAATAGTACGGAAAACTGGTTTTTCAAGACTTAATTCTTTTTTCTCATGACACGTCCGTCACGGGGAAAAAGGCGATGTTCGTCCCTTTCCCGGCCGCAAAATTCCTTATCGATCCGGATTCGAGCTCCGAGACAGCGGCCGTAAACGCCAAGAACTTCTTCTTTACCACCGCCGCCGGCAGGGTTCCGTTTCGCAGCCAGGCTCTATGGACCCTATCAGTCGCTCGTAAGTGGTCGCTACAAAATGCCCGCTCCCGTTAAGACGGGAACTGCCAACTAATACGTAAGATTAAGAAAGTACGCATGGTTTGCCGTTGCTGCAAAAGGGGGAAGTCCTGGAAAGCGCTCGAAGCTGAGAAGCCATCAGTACGGCTCAAGGTCCTCGTAGTATTTTGGCATGGCAATGCCGGTGCAATCGAAGGCGTACCCGGTGACCCTGGTCTGGCCATAATACCCCCTGGTATCCTCCCGCCAGAAAATGTGCGTCGCCCCGGCTTCCCTGGCCTTGACGGCGGTCCGGTATTTGAAATCGCCAAGTACCGGAGGCGGGCCCCAGAACTTGTAGCCATAAGGTCCCGGATATTTGCCGACCAGTCGGCATTGCCTTACGCTTATCGGGTCGGACACTTCCAGGGGGAATGGCGCGGAAGAAAGATACGGAGCGCATCCCGCGACCGTGAGCATTGCAACCAACAGCAGAGAAATCTTCATAACGCCTCCGCATGAATCGCCTTTCGGCACAATCGTCTTGGAAATTTGCGTTTCTCCTTGATAAGAGAATAGCAGAATGCAAAAAAAATGGAAACGCTCAGGAAATGGGGGGGACAACTAGTGGTATTCTTGCACTTTACTACGTAAATACATTGGAACGTCGGGTATGAGTTCCAAAGTGGATCATATTCACAAAACACCTTGACATTAGTTGTCGTGACAAGTATATATGCGCACATGGCTGACGCGAATGATTTCAAATTGAACGCAAGCATAGGCTACCTGATCAGTATTGCCGGATTACGGTACAAGGGCGAAGTTTGGAAACAGCTCAAGCCATTCGATGTTACACCCGAACAATGGGTCGTTCTCAACCGTCTCTCGATTGAGGAGGGTGTCTGCCAGCGTGAGCTTGCGGAACGAATAGTGAAAGACCAGCCCAATACCACCCGCATCCTCGACAAGATGGAACACAAGGGATTGATCCGCAGGTTGCCCGCCCCAAGAGACAGAAGAGCCTTCCTGGTCTTTCTCACGGACGAGGGTAAACGCCTCAGGGAAGAGCTTCTGCCGGTGATCCGAAAATTGCACAAAAGCAGCATGAAGGGATTCACTGCCGAGGAGATCACTCTTCTGGGAAGTCTGCTGGAACGGTTTACCGGCAACCTGAACTGATTTTTTTTTGCACATTTATATGTCATGACAATTATTGCCACATCAATAGTATGGCTCCCTGTCCTCTTGCCTCTTGCTTCGGCCGGGCTTTCGACCCCCGGCAGGGCCTACCGGAACAGCAATGAAAAAAACCTTTAAATCCCTCCTAGACTCCCTAACGAAAGCGGCGCCCCTCACGTGTTTGATAATAACCGCGACAATCATGCTCCTGGGCGGTTGTGCCAGGCTGCCGATCGGCCTGGCCCCCGAAGCGCAGATGATCGATGCCGCTGCCCTGAGCCTTGGCAGTACGATCCGCGAAGCGGCAACCGGCGACGCCTTTCAACCGGTACCCGATTGGTGGCAGGCGTACGGCGACCCGCAACTGGACCGGCTGGTGAAAGACGCAACTGCCGGGAACCCTTCGTTGCGCAGTGCCCGGGCTCGTGTCGCGCGGGCGCGGTTCCTGGCCGCCGGGGCAAAAGCCCCCCTGATGCCGGAGGTAAACGGTTCGGCTGTGTTTACCCGCGAGCAGTTCAGTGAAAATCATTTTTACCGGTCACCCTATGCAGGGGAGACGTACTGGAACAACCGGGCGACCCTCGATCTCAGCTACGAACTTGATCTGTGGGGTAAGAACCGTGCGGCCCTGGCGGCGGCGCTAGACAGCGTCCGCGTCGCGAGCGCCGAGGCACGCGAAATCGAGCTCCTACTGCAAACCGCCGTTGTCCGGAAATATGTCGGCTTGTCGCTGCACTATATTTTGCGCGATATCGCTACGACGACCCTGCGTCAACGGGAGGAAATCCTGTCCATAACGGAACGGCGGCTGGCCGCGGGGCTGGCAACGGAAATCGAGCGGAGCCAGGCGGAAACGCCCGTACCGGCGGCGCGCGCCGAACTGGAAAGGATCGAAGAAACAATCGTGCTGCTGTGCAGCGAGCTGAGCATGTTGACCGGAAACGGGCCGGGCGACGGCGAAAAAATCCTGCGTCCCGAACTCAATCTTCATGCCGCCATCGGCATTCCATCGACGCTCCCGGCGGAGCTCGTGGGTCGACGACCCGATGTGGCGGCCCAGCGCTGGAGGGCGGAAGCGGAAGCCGAAAACATCAAGGTGGCGAAGGCGGCATTCTACCCGAACATCAATATTGCCGCTTTTGTGGGGTGGCAGGCAATCGGCTTCGCCAAATTCTTTTCGGGTACTTCCCTGATGCACGGCATCTCACCGGCCCTCAGCCTGCCCATTTTTGAAGGAGGACGTTTGCGCAGCCGGCTCGGCGCGACTACCGCCCAGTACGACATGGCGGTGGAGAGTTATAATCTGACCCTGCTCCAGGCGCTGCAGGAGATAGCCAACCAGCTGGTAACGCTGTGTTCACTGGAAAAGCAGCGCAGCGAAGCCATCCGGGCGAAAAAACTTGCTGACAACGCATACCGGATTGCCCTGCGTGCCTATCGCGGCGGCTTGACCGACTATCTGTCGGTTCTCAATGCCCAGAACCAGACACTGGTGGAGGCAACGCGAACCGCGCACATCAAGGCCCGTCGTCTTGACGCGCATGCACTGCTGATGCAGGCGCTGGGGGGAGGAACGCCGCCTGAAGCCGATTTTCTCGCCGCGAAAACCGTCCCGGCGGACCAGTCATGAAGGCCGGGTTCCGTTACTTCCTCGAATCGCGCCTGGCTGGTCCGGCGCGGGCACTGTCGGCATGTGCCGCCGGTGAAGCGGTCCAGTGGCTGTTCATCGGCAAGACAACCCTGGCCGCCTTGCTTGCCATGTGGCTATCCATGCGCTTCGAGCTGGGTCAGCCGGTGACCGCCATCATCACCGTCTATCTCATCATGCAGCAGCAAAGCGGCCTGGTGCTGACGAAGAGCCTCTACCGGATACTAGGCACCCTGGGCGGCGCAGTGGCCTGCCTGGTGCTGTTCGCGCTCTTCCCCCAGGAACGGGTCCTGTTCCTGCTCGGCCTGGCGCTGTGGATCGGGGTGTGCACGGCCGGAGCAACGCTGCTGCGGAACTTCCGGTGCTATGCATTCGTGCTGGCGGGGTACACCGCGGCTATGATAGGGATGGCGGTCGTGTCGCAGCCCGCGTCCTTCTTTACCTATGCCGTCAACCGGTTCACCGAGGTAGTGGTCGGGATCTTGTGCGCGGGGCTGGTCAGCGACCTCGTCTTTCCGTCACACCTGGGATCCTCGATAACCGGCGCGGTGAGGGGCTGCTATACGGAATTCACGGGTTTCGCGCAGCGGCTTTTTGCCGGAAAGGCGGAAGCAGGGGATATCAAGCGAATACACCTGCGCTTCATCAGCAATGCACTGTCGCTCGAATCATTGCGGGGTGCGGCTTACTGGGAAGCCAGCGAATTTCGCGGCAGGGACGTTCGCCTGCGTCGCCTCAACGCCGATTTCATGGCTATGTCGACGACGGCACACTCGCTTTACCGGCTACTGCAGCGGCTGCGCCGCTCCGGCTCCCGGGCCGCTCCCGCCCTGGGTTGTCTGTTGGCGGCCCTGGATGTTGCCCTGCTGCAGAACCGCAACGGTACTTTCTCCGACCAGGCGGCTCTTGCAAGCGCCCGGGAAATTGCCGGATTTCGGGCACAGCTGAAATATCGTGTCGGGGAGTCGCGCACTTTGCTGGGGAGTAATCCGGACGATCACGCTTGCTTGGATTTCGACACCGGCGCGGAACTTGTCCGGCGCTTTATCGGGGAACTGCACGACTACGCCAGGAACTATGAGTCCCTCGATTCGAAGCCGCCTGACGAGGAGTCTCGCAACGAAATCCATTTCGTTTACCGGACGGATCCGGCCCTGGCGATCCTGAACGGCGTGCGCGCCATGCTGGCGGTGATGCTGGTTGCGGCTTTCTGGATAGTTACCGGCTGGTCCTACGGCGCCAGCGGAGTCATGATGGTGGCCATAGCCTGCTCCCTGTTCGCCCCGGCCCCGGATCCCGCCCGGGCCATCAACGCGGGTCTGCTCGGCGGATGTATCGCTTTGCCGGTTTCCTTCGTCTGCAAGTTCTTCATTCTTCCGGCGATGAACGGATTCGTGCTGTTGTGCGCGGTCTTGGGGCCTTTTCTGCTGTTCAGCGCCTGGCTGTTGAGCCTGAATCGAAAAACCATGATGATCGGCCTCGGGTTTTGCTGCATGTTTTGTTTCATGATCGACCCCGGCAATACCATGCGCTACGACCCGGTCAAACTCATCAACTTCGGCTGGTCGCAACTGCTCGGACAGGCAGGCGCGGCGGCCATGTTCGCCATCTTTGCCCCGGTCACTTCACCGTGGTTCAAGCGCCGCATCCCCCTCTTGCTGCGGCGCCAGTTACACCTGGCATGTTTCGCGCCGTTACCGGGCCTGGCGCTGCGTTTCGAAAGCGGAACCCGCGACATCATGCAGAAAATAGCGGCAACGGGAAAAGCCGAAGACCCGTTCGATAGCTATATCGTCGACTGGATGTTTTCCGTCTTGGAAACAGGCCGGGCCGTGATCCAGCTGCGCCGCGACAGTGGGGCTCTTCCCCGGACAACGTACAAAAAACAGGTGAACTCCTGTATCCACGCCGTTGAAAGGCTGTTCCGCCGGCCGATCCCGCAACACCGCTCTGCCGCCCTTGCCATGGTGGAAGATACCTTGTGCACATTCCGTGAAGCCGCGGAACAGGAAAATTACAAAACCCGTTTCGGTTCGGTCTGTACCTCCCTGCACTGCATTCGCCTCATCCTGCTCGACAACGAATCGACACCGATGACGGACGCGGGGGAAGCGGAACCGGCACGAGAAGGAGTTCGACTGTATGCCTCGTGAATTCGCCCTGCTTGATGCCCTGGTACCCACTCTGCTGCTGGCTTTTCTTCTCAGCATCGCCCTTCAGGCCGTATTCGACAAGATCTTTGCCAGGTTGGGCCTTTACCGGCACGTCTGGCATCCTCCCCTGTTCCGGGTCAGCGTTTTTGTCTGCATTTTCGGTATTCTCGGCCTCTTGACTCTGCACTGATCACGTTCATCATTCTCATAAGCCCGGAAGGTTGTCCCATGCAAAATACGAAACTGAAACTGTCCGCAAAAATAGCCGTCACCGTCACCGTTTTCTCCCTGGCCGTGCTGGTCAGCATCGCACTGTGGAACCGCTACATGAACTCCCCCTGGACCCGGGACGGGCGTGTGCGCGCCAGTGTCATCAACGTGGCGCCCGATGTGTCCGGGAGAGTCGTCGCCATGGCGGTGCATGACAATCAGCTGGTCCGCAAGGGCGACCTGCTGTTCACCATTGACCAGGAACGGTATCGGCTTGCGTTGGCCCAAGCGGAAGCGCACCTGGCGGCACGCGAGGCCGAACGGGAGATGCGGCGCCGGGAAGCACAGCGGCGCGCGGAACTGGGGAGCGAGGTCGTTTCCCATGAAAACAGGGAAAACTCCAGTGCCCTGGCCGACACGGCCGAGGCGCTCTACCAAGAGGCCAGGGCGGAACGGGACCTGGCAAAACTCAACCTGCAACGCACCGAGGTGAGATCCCCGGTAGACGGGTACGTAACCAACCTGGCCGTATATGCCGGTGATTACGTCTCGGCGGGAGTGCCCCGGCTCGCGGTAATCGACAAGGACTCCTTCTGGGTTTACGGCTATTTCGAGGAAAACAAGCTGCCGCTCATTCAGCCCGGCGACCCGGTGGAGATACGGCTGCTGGGATCGGACACCACGCTGCCGGGTCACGTGGCAAGCCTCTCCCGGGGGATTACGGATCGCGACAATCCAACCGGACGCGAGCTGCTCGCCGATGTCAACCCGGTATTCAACTGGGTTCGTCTCGCCCAGCGGGTGCCGGTGCGGGTGAATATCGACAGGATACCCGAAAACACGCCCCTGGCCGCGGGCATGACCTGCACCCTGGTGGTGATCGCCAGGCACGGAAATCATTAACGGTGATGCGACACACTACGATCACGCAAGATTACCGAAACCCGAATTGGGATCAGGGCTTGAAATATCATTTTTCCTGAGTATAGTCCTTACATTGCGCTGCTATTATGTATAGAAAGCCCGGCTGCGGTTTACCAGGGGACTCCTCTCGGCACCTGAACGGTGTCTCTCCACAGTTGTGGAACTTATCCCACCCGGCAGCGATGTTACGAAAAAGCAACACAACCGTCTGGTGCTCATCGGCCATGTAATACATGGCTGGCTGTTGAAGGAGATGGCACAAACCTCTGGCTTGCACGGCACGACGGTCAGCACGGCGATCAACAGCACGGAAAGTCGATATCTGACCACCCCTGAAATTTCGTGGACGAAAGGAGTGTCATGACAATGGCTATTTCGAAAGCTTGCTTGTTTCTCTCTGTCCTCGTGTTGCTTTCATTGTGCCTGCTCCCCTCGCCGGGTATGGCCGGGGCTGCCAGGACCAAGATCGTTCTTCTCGGCACTGGAAGCCCCGTTCCCGATCCGGACCGGTCCGGTCCGGCGATTGCCGTGGTGGTGGACGGCCACGCATACCTGGTCGACAGCGGCACGGGCTGTGTTCGCCAGGCGACAAAGGCGTACCGGGAAAAAGGTGTGGAAGGGCTGAGCATAACCGGCCTCAACATCCTCTTCCTTACTCATCTCCATTCAGACCACACGCTCGGCTATCCGGATGTCATGCTGACGCCATGGGACCACAGGGTCAAGCCCCTGGAAGTCTACGGTCCGGCAGGAACCCGGGACATGACCGAGAACCTGCTCAAGGCCTATGCCCTCGACATCGAGGTCCGCACGGAGGGCCTCCAGCGCACCAATCTGAAGACCGTGACGCCGAACGTCCATGAAATCGAACCGGGGCTCATCTACAAGGATTCCCTGGTAACGGTGACTGCCTTCAAGGTCAAACATGGCTCGTTCCCCAATTCCTTCGGCTTCACGTTCGTAACCCCTGACAAGACGATCGTGCTTTCCGGCGATACTTCACCGGACAAGTCCCTTATCGAGCAGGCCCGCAACGCCGACCTGCTGATCCACGAAGTCTATGCAATGGCCAAGTATGACAACGTGCCGCCTGAGACGCAGAAGTACCTGCAGGCCTTTCACACTTCGACAAGGCAACTCGCTCAAATTGCCGGCGAGGCAAAGCCCAAGCTGCTGGTCCCCATACACATGCTTGGGAGCAAAGACCTTCCCTTTGGAACCATTGAGAAGGAAATCCGCGCGGCCGGGTATCATGGCAAGATTGCCGAGAGCCGGGACCTGAGCATCTACTGAGACGGTTCTGCACGGGGCATGGAAGCCCGGTTTTGAAATATGATATTTCAAGACCTGATCCTGGCTGCTTCTGTCCGCTTTCAACCGATTACCACGGAGGCAAAAAATATGAAGAACACCGCACTCTGTCTTGCCGGTATTTCATCGATCCTTTTGTTCTCGACGACTCTGGTAAATGCAGCCGAGAAGAAACTGGTATTCAATACCGAGAGCATCAAGTACGAATCGGGCACCGGATCAGAGCGGTGTAGCGACAAGTGTAGTAGAAGATCAGGCCCTGATGTGAAATCGCTGCTTTCCGGGGGGTGGAAAATCGTAGGCTCCTCTGTAAAAGAAGTAATTGCAGAGCAATATTGGTATGTTCCCTGTAATACCTGTAGTCCTCACGGTTGCGTTTGTATCGGCACGGAGTACATTCTGCAGAAAGATGAAGGGGCCCCTGAAGTTGAAACCAGTGGCAAGGTGTTTGCCGCTCCCGAGAATGATGCCCGGAGTGTAGTTCAACCCGTAAAAGCTGAACCAGCAGAACCTGAACTTGAGCGTCTCAAAAAGGAAAATGATGTGTTGAAAAAGGAAAATGCATTATTAAGGCAGGAAAATGAAACCCTCAGGAATCAGCTTGGATCAAAGACGAGATAAAACACCGGGCAATCCGGGGGGCATGATTCCAGTGAAAGCCGTATTGACTTGAAATAGCACTATGTCCCTGGAATCACTGAATCATTCGGAATTATTTGAGATTGATGTGGATTGACAGGCACTCGACAAGTGATAGACTTTTACTTGAAAATAAACAATCTGATGGTATTAATTGTTTCCCGATAAAGCCAATCTCCCTGTATTGAGAGAGCGGAAAGCGCGGGTCTTAATTAGTTTTCATTATGAAACGGTTCTTTTTCGCCCTGGCTGTGTCAATCCGCGGGCTTACTTGTGCGGCGTACCTGGGTACGTCTCTGCGCAACTCCTTGATTTCCTTGCCAGGACAAAAAATCCCTCGTTTCCGAATTGAAAACCAATAGGTTCAAATCCGGGGTTTCCGGATGGAAACTAATTATTAAGATGGCCGAGCTGCCGAAGGATAAAATTCTTCGGTGAGTTCGGTCTTTTTACTGGTCAAGTTTTACCAGGAGCTGTTTGTCGGTCTGGTGAAAAAGCTGTGGTGATAGAATTTACCGATGTAGTTGTGTTTAGTTTTAATGGTGGAGAGATAGGTTGACAGTACGGACTGGTAGGCTAACTGAGGAATAAATCCGCCGATTTATCCCTCAGCGAGGATAAAGGAAGAGCTAAGATGAAAGTTTATATCGAAAGCTTCGGCTGCACAAGAAGAAAGCTTGATGTTACCAAGTTTCACCGTTACTTCATCCTGAACGGTTTTACGATCGTGAAGGACCCCAAAAAAGCTGATTATATTGTTGTTACGACCTGTGCCTTCAAGAAGGAGGAAGAGGAACACTCCCTGTCCCGTCTGGATCAATTGGGACATAACAGGGCCCAAATGCTTGTTTACGGGTGTTTGCCGGATATTGCCCCGAATAAATACCTGGAAAGGTTCAACTACGACTATGTGTCACCCCGGAATGTCGATGAAATCGACAGTCGATTCAGTGGCATACGATACAAATTCAGTGAGATAAAAGAGTCGAACGTCATACCTGGTTTCATCAACCATTCTCAGTGGAAGGATGCCGTGGGTAAATTTGTGACGGATTTTGAATTTTCTAAGCAGTTTTTTAAGAGGGTGGCCACGTACGCCGGCAACAAGTTACGGAAAAATCCCGGAAACTTTTATCTGTTTACCAGCAGAGGATGTCTAGGTAGTTGCAGTTATTGTGCAATAAAGTATGCCATTGGCCGGGTCAGGAGCAAGCCCGTGGAGAATGTTGTCATGGAATTCAGGGAAGGAATCCTGAATGGATATAATAATTTCATAATCCTAGGTGACGATGTGGGCGCATATGGCCAGGACATTAGCGGCTCCTTCCCGGAACTCCTTTCGGCCCTGGTGAATGAGGCGGACAGGGTTGCAGGGTACGGTAACCACTGCCGGCCCAGTCTTCACATTGAAGAGATTCACCCGAATTGGGTGGTCATGTTCAGGGACCAACTGCTTGATATTTTGATGTCGGATAAGATCAAGAGTATTCTTTGTCCCGTGCAGTCAGGAAATGACCGGATTCTTGCGTTGATGAAAAGAAGTCATACCGCTGAAGAAATATTTCAGGCACTTTCCATGATAAGGGAGGTTAACCCTAAGATTCGACTGACCAGTCAGATCATTGCCGGTTTTCCGACCGAAACCGAGAATGATTTTGATGACACACTGCAGTTCCTGAAAACCGCTCGCTTCGATGAGGTCATTGTCTTTCCCTATGACGCGAAGGAAAATACCGAAGCTTTCAAGCTTGATCCCAAGGTGCCGGAGAAAACTATCTCACAAAGAGTCGACAAGGCAATGAAGTTCCTTGCGAAAGAGCGAATCGCCGCCTATCTGAGTTGCCAATAAAATTAAGCCGGTTAATTGCAGGCCGTGAAAACGGACTCTATCTTGAACCCACCCGTGTGGCCGGGGAAGCGAACGGACTGGTGATTTCGCTTAGGGGAATGTCTGTGCGCGTCAGTTTTGCTTATGGCGTCGGGCAGGACATCGTGAGGAGTCGGTCAAGTGAAAACAGGGCCTGCATCCCCGGCAAAGCACTATCGACTCCGCTTTGCCTTCAACTGTCTTTCTCGCCCAAGAGGGGTCTGCCAGGATTCCCCGTCCAATGTAAATCAGGTCCGCCATACCATCCTCAAGAGCCTGCTCCGCAAGATCCGGGTGGCGGATCCCGCCGCCGCCAATTACCGGTATCTGTAAAACCGATTTAGCCCGATGGGCCAAGTGCAGCCTGTCGGAGTATCGGCTTTTTTCCGGTCGGAGGTAATCAGGGGTTCCACTGCCGCAGGATACATCAAGAAGTTTTGCTCCCTCCCTTTCCAAAAGGGCGGCGGTAGAAAGTCCGTCTGAAAGGGATAATCCCCTCCTATGCCCATCTGCAATGCCAAGCCTGCAGGTAACCAGGGCTTTATCAGCGGCCAGCCGGTAGGTCGCACGGAATACTTCGAGGAGAAGGCGCCTGCGATTTTCCAGGCTGCCGCCATATTGATCTAATCGCCAATTCTTCAGGGGGGAGAGAAATTGGCTGAACAGGTACCCGTGAGCTCCATGGAGTTCAACGATGTCAAACCCTGCTTCTATCGCTCTGCGGGCAGCATTTTGAAAAGCCTCCTGGATACGAAACAGACCGGCTGTCATTAGCTGCTGTTTCAATAATCGGAACAGGATCATCGGAAGTTGCTGGTACTTCTGTTTTTGTGTTATTGCGAAGGCGGTTGCTCCGACATGATGAATCTGTATCGCGGCAACAGCTCCATTGGTTTTGATATTCCTTGCTAACTGTGTCAGCCCATCGATATGCCGATCGCTGTAAATGCCAAGCTGGCGTTTGCTGACCCTCCCTTCCGGCAGGACCGCCGTACCTTCTACGATAATCAATCCAGGACCTGCAGAGCGTTCATAATGATCGAGATGCGCCTGGGTTACCAGCCCATCATCTTTTGCCAGGAACGTGACCATCGGCGGCATCACAATTCTGTTCGGCAGGTTCAGTTGATTGATTTGCAGCGGCGTCAGCAGTAATGAATATTTCATCCATGCCTCCGTAATCAGCCCGTGGGTTCTTCCCGGTAGCCTCTATCACACCAGGTATTCTCGGGCGCCAGTCGGTTAGCTGTTCTGCCAGAGCCAGTTCCTCTTTCAGCGTATGTCCGTCATACGGATTGCCGTGAAGTGCCTTTGTCCGTTTGATCAAGGTGTCTTTCGAGGTGCTGACCAGTGACATCCTTGCATTCGTATTCGGACCTTTTGTGGGCTTTCCCTTTAACGATGCATTCGTGTATAGCTTATCGCTGTCGGTTCGTTTGATCAAGGCACTTTGACCCAACCACTTGTAGGTCTGGCATAGTGCGATGCCGTTCTTCTTTGTTAGACGGAGGATTCTGGGACATTATTACTTTCGTGTATTGGCCTGGTTGAATTAAGTTGTACTTCATGTAATGTTTGGCCAATACCACGACAACCCCGCCTCGACATACCAGGCTTGCTGCCGCATGTTCTCGTTCGAAGGATCGAATGATCAGGAATATTTCTCGACGATGATGATCGCCGACGTCTTGTTGAGTAGTTTGACCGCTTGCTTATCGATTCGATATTTCGCTCTTGGGAAGATTTTTAGATGTGGTCGGATGGTTCCTGATGCTCTGAGGCAAGAAAGTATCAGGAGTCCCGGAAGCAAGAGCATCGCTGGAATTCCCATGTATAAAACGAAAAAATCCTGTTGGCTCCTGCGAAGTGTTGACATGACGACTGGCGGTTGGTACATTTCGGTCAGTTAGTTAACTGGTTAACTATTTTGTGGGGGGAGGCAAGTGAATACCTCGGACGCATTGTTGCATAACCTGTATCAAACGACCCGGATCGTGGCCAAAGGGATCAACCGGTTGCTTGAACCGTGGGGATTATTCAGTTCGGAGTGGAGCATACTACGCGTATTGAAACTCAACGGACCGCAGACCCAGCGCACTTTGGCGCTCTTGCTCCATATTGAACCGCCGGCAATAACCAAAAGTCTGATCAGGCTCGAACGGAAAGGTTTTATTGACAGGATCGAAGGAACGGACCGGCGTACCAAGGAGGTGTCTCTGAGTGAAGAGGCGCTGCGTCTTTATCCGGAATGGGAAAAGATCATCAGGAAACACCGGGAGGCGCTCCTTGCCGGGTTTGCCGAAGAAAAGAAAAACGAATTGCGAAGCCTGCTGGCGAACATGCGCGAAAATGCCCTGCAATTCATGGAAACAGGTGTCCTGTGAATCAAGCCAGTACAAGAACCGGCTCGGCGGCGAACGGAGATGCCTTGTGGACGAAGCCCTTCACGCTCACTTTAGTGGCATCCTTTCTTATTTTCATTCCCTATTCTCTCTACCTGCCCATATTGCCGGTCTATGTACTTGAAGAGCTTCACGGTTCCCTGGTGGTCGCCGGATTGGTCAATGCCTTTTTTCTGCTCGCTTCGGTTCTGTTCCGGGCGCAGACAAGCCGTTTTGAAGCCCTGTTCGGCGTCAGAAACGTGCTGCTCGTCAGCGGATTTCTGTTCATGTTTTCCAATTGCCTGTTTCTTCTGACCGATTCGACGGTGATGGTATTGGTGATCCGTTTCTGCAGCGGGGCATGTTTTGCCGTCGTCAATACCAGCATAAATGCACTGGGAAGTAGAATCGCCCCGTTCAGTAGAAAGGGGGAGGGGCTGGGGTATATAACCATGGTGGTTACCGCCGGCAATGCCGTTGGTCCCTTCATCGGTCTCAAGTTGGCGGGATCATTCGGGTTCGTTGGGGTTTTTATCTTCTGCACGGCTATCGCCCTGGTCGGCTTCATAATTTCTCTGCTGATACCCGTTCGCGAACAGCCTGCTGCCGAACAGGCTGCAGTCGGCCGTTTCGCCTTGCGAAATCTTATTGAAGCGCGGGCTCTGCCGGTTTCGAGTATTGTACTGCTGCTGTCTTTCGCCTATGCCGCGGTCATAACGTTCGTAACCGTCTACGCCGTCAGCATCGGATTGCAGACGGCCGCTGCGTATTTCTTTGTTGTGCTGGCAACCTGTTCGATAGGCTCAAGGGTTTTCACCGGCCGCATCTTTGACAGGTTCGGCCCGGACGTTGTCATCTATCCCTCCATCGCGTTCCTGGCGCTTGGTTTGTTTCTGCTCGGCGCTGCTGGTTCCTCGTCAGCCATGCTCTCGGCGGCCGTTCTGATCGGATTCGCTTACGGCGCTGCTGTTCCCGCTCTCTTGACACTTGCCGTGCAGCACTCGCCTCCGCACCGGATAAGCGCCGTAACCGCAACCTACTTTACCTTTCTCGATATCGGGCTGGGGGCGGGGGCATACCTCGTCGGCGCCGGAATACCCTATTTCGGTTATGCCGGACTTTACCTTCTCCTCAGTCCGTTTGTCTTGGCCGTGGCGATGCTCTATTACACATTGAAGCATCGAAGAAACTCGGCTCGCCTCCTGCCAAGCACAGGCAAACTCACCTAACGCTTCTTTCGAGTCATTCATGTATTGCAGACAGGTCGCGTTGAATCTTTTGCGACGCGACAATAAACTGATCAGGCTAGTTTTCTTCATTGTCCTCAAAGGTGCACAAGCCCATCAAGCGTAATGCCAGAGCGTTTTCTGGCGTGGTGGAATAACGGCAGGCAAATAACGACAAAAACAGCTAGAACGGCGATTGGTTCGCTAATAAATGCTGCCTTATGTCTTTTGAGTTGAATGTAGGGCAATTTTTTTAAAGAGCATGAATCAATGATAATTACGGATTCATTTCACGGCATGACATCTGAGCTGGTCTTGGAAAGTTGTTTGGCAACAGGCCGTTGAGATCCCGACCCTTTAGCGTCCCCCCCCTCTTTTTTTTGATCCCACAGGATTGTGACCCCTTAGGGTTGATAAAAATATCGCTAGACCGGAAAGTAGGGGCACTTCCCTGTTTTGCTGATTTTTGCGGTATTGGTGCGGAAAATGGTAGCTGGTAGGTCAGGTTCCACAAGTGAAAAAACTGTTTATCTTGCATGGGAAATGTTTTTGTCGCTTGACGGGAGGCTTTTCATGGGTAGCTCCTCTGACTCCCAGGGTTTCTTGAAGGCCTTCAAGAAAGTAAAATGATTTGTAAATATAATTGAATTGACGAATATTAATTACGTGGATATTATTACCTTCCTGACAAGCAAATTTCGAAACTATTGAACCTGCGCTATAAGCTACACCCCGTAACTATTTCTGAGCTTGCTCATTTGAAGGAGGTGTTGCCTATGAATACGTTTCAAGACATTGTGACGGCATACAATGGCTACGATCTGGATGGCGATGGTGTCAGGGAAATAGCACTCCTGCAACACCTTTGGCTCAAAAATAGGTCGTTCGATCAACCCTCTGAGCCGGTCGATTCCAGTAGGAAACTGGTCGTGGTAATCGTTGAGTCTCGACTTTTCGACCATCTGGACGAAAGTCGATATGTCAGAGATGATCTTCTACAGCGACTCCTTACCTTCAAGAGTGATTTGCACCGTGAAGGTCGCGAAGCAAAATTTCTGGAAATGACTCCCTATAGTGGGCCAAATCACCAAGACGGTAAGACGCTGCTTGCACTTAGAGAATTTTTTAAGGCAATTCGTGGCTCTTTCAAGAATTTTGAAGGAGCGATCCTCGTCGGTTCATTCCCTGAGGCCTCGATTGTCAGAAGTTGGCCACAACATTGCTGGGATAACGGTGAAGAGCAGTATCGGGTGGGGTTGACGCCCGGCCAACCGCGACCTTTTGAGATTGTGTTGTCAGACCTTGACGGGAATTGGCGCACTCTCTACCACGACAGCATAATCCTCGAAGGGTATATTTACCACATCACTCCCTCTACTTTGGTGACTATTAACGGTCCAAAGGTGACCCTGACAAATCCCACCATTACCAAGACAACGGCGTCATTACAGGACGTATTCTGGATCCAGGACGCTCGGTACACTATTATGTCGTCACCTGGAGGGCCAACTACAGTCGAGTTGGACCTGACCAGCGCTGATCCCGAAGTCAGCGCCCTTGACAGGAGCTTGCCGAATCCAGTCGCGCGTCCCAACATCTGTATCTCGAGAATCAACGCTAGGTCCATAGCTGTACAGCCACCGGATTCGC
>JAQUHN010000070.1 GCA_028683555.1 Geobacteraceae bacterium | reverse complement strand
TTTTTTCAGTACTGTGTCTGAGTAACTCATTATCCACCAGATGTACTCCCGCTCGCTGAGCTAACAACAACCATTGGTGTTTCCCGGCAAGTTAGAACTATATTACTCCCTCAGGTGAGACAGTGTCTCGATGGCATAAATATTAAAATTGTAAAAAACCCAATCGAATTATGGATGTGTTTTTAATCAAAAAATCCAGCGCATCAGGTCCAATCAGGAAATAGATCCCCAAGTTAAGCGGTGGCACTATCACCATGGATAAGATTGCGGGGAAAAGAATCACAACAAGAATAATTCCAATCATTCCGAAAGGCTCAATTCTGGAGTATGCCATTGAAAGACGGTATGGCAAAAAACCGACGACGACCCTGCCCCCATCAAGCGGCGGTACGGGAATCAGGTTGAATATTGCTAACACCAGATTGATAAAGACCGAGAACACCAGCATCAAGAGTATAGGTTCGGCAAGGTACAAAGGGACAAATACGAAAATCTCTATAATCCCCCTTATCAGCAAGGCAGAGACTGTAGCCAGAAGAATATTGGTGATTGGCCCTGCTGCGGCCACCCAAATCATATCTCTTTTCGGGTTATGTAAATTATTAAAATTAACAGGAACCGGTTTAGCCCACCCGATTTTAATGACAAACAACATCAGCAGACCGATTGGGTCGATATGCTTGAAGGGGTTGAGCGTTAAACGCCCCATTGATTTTGCTGTTGGATCACCAAATTTGTAGGCGATATAACCATGAGATACCTCATGGCAGACAACTGCAAAGATACCAGGAACAAGCATAATCGAGAGTTTAAATAAAAAGTTTTCCATGGCCCTTTTCAACTGCTTTAATTGAGGATAAATCGAATATTTTTAACAGATTGATCTATGAATGTCAACGAGTGCCGGACAGAAACAGTTTGAGTAGCCTGTACCATACAAAAAAGGCGGGATTGCTCCCGCCTTTCTTGTATTGATGCAGATTCAAAAAACTAGATATCGTAGTACAGCTCGAACTCCATCGGCACCGGACGCATGCGAACTGCATTTACTTCTGCTTCGGTCTTGTACTCGATCCATTTTTCGATGACATCAGCAGTGAATACGTCACCTTTCAGGAGGAACTCATGGTCATCCTTCAGTGCCTGCAAGGCTTCCTCTAGGCTGCCCGGTGCTGAAGGGATACCGGTAAGCTCTTCCGGAGAAAGTCCGTAAATGTCCTTGTCAAGCGGCTGACCCGGATCGATCTTGTTTTCGATCCCGTCGAGACCGGCCATCAAAATAGCAGCGAAAGCCAGGTAACCATTGCAGGACGGATCCGGAGTTCTGAACTCAACACGCTTAGACTTCGGATTGGTGGAGAACATGGGGATACGAAGAGCTGCAGAACGGTTTCTACTGGAATAGCACATGTTGACCGGAGCTTCAAATCCCGGGACAAGACGCTTGTAAGAGTTGGTAGTCGGGTTGGTTAAGGCGCAGAGTGCCTTAGCATGCTTGATGATACCACCAATGTACCAGAGGGCCATCTGGGAAAGTCCACCGTACTTGTCACCAGCAAAGAGGTTGGTACCGTCTTTCCAGATGGACACGTGGGTGTGCATACCAGAGCCATTGTCACCATAAAGAGGTTTCGGCATGAAGGTAACAGTCTTGCCATTGCGCAACGCTACGTTCTTGATGACATATTTGAACCATTGGAGCATGTCGGCCATGTCTAACATGGAGGCGAAGCGCATATCGATCTCAGCCTGACCACCGGTAGCAACTTCGTGATGCTGGCACTCGATACGAATACCCACATTCTGCAGTTCCATGACCATTTCGTTGCGCAAGTCGTTCTGGGAGTCGGTCGGAGATACCGGGAAATAGCCTTCCTTGTGCCGCGGTTTATAACCGAGGTTGGGGAACTCTTCACGACCGGTGTTCCATGCGCCTTCTGAAGAGTCAACAGCATAGAACGACTGATTTGAGCTTGAATCGTAGCGTACATCGTCAAAAATGAAGAATTCAGCTTCAGGTCCGAAGTATGCTGTATCGCCGATACCGGAGGCTTTCAGGTAGGCTTCTGCTTTTTTTGCGATGTTACGCGGATCACGGGAGTAACCTTCCTTGGTTATCGGATCGAAAATGTTGCAGATCAGGCTCAAGGTAGGAATTGCGGTGAAAGGATCCATCTTTGCAGTAGTGCAGTCAGGAAGAATGATCATGTCAGATGCATGAATCGGTTGCCAACCACGAATGGAAGAACCGTCGAAGCCCAGACCGTCTTCAAATACGTCGGCATCGAATTCGCTGATGGGCACGCTGAAGTGCTGCCAGATACCAATGAAATCCATAAACTTGAAATCTACCATGAGTGCGCCATTGTCTTGTGCAAATTTAATCACTTCTTGCGGTGTCATTCACTTTCTCCTTTATAAAGTTAAATCGACGCAATTAAATTGCGTCTTGTCCCCGTTCACCGGTTCTGATACGAACAACCTCTTCCACGGTGGTTACAAATATTTTGCCATCACCAATACGTCCGGTTTTTGCCGCTTGTTCTATAGTCTCGACCACCTTTGTTACCAGGTCGTCACCGACAATAATTTCCATCTTTATCTTCGGAATAAAATCAACAACATACTCAGCTCCACGGTACAGTTCCGTGTGACCTTTTTGCCGGCCAAACCCTTTTACTTCACTAACGGTAATCCCCTGGATTCCAATCTCGTTGAGAGCCTCTTTGACCTCATCCAGCTTGAACGGTTTGATAATAGCTTCGACTTTTTTCAACTGAATCACCCCCTCAGTAAATTTTTAAACATACCACAGTTGTATCGGGTGCCTGACCAGGGAATAGAAGTTTTGATTCACAAGTTGTTTGCAAATAGTTTGCCCAAACAAAAGTAAATTTAACAGCTCCATTAAATCAGGCAGTTACACGTCTTGTTAGCAGTAGTGAATTATTTCACAGCCTAAATAATAAGCAATAATGATATGATTGGTTGTATTTTGTGCAAAACAGAAAGAGCGGGATGTCGCGATATTCCTGCAAGATGAATATTTAATCTTTTTCGACCAATTGCAGTAGTGCAAAGATCTGTTGAACGTGAGGCATCGGCACGTTTCTTTTTGCAGCAAGCCGAAGCGGGACCCCGAATATAGCATCAAGCTCCAATGGCCGCCTCTCAAGACGATCTATCAACATCGATGGCTTATACTGCCCCATTTTCTGAGATGAATCCACCATTTTATCGGCAAGCGATAACGGGATGTTCTTCACGAGAACTTGCGCATTTGCAGCGGCAATGACTTCTTCCATAATGTCGCGGACCAAGCAGCGGGTCAGGTCAAAACACAACAGGGCGTCAACCGGTTTCAAGGTTAAAGCACAGAGACCGTTGAAAGGGATATTCCAGACGAGTTTTTCCCATCGTGCGCGCTTCAGGTCGGAAACAACACGACATTCTACTCCTGCGGCACGGAAACAGGATGCGATGTCTTCGGTAATGGTGCCCGAAGCAGGAAGATATTCTCCGAGCAAGATACGTCCTTCGCTCAAGTGATGCACAACGCCTGGCTTGCCACGATTGGAGCAGAGATACGCCACTCCACCAAGGATTTTGTCCTCCCCAAAAAGGGCCGCAAGCTGCTCTTCATTTCCCAAACCGTTCTGCAGAGTAAGAATACGGGTTGTCTCCCCGATGAGCGGGGTAATGAGTTCAGAGAAAAACTGATTTGCAAATGTCTTCAACCCCACTAGAACAAGGTCTACTATTCCTATTTCAGTTGGAGAGCGGAAGCCTTTAACCGCTTGAAGGTGAAAGTCACCGTTGACGGAATGGACAGTTAAACCGCGCGTCGTTATTGCTTCATAATCACTACGCAGCAAAAAGTATACATCGTTTCCCGATCTTTGCAGTACGGCACCATAATAGAGACCTAATGCACCCGCACCGACTATAGCAATTCGCATTCGGGGTATTCTCCTTCTTCTTGTTACCGGTTTCCGCAATAAAGCATTTAAACTACCGAGTATTCTTGCAAAATCATTTTGTTGCCGCTATAAATATAACGGTGACTTTGCAGATTAAAAAGCCGATATCGATCTCATCCGTAGCAGTCAAGGAAATTTAACGTTGAAAATCCTGAGCTCTTTGCTTTTAATAATCATGTTTTTTGCCACGCATGAAGCCGCTGCCGATGTCTACCGATACATTTCTAAGGACGGCGTTGAATGTTATACTGATGCGCCGATACATAGGAAATCTGTGCTTATAATCCGCGAGCCACGTAAGTTGCAAAAGACCGCAAAAAAATCGAGCGAGAAAAGATTTGTCAAAGCCGGTCAAAACAGTCCTGACGTGAAAAACAAGATTCTGGCAACAAAGTCACGTCCATCAGCACTTCCGGTAAACGGAATTATATCATCGCCAGTCGGCTTGCGATATGACCCGATCAATGGATTGTTACGGAACCATAAAGGCGTAGATATTGCCGTAGCGGAAAGAACTCCGGTAAAGCCGGTTGCCCCTGGTGTCATTACCTACAGTGGCGTAAGAGGTGGTTATGGCAATATTGTCATCATAGAGCATGATCGAGGAATGACAACCGTTTATGCCCATAATAGTATCAACTTGGTTAGTAGCGGAGACCGAGTTGATGGAAATACAACCATAGCCCTTACTGGTTCGACCGGGAGATCGACGGGACCGCACCTCCATTTCGAGGCCTGGCTCGAAGGGCAAAACATAACTGCTGAATTTCTCGATGATCCTTCTCGTGCCCAGAGGGTTGCTCCCAGAATTATTGCTGCACGGAAGAAAAGCTTTATTCGCAAGATTGTAATGGCAGACGGCACAATTCTTCTGACCAACCTACCCCTTATCCATCCCTGAGAACCGATTGTTTTGCTACTGTAACGGAAAATATTCCGTTGAATAGCGCCATTAACAGGCAAGTATCTTTTGTAAGACAGCAATTGTCACATTTTCCAGAGAATCCGTTATGTGAATGGCACCTTCGAGGCGTTCCGCTTGATAACTGTTGGTAACAGCAAGGACATTGATGCCGGCGCTCACAGCAGATGCTATCCCAGCGGGTGTGTCTTCGATTGCAATACACTCCTCCGGAAGAATTGACGTAACGGGAAATACTTGTTGTAGGCGCTGTAATGATAGTAAATAACTTTCAGGATCCGGCTTGCTGGCACGAACATCGTCAGCGGTAATAACTACATTAAACGCCTCCTGAAGCCCGAATTGTTCCAGTATCGGTGTAATGTCGCGTTGCAAAGCACCACTGCAAAGGGCAAGCGGAAGCTTGCCGGAAATGGCCTTCACCAACTCAATCACGCCTGGATATGGTTGCACTCCCTGCTGTACGATTTTTTCGAACACTTCTGCCTTGCGGTTGATAAGATCACTTAACAACGCATCACCCAAGGTCTTTCCCTCACTCGAAAAAGCCTCCCGAAAAGCGTCTCGATCATCAAATCCGATATACTTATCAAGATACTCATCCCAAGTGTAGCCGAGGCCGAGTGGTTGAAGAACATTCTGGAAGGCCTCATAATGGATCGGTTCAGTGTCGACGATTACACCATCAAAATCAAAAATAACAGCTTTCAGCATAATACCTTCCATTGTTTACCTGAAAATATTGATATAGCGAAGTTATACATTCTTTCGTTCAATTTCCGTCACGCTCTGAGTGGCGATGTTTGTAAGCTTCGACCAACAAGACACCAAGCAGCACAACACCGGCTCCGACCCCGTTGGCAAGGAGATCCCAGATCTCGGCGGTTCTCGTTTCCGTACAGACCTTCTGGAGCAGCTCCATTATAATGCCAAAGGAAAAGGCAGCCCCGGCAATCATGGCCCACCTGTTTCGTTTGAGAGGTGCAGATCCTGCCAGCGCCCATCCGCCGATACCGGTAAGGCACCCATATGCGGCAGCATGAAGGAGCTTGTCCCAGCCAAATATATTTGTTTCCAGAGCAGGAGGTGCCGGCACAAGCGACAACCAGAAAATCGTGACCAACCAACCAGAAAAGGCAATATATCGAAGTGGTTTTGAAACAGTAAAAGAGAAGTTATTCATTATGAAAACCTGTCCACGGCAGATCGCTAAATATGCCGTCACCCTCTATTCCTGTCAGGAGGAACAGCTTTCGGCAGTAACTACTCACACCAGCTCACATCCCCTACCCCTTTGCGGAGCACAAGGGGAATATCATCTATCAGGCTGACAACCGAACTGACCGCAGCGGAAAGGGTACCGCCGTCAACGACGATGTCCAACTGTTTTCCCAGCTCATTTTCAACGGCTATAGGGTCACCAATCGGTTCTTCGCCTGCTCGATTGGCACTGGTGGTAATAATGGGATGCCCCAAGGCCTGAACGATTGCAAGACATATTTTGTTGTCTGGAATTCTGATGCCAACGGTTTTCTGTTTGGTAACGAGTAGGCCAGGAACTGTATTCGAGGCGTTAAGCACAAAAGTAAAAGCACCGGGAAGAAGGCGCTTCATTACCTTGTACTGGTAATTGCTTACCTTGGCATAGCGAGAAATATCGGAGAGGTCACTGCAAATAAAGGAAAAGGGTTTTTTCTTGTCGCGTTGTTTGATGGAGTAGATCCGTTCAATTCCGCGCTTACTCATTATACTACAGCCGATTCCGTATGTGGTGTCGGTGGGATAGGCAATAACTCCGCCACCTTCAAGGATGTCGACGATCTTCGAAATCAGCCGTGGCTGGGGATTGTTAGGGTTTATTTCAATAATCATTTCAATCACCCGGATTCAGATCCAGAAGAGACTGGTGGACAAAAAGCCCGTCCTTCTGAATCAATGTGTTGTCAAACCAGATTTCACCATCACCAGTAAGAATCTTCACCAAGTCCCAGTGAACTGCGGAACGATTACCGTTATCGCATTCATCATAGCATTGTCCGGGAGTTAAATGAATCGAACCGAATATTTTTTCATCAAACAGGATATTCCTCATCGGAACGCGAATTTTGGGATTTACCCCAATAGCGAACTCACCGATATAGCGCGCGCCATCATCCGTGTCGAGGATACGGTTCAGAAACTCGGTTGACGAAGATGAGGAAGCCTTTACTATCTTTCCCCTGGAGAATTCAAATCGTACATTATTGAATTCCTTGCCTTGATACACTGACGGGCAGTTATAGGTGATATACCCCTCGACTGAGTCACGAACGGGCGCGGTGAACACTTCTCCATCAGGAACATTTAAGCGGCCGTCACACTTAATCCCCTGGAACCCTTTGATACTGAAAGAAATATCAGTATCCGACGAGATGATGCGCACTCGTTCAGCCTTGTCCATCAATTTCTTCAGCTTTTCCTGTTTACGCGATTCAGACCGCCAATCGATACAACAAGCAGAAAAGAGATAATCTTCATACTCATCAAGACTCATGCGTGCTTCCTGGGCAGAGCCGTGAGTAGGAAAACGGGTCACCACCCAACGGGTATTCCTGACGCGCCAATCAATTATCGGCCGCACAACTTTAGAATGAGTTATCATTGCACCTTGATCAGCCTGTGCCAGAGCCATGGAGTTCTCGGCAGAACCAATTCCTATATAAACCGTTACCTGCTTCATGAAATCAAGTTTGTGGCCAGGAAAAAACGAAACCTGCTTCTTGTCGGCACTGTTAAAGAAAATTCGATTGATCTCAGGAACCGAAAATTCGTACTCAACGTATTTTGCGCCCCTGCTGAGACACTGTGCGTAGACTTCTTTCACTAACGGCAGACATGCCGTTCCAGAAGCACTTATCAACACGACATCGTTCTTTTTTACCCGCGTAGAATAGTTGACAAGAACATCGGCCATTTCCCTGATTCGTGGATCCTGCATAATTTCTCTATCCCCTTTCCGGAGGGTCTGAGCCAAGACTACGATAGCGCAGCAATTTGCTCCAAACCTGACATGACTGACGAGGCAATGCGAAAAGCGGAGCCATTGAGACTCCGCACCGTTTTCAACGGTGAAAACGGTTCAGGATTTTCCCGTATGGCCGAAGCCGCCCTCGCCTCTGGCGGTTTTGTTCAACTCGGGGACTTCGACTAATTCTACCCTTACAAAGCGTGTAAATACCATTTGCGCAATTCTATCTCCGGACTTGATGATAAAAGGTTCGCTACCATGATTTATCACGATAACCGCAATCTCACCTCTGTAGTCAGGGTCAATCGTGCCGGGAGAATTTACCAAGGTAATTCCATGACGTATTGCAAGACCGCTGCGGGGACGTATTTGTGCTTCGTAACCGTCAGGAAGTTCAATGGCAATGCCCGTAGGAATCATAGCTCGCTCTCCGGGAGAAAGCAGGGTATCGTGGGACAGATCGGCATACAGATCCATTCCCGCCGAATGGGCAGTCATATAACCAGGCAACTTATTTACGCTGCCAGTGCGAAGGCGTAGAACATTAATGGTGAGGGAGTCGTTCATGAGGTATTAGAGGGAAATGGTGGAGGATGAAATGGACTGTGAATCCAGCTTGCCCATCAGTTCCAGCGCCAAGCTTGAATCCTGAAAAATTTCATTACAGAAATCCATTACATCCTGAGGAGTTACCCGTTCCAGGGCAGTAATTATCTCGGGAATTGCCACTTGTCGAGCAAAATAGATTTCATTTTTCGCAAGCTTTGTCATCCTGTTATCGGTACTTTCCAAAGACAGAAGAAGATTACCCTTCAAATGTTCAACTGCAAAAAGCAACTCTGCCGATGTGACCGGCACGGTTTTAAAATCCTTCATAAGCTGCAGAATCAGTTCGACAACCTGAATGAGCTTCTCTTTCTTCGTGCCGGCATAAATGACAAATGTTCCGGCATCGGAATGGGAGAGAATATAGGAGTAAACGGAATATGCCAATCCCCTCTTCTCACGAATTTCCTGAAAAAGTCGGGAACTGATACTTCCGCCGAGGATGGTATTGACAATGTAACCGACATAACGTTTCGGGCTGTTTTGAGGAAGAGCCTTTGTGCCGAGGCAAAGATGTACCTGCTCGAGATCTTTGGTGCTTACATTTACCTGTTTTGCATAGGTGGGTAAAAATTCATCTTTTTCGTAGGTGCCTGGAGTGACGTCGGCAAAGAGACTTTCCAGAAGGCTCAACAGATCATTGTGGACGACATTGCCTGCAGCTGCAATGATGATGTCTTCTGCGCGGAAACGATCTTTTTTGAAATCCAGCAGAATGTCCCGGGAGAGCCTGCCGACAGTCTCTTCAGATCCAATAATCGACATTCCAAGTGGATGCGCTTTCCAGAAATTCTGGCAATACAGGTCGTGGATATAATTGTCCGGACTGTCCTTCAACATCCAGATTTCTTGAAGGACAACTTTTCTTTCCTTTTCGATTTCATTGGCATCGAACAGTGAATGCAGAAAGATGTCGGCCAACAGATCAACTGCCCTGGGCAGGGCTTGGTCAAGAACTTTTGCATAGTAGCAAACATATTCCCGACAGGTAAACGCGTTCAGGACACCGCCCACGGAATCAATTTCGCGGGCGATGTCCAAAGCGTTTCTTTTTGCTGTTCCTTTGAAAAGCAGGTGTTCAATGAAATGGGCGGCACCATTGATCTCTCTACGATCATGACGAGAGCCGTTTGCAAGCCATATCCCGATCGAAACGGAATGTGAGTGGGGTATCGTTTCACTGATTACCCGTATTCCATTTTGTAACACCGACTTTGTGATCATGTAGTAACTATACCCCTGAAAAGACTATATTCCAGCGGAATCAGTATTATTCCGGAAGAGTTGACCCGAGAGCTTCTTTGCGGGAAAGCTTGATCTTGCCCTGTTTATCAATACCGATGCATTTAACAAGAACCTTGTCACCCTCGCGAAGAACATCAGTCACGGTTTTCACTCGCTCGGTATCAAGTTCAGAGATGTGAACAAGTCCGTCAGTCCCGGGGAAAATTTCGACAAATGCACCGAAATCCATAACCTTCTTAACGGTTCCCATATAGAGCTTGCCTTCTTCCGCCTCGGCAGTCAGATCGCGAATCATCTTGATTGCCTTTTCGCAAGCAGCCATATCATGGCTGGCAATATTGATCTTACCGGTATCCTCGATGTCGATTGTTACACCGGTTGCCTCAGTGATACCACGAACGTTCTTGCCGCCGGACCCGATAACGTCGCGTATCTTGTCAGTCTTGACGTAAATGGTCGTGATCCTCGGTGCATAGGGTGACATTTCCTTGCGTGGCTCAGACAGCGCCTCAGTCATTCTATCAAGGATATGGAGTCTGCCCTCACGAGCTTGTTCCAAGGCTTCTTTCATGATTTCACGGGAGACCCCGGAAATCTTGATATCCATCTGCAATGCTGTCACACCCTCGGCTGTTCCGGCAACCTTGAAATCCATATCACCGAGATGATCTTCGTCACCAAGGATATCCGACAGGATAACCACGGCATCACCTTCCTTGATAAGGCCCATTGCGATTCCCGCAACTGGAGCTTTCAGCGGAATACCCGCATCCATCATGGAAAGCGCCCCGCCACAAACGGATGCCATCGAAGAAGAACCATTGCTTTCAAGAATCTCGGACACAATCCTGATGGTATAAGGAAAATCATCGTAAGAAGGAAGAACTTTTGCCAGAGCCCGCTCGGCAAGAGCGCCATGCCCTATTTCGCGACGTCCCGGTGCGAGGCGCATACTGGTCTCGCCCACGGAATACGGGGGAAAATTGTAGTGCAGCAGAAAGCGTTTTTTCGATTCACCGTACAGTGAGTCGATCCGTTGCTCATCAACGCTCGTGCCGAGTGTTGCCGCAACCAGGGACTGGGTTTCACCCCGGGTAAACAGCGCAGAACCATGAGCGCGAGGCAGCAACCCGACTTCTGAGGTGATTTTCCTGATGGTTTTCGTGTCGCGCCCGTCGATACGCTCGCCGTCTTTAGCAACGTTTTCACGTACCAGCTGATACTCCAGATCGGAAAGAAAATCGGCAATTTCAGCTTCACGTCCTTCAAAATCTGCTTGAAGGGCAGCAATAGTTTCTTCTTTTATGGCCGCAAGACGGTTCTTTCGATCGGCCTTTGTTTTAATTTTTACGGCCGCCTTGATATTTTCAAGGGCAACTTCAGCAACCCGTGCTTTCAAAGCTTCATCCTGAGACGGAGCAACGACCTCCCGTTTCGGTACGCCAACAATCTTTTGCAACTCTTCCTGGGCAGCAATAATCGGCTGTATTGCTTCATGGCCGAAGAAAATTGCATCAAGCATAACCTGCTCACTGACAATATTCGCGCCACCCTCGACCATCATAACCGCTTCTTTGCTGCCGGCCACAACAATGTCTATATCACTTTTTTCAAGTTCTTCAGCCGTAGGGTTGCAAATGAAATTGCCATCAACCCTACCTACCCTGACGCCGGCAATCGGTCCCATGAATGGTATGTCGGAAACGGTAAGTGCTGCTGAAGCACCGATAATGGAAAGAATACCGGTATCATTATCACGATCAGCAGAAACAACGGTTGCCATAATCTGGGTTTCATTGAGGAAATGCTCAGGGAACAGGGGCCGGATGGGTCTGTCGATCAATCGGCAGGTAAGAGTTTCGCTTTCAGAGGGACGTCCTTCACGCTTGAAAAAACCACCGGGAATTTTGCCGCCGGCATAGGTTTTTTCCTGATAATTTACGGTAAGAGGGAAAAAGCCCTGGCCTTCTTTAGCAGCTTTAGCAGCAACTGCCGTCACCAGAACCATTGAATCACCGCTTCGGACTACGACTGATCCGCTTGCCTGTTTTGCCATCCACCCAGTTTCGATGGATATTGTTTTTCCTTGAATTTCTGCTTGTACTGTCTTTTTCATTGTTACGGCCTCCTAGCCATTGTGTTTCTGTTGGGGCCGTCGATAAAAGCACTAACAAAAGATAAACATTATCGTGTTAGTAATTTTACCCGCGCCCCCAACATAAAAAAACGAACGGGCATAAAGCCCGTCATAATAAAAGAAAGGCAATATATCTCTCAATATTCTAGAGATATACTGCCTTTTACTATCTCCTGATGCCTAATTTGGCAATAATAGCACGATATCTCTCAACGTCCTTACTCTTCAAGTAATCGAGTAGCCGTCTTCTCTGACCAACGATCTTCAACAAACCGCGGCGGCTGTGATGATCCTTCTTGTGAACCTTGAAATGTTCCGTTAAATACAAAATTCTCTCAGTGAGAATCGCTATTTGCACTTCAGGAGAACCGGTATCGTTCTCGTGACGCTTATGGGTCTCAATGATTTCCTGCTTCTTTTCGGTTACCAGCATTCTTCGCACCCCCTTTCAAGAAAAAATGTATTTTTTATTCAACTCAATTATTCGGCGAAGGCTCTTTTTTCTACCATAAATGCCCTGTGGTGTAAAGGAAAACCTAGGCGAAAACCCTTAAAAGACGAACAGTTTTCTCTCTATCGGAACCCGTTGAATCTTCCCCGGAACCAATTGCCAGCAGAGTATTCCGATGAACAAGAAGAACCGTTTGGCCGATAGAAATGCCCCCCTCAGGATAAGTCTCAAAGTCGCTGTTGGCCGGTGATCGACCAAATCCGACATTTTTGGCACCTGCATCGGTAAGTGTTAGAATCGGAAGATGCGACAGTGCCTGCAACGGTGAAATAAGTTTATCGGACAAATTTCCTTCGACAAGGTCTTTTTGCAGTAATTCCAAGGAAATTGCCATATTCTCGGTAAACAGGCCGCTTCTCAACCGGCGAAGTTCTGTCAGATGAGCCCCGCAACCAAGCGCAGTCCCAAGATCGTTGGCCAGTGTACGAACATACGTTCCCCGTGAACAACTGACGGTAAAAGTAACAAACGGTAGTTTGAAATGGTCAACAGAGAGTGACGAAATTATGATCTGACGCGGCAGTCGCTCAACTTCCTCGCCACGACGTGCTTTTTTATACAAGGGAACTCCGCCTTGTTTTACGGCGGAAAACATGGGAGGGATCTGGGAAATGGGTCCCGTGAAATCGGCGAATGCAGCGACAAGCTTTGCCTCGGTTACGGAATCAAATTCTTTTTCGAACAGCACCTTGCCCGTTAGATCCTGGGTATCTGTGGTCACCCCCAGACGCATGACGGCATGATATTCTTTTACCGATTCATCCAGGTACGGGATAACCTTGGTGGCGTCACCGAGTGCGACAGGAAGAACGCCTGTGGCAAAAGGATCCAGAGTTCCGGTGTGGCCGACTTTTTTTAGTTTCAACACACGTCGGACAATGGCAACAACGTCATGGGAGGTCATGCCCGCAGGCTTATCAAATACGAGAAAACCATTCATCAGATTAAAATGCCTGCTCCAGGAACGAATAAATGGTTTCCTTTACCTCTTCCAGAGAACCGAAAAGAGTGCAACCGGCGGCATTATGGTGGCCGCCACCGCCAAAGGCGATTGCTAGAGACGAAACGTTAACTTTTCCCTTGGACCGGAACCCGACTTTAAATACGTCCGGTTTAATTTCGCGAAAAAAGACCGAGACCTCGACGCCATGGATCGATCGCGGATAGTTGACAAATCCGTCGGTCAATTCAGCCGTTGCACCAGTCTTCTGGTACATGTCAAGTGTCACGGAAATAGAAGCGAACTCACCTGTTTTCGAGACTGACAGCGTTGCAAGGGCCAAGGCAAGAAGTTCCAGCCTTTTTAAGGGTTGACTTTCGTAGAGTTTCTCAGCAACTGACCAGGTATTTATTCCTTGCGCAACAAGTTCACTGGAAATCTGAAAAGCTTCGGGGTCGGCATTAGAGTACCGAAAGCAACCGGTATCGGTCACGATCGCAACATATACACACAATGCAGTATCCGTATCAATGGCATAGCCTGCAGCTTGCATGATGCGATAAATTATTGCGCCAGTCGCCGAAGCTGACGGGTCAACGTAATTTAAATCACCAAACTGCTCTCCATAGGGATGATGATCTATGTTTATGATCTTGCCGAACTTTTGAAAGGAGGCGACCTCTGCTCCCGCCCTTTTCAGGTCACCGGCATCGAGAACAAAGCAGATGTCGAACGCGCGGTCAGGAATAGAATATACAACCGAGTCCGCCAGAGGCAGAAATTGAAAAGTCTGCGGCAGCGGATCAGCATAAAAAATCGTCACATCTTTTCCCCTTGCGCGGAGAAAAGATGCAAGTGCCATGGTGGATCCTACTGCGTCACCATCTGGCCCCTCGTGCGTTGTCACGAGAAAAGAACTATTAGATTCTATCTCACTGACTATTTTCGTTATCATCGTTCGTTTCCGCCGGTATTATTTCATCTAGGAGAGTATCGATGCGACGACCATAATCAACAGATTCATCGTACCTGAAGATAATGTCGGGAACATAGCGCATGCGCAAGCTTTTTGCCATTTCCTTGCGAATAAAGCCACGCGCACTGTTAAGTCCTTGTTCGGCGGACTTTTTATCCGAATCGTCACCAATGACACTAAAATAGATGGTTGCAAGATGCAGGTCGTCGGCAAGTTTCACACCGGTGATTGTGGCAAAGCCGATGCGCGGGTCTTTTACCCCTTTTATTAACAGGCCGGAAACAAGTTCATGAATTGCTTCGGCAACTTTGTCGGAACGTTTTGAGCTCATATGTATATCACCTGGTTTTACAGGGTTGCGGCAACCTTTTCTATTTCGAAGGATTCAATAATATCCCCCGGTTTGATGTCGTTGTAGTTTTCAAGGGAAATACCACACTCGTAGCCGGAAGCAGCTTCCTTGACATCATCCTTGAAACGGCGCAGGCTGGCCATCTTGCCTTCATAAACGACAATGTTGTCGCGAAGCAGGCGAACCTGAGAGTTTCTCACCATTTTTCCATCCAACACGTAACAACCGGCAACATTTCCATGCTTCGGAACCGAGAAAACTTCGCGGATTTCCGCACGTCCCAGGTACTTCTCCTTAAGAGTCGGCTCGAGGAGGCCTTCCATTGCCTTCTTGATATCATCTACCGCATCATAAATAATATTGTAGAGGCGAATATCGACGCCTTCTTTTTCGGCAAGAGCCTGCGCCTTTACTTCCGGACGCACATTGAAACCGAGAACAATCGCGTTACTGGCTGTTGCAAGGTTCACGTCGGTTTCTGTGATCGCACCGACAGATGAGTTGATTACGCGAAGCTTGATAGCATCGGTAGATAGTTTGCGCAAGGACTCGGATACCGCTTCCACTGAACCCTGAACGTCACCTTTCACAACAACATTCAGTTCCTTGACCTCACCCATCTGGATTTTCTCGTACAACTGTTCGAGCGAAAGCTTGCTGGTTTTTGCCAGCTCTACCTCGCGAATCTTCTGCTGACGAAGCATCGCTATTTCTTTTGCTTGACGCTCATCCGGCAACACCACGAAGACATCGCCTGCATCGGGAACCCCGGTAAGACCGATTACCTCAACCGGCATCGACGGACCGGCAACAGTAACTTTTTCACCTCGATCATTCTGCATGGCTCGGATTCGACCATTATGAACGCCAGAGACAAAATAATCCCCAACCTTGGCAGTACCTTCCTGGACGAGCACAGTGGCTACCGGGCCACGACCCTTATCCAGTTTTGCTTCAACAATGGTACCACGGGCAGGCTTGTCGGGATTAGCCTTCAATTCCAGGACATCCGCCTGCAGAAGGACCATTTCCAGCAGTTCTTCGAGATTTGTCTGTTGTTTAGCGGAAACCTCAACGAAAATCGTATCGCCACCCCATTCCTCGGAAACCAGGCCGAACTCCATGAGCTCCTGCTTGACCCGTTCCGGTTTTGCTTCGGGCTTGTCAATTTTGTTTATGGCAATAATTATCGGAACCCCTGCCGCTTTGGAGTGGTTGATTGCCTCGCGAGTCTGCGGCATAACACCGTCGTCAGCTGCCACAACGAGGATAACGATATCCGTAACTTTCGCACCACGGGCGCGCATCGCTGTAAAGGCTTCGTGTCCGGGGGTGTCGAGGAAGGTAATCTTGCGACCTTTCAACTCTACATCGTATGCACCAATATGTTGAGTTATGCCGCCTGCTTCGCCGGCAATGACATTTGTTGTGCGAATCGCGTCAAGAAGAGATGTTTTACCATGGTCTACGTGCCCCATGATGGTTACAACAGGCGGTCTCTTAACAAGATCTTCCAGGGCATCCTCTGTCGACTCCAAGACCTCATCCAGGTCAATGGCAACGTTTTCCACTTCATAGCCGAATTCGGTAGCGATAATAGACGC
>JAQUHN010000269.1 GCA_028683555.1 Geobacteraceae bacterium | reverse complement strand
CGTGGATCCGCGCAAAATCGGCCGGGTCCTTCACGGGGGGCCGGTTTGCGGTGTGAATCAGGTCACGGCAGAGCAGGGGACACGGATGCTGGCCACCGTCGGTACCCGCGGTGCGAGGGATCAGGTGCGGGGCTGGGCGGTCGGCGCCGGTTTCAGCGAGGGGCAAGACTTTCTCTGTGTCACCTAGTGTCCCGTGTGGTTCCTGCGGTCCTTGTAATTCCGGTTCTTTTGACCCCTGGCTGCGTTGTGGCTCCTCGACAGAGCCCGGCTATGCCTGCGTCGCCTCGCCTTGCCAGGAGCCAAAACTCCTCGGAATTAATACGGTGAACTAACCGCACAAAACACTGGCAGGGAAATTCCGCCTGCGGTGCTCAGCCTTAAGCCTGTCAACCTGCATGGTTTCCTTTCAGGTAAACATGGATGGCTTCTTCCAGGCCGACCGGTTCGAAACGGAAGGTTTCCCGCCAGGTTCCGTCGCAGATACTCTCTTCCAGCAGCATGGTGATCTGATACATGGTGATGGGAAACATGGCAAAGCGCTGCAGGAAAGGGGTAATCAGCTTGATAAGGCTTACCGGCACCTGCACCGTCCTGGTGGTTTTCTTGCCGAGAGTCTCGGCAACAGCCTCAAACAGTTGCCGATAGGTGAAACGGTCGCGCCCGCAGAGCTCATAGGTCTGGTTGACCGTTTCCGGCATGTCCAGGGACATTGCGAAGCAGCGCGCTACATCATTGCCGTCGATGGGCTGGAGACGGTAGGATCCATCGCCGATCATCGGCACCAGGGGGAAGCCTTTGACAAAGCCCGCGAGCTTGTTGATGAAGTCGTCCTTCGGGCCGAAGATGACCGAGGGGCGAAAGATGGTCCAATCGAGGCCTGAGCTGCGAACTTCCTCTTCTGCGCGGTACTTGGTCTGATGGTAGCAGGATACGGCACCGGGTCGGGCGCCGAGGGCCGACATCTGGACGAATCGGCGTACTTCGGCGTTACGCGCAGCTGCCAGGAGGTTTTTCGTTGCTGCCACGTGGAGTCGCTCGAAGGTGATGCCGCGGTTGGGAAACTCCCTGATGATTCCCACCAGGTTGATAACGGCGTCGCAGCCCTGCAGTGCCGTTGCAAAGGTTTCCGGCCGGGTAACGTCTCCTTCGACCGCTTCGATTCCGGGCTCGGCGCAGGTTGACCTTTTATGGGTCAGGATTCGCAGTTCGTGACCGTTTTCCAGCAAGGCACAGCGGACATGACCGCCGACAAAACCGGTGCTGCCGGCAAGGAAGATGCGCATGGGGCGTCCTCCATTCTTTCGCAGGGGATTAGGGTAAGTGTACAGCTAAATCAGCTTCTTGCCAGAATCGAAATGTCGGATTTTCCTGGTGTCGAGGGGCTCGCCAGTTCCTTTTCAGAAGTGCGGTCGGAACTGTCCGGCCTGGATCGGGCGGATTACTTCCGGAAGGGAAATTCCCGCTCATGTCGCTGCAAGAGTTTTACGACTTCCCGCTTTGTCGCGGCCGTTTCGGGGCCGACCGCCACCAGATTCAGGTTTTGGGGGGCGAACAGTTCGTTGGCCGTGCTCCTGACTTCCTCGGCAGTGACGGAGGCGCTCACCTGCTGGTCCTGCTCGAGAGTGGTGAATACTCCCATAAGCTCGCCCCATCCATAGCGCACACCCATTTCATAGGTTGAGTCCCGACTGTATTCCAGGTCAAAGAAATAGCTGCGCTTGACCCTCTCCAGTTCTTCCTCATCCAGCAGTTCAGCGGCGAGCCGTCGCGTTTCCCGCAACACCTCTTCTACTGCCAGAGGAAGATTTTCCGGTGCGGTGGCGAGGTCAATGGAGAAACAGCCGGTTTCTTCGTAGGCTGATATTCCGGCACTGACCGAATAGGTTATGCCGAGGTTTTCGCGGAGCGACATGAGCAGTCGGGAACTGCCGCCGCCGCAGAGGATTCTCCTGATTAATCGCGAGGTGGTAATGCGACGGTCGGCGCGACTGAACCCGCGGAAGGCGAATTGCAGTGCGACCTGACTGTCCTGATCCTTTACCATGAGTGACTGGGGACCGTTCTGATTGCTCGGCGCGGGGCAAAGATCCGGTGCGGGGGGGGCCTGCCATGAGTTGAAATAGTGTTCGCAGGCCGGGAACAGGGTGTCCGGATCGATATCGCCAACAACGGTTACCACGGTATTAGAGGGAACGTAATAGCGCTGCAAGTGTTCTTTGAGGTCTTCGTCGGTAAATGCCGCGATGCTGCCGAGAGTACCGACGGTGGGCATTCCCAAGGGGTGGTCGGGCCAGAGGAGTTTGCTGGCAAGGTTGTCGGTATTGATGTCCTCGCCTTTTTCGTTGGTATCCTCAAGGGCTTCTTCGGTAATGATCCGCTTTTCAATTTCGATTCCGGAAAGGGTCGGCCGCAGCAGCATTGAGGCGAAAATCCCAAGTCCTTCGACGGCATGCTGTGGATGGATGCGCGTATAGAAACAGGTCGAGTCGGCATCGGTGGCTGCATTAACGCTTCCGCCCAGGGCTTCGAAAGCTGTTTCCAGTTCCATGGTCGTTGCGTAGTCGGCCGTGCCGCGGAACAGCATGTGCTCGAGGAAGTGAGAAAGCCCTTCTTTTTCCGCAGGGTCGTTGCGACCCCCCACTTTCAAGTAGATGGCAATTTCCGCGCTGTGAAGATGAGGCAGCTGGACGGCCACTATGCGCAGGCCGTTAGCCAGGGTTTTTTTGCTGCAACGAATCATGAATCCTCCGGATTCGGAAAAATTAATGCTGCCGGTGCCGGTGGCGACAGGGTATCGGCACAACCTAGCGGAAAGAAAGTACGATGTCAAAATGTTTCCTCGTGCCGCCACTGCCCGCGGGCGCCTTGTCACTTTGTCGTTGTCATGCGTGCCGGGAGAAGCTACTATGAGAACAGGCAGAAGTGATAGCGGCTTCAGCGGGACAACGGAAACTACATGGTTACACGTGAAAACATAGAGCTGGCATTTGACGGATATGTGCCCGAACAGCTGCCGGTGCAGCAGGGCACCCATGCCGCGGTGGCCCTGATTGTCAGGCAGGCCGCCTCCGGCCTTCAGATCCTTTTCATCGAGAGGGCGGTGAATGAAAACGACCCCTGGTCCGGGAATATCAGTTTTCCGGGCGGCAAGGTGGAAAACGGCGATGGCGCTCCTCGTGCCACCGCTGAGCGGGAAACCTGGGAAGAGGTGGGGATCGATCTGCGGCAAGCCCACTTCCTCGGCCGACTTTCCGATATTGCCGGCGTGCGCATCCCGGTTCATGTTTCCTGCTTCGTCTACCTGGTGGAAGATATCGGTCCATTTCGCCTGATGAGCGAGGAAGTTCAAGATGTGTTCTGGGTTTTGCTGGCCGACCTCATGGATCCTTCGCGGCATGGCGAGAAGGTTGTCCGCTTTGACGGCCAGACGATGATCCGTCCGGGAATTACCCTTCCCCGTGCGGGAGAGCCGGTTTTGTGGGGCCTGACCCATCAGCTGGTGATGGATTTTATCCGGCTGCTGAATATCTGACGAGCAGGACTGCCTTGGTCGTGAAACCATGAAAGGCCCCCGAAATGGAAATTTCGGGGGCCTTTTTTCTGGCGATCGTGGGGTGCGATGATTCCTCGCCGGCAGATGAAAAGCATTGTCTGGCAAACCGCAAGCTACAATTCCTCGAAATTCTCCGGCGAATCTTCGTCTTCGGCCTCGCCGTTTTCCGGTTCGAAGTCCTCTTGCCGAACCCGCTCCAGGAACCGCTTGTTTTCCTTGATGAGGTTCTGGATCTCCCTGGCTAATTGTTCAAAATCATCCGGTTCTGCTGCCATTCGCTCCTCACCCGCGTACATTTTTCAGAGCCTTCTCATAGACTGC
>JAQUHN010000268.1 GCA_028683555.1 Geobacteraceae bacterium | reverse complement strand
TTTTCAGATACTTTTTCGGAACCTGGGAAATATCCTCCGTAAAATGAATCGTCCCCTTGCCATCCACCCATGTATAAGTTTCTGCACTCGCCGTTCCGGCCAACACACCCAGCAGCACCAACAAGGTAACAACTGACACTTTTTGCATCATTGGAATTCCTCCCTACGTAAAATGGATCGGGCATACCCGTTCCTGGCTGCTACCCCGGCGGCCAATGAAACTGCCTACCCGCCAGAAGATGGAAATGAAGATGAAAAACCGACTGTCCCGCACCGGCATTATTATTATTCACGACCCTGAAACCGTTGTCGGCAACATCCCACTCACGGGCCAGTTTCGCCGCAACCTGGAAAACATGACCGACCAGGGCATTATCTTCCGCGGTCAAATCGAGAGTGTTCACGGTATGTTTTTTCGGAATGATCAACACATGGATCGGCGCAACCGGTGCAATATCTTCGATGACAATAAGCTGCTCATCCTCGTAAACCTTTTTCGCCGGTATTTCCCCGGCAATGATCTTACAGAAAAGACAATTTTCCATTACGTTTCCCCTTAACCCCGACAGGCTGCTAGCCCGGCAATATCTCTCTTTTTTGCAGATAAATCAGAAACTCCCGGTTCCCTTTCGGACCCAGCAGCGGCGACTCGGTCACGCCCTTCACCTCGAGCCCCAGAGTCTCCACCAGCGAGCAGATCGAATCGATCACTTCCCGGTGCTTCCGTTCGTCCCGAACCACGCCGCCCTTGCCCAGCTGTCCTCGCCCCACTTCGAACTGTGGCTTGATGAGCGCCACAATCTCGCCGCACTCCTTCACCAGGCGGATAGTATTCGGCAACACCTTTTCCAAGGAAATGAAAGAAGCGTCGATAACCGCCAGGTCGGGAACCTCGGAGAGACTGGCAGGCTCGAGAAAACGGATATTGGTCCGCTCAAGGCAGACCACCCGTTCGTCCTGGCGCAGCTTCCACGCCAGCTGACCGTAGCCCACATCAACGGCGAAAACCTTGCGCGCCCCCCGCTGCAACAGGCAGTCGGTAAACCCGCCGGTCGAGGCACCCACATCCAGCGCGCAAAGGCCGGCAACATCAAGCTCGAATTCATCGAGCGCCTTCTGCAGCTTCAGGCCGCCACGGCTGACGTAAGGGATACCGGATCCCTTGAGGCGAATCACGGCATCGAGGCGAACAAGCTGCCCCGCCTTGTCGGCGGCATGTTCATCCACCACCACGTCACCGGCCAGGATCCGCGCGCGTGCTCTTTCCCGCGACTCGACCAAGCCCCGCTCCACGAGGAGCTTATCCAATCTTTCCTTTTCCCGAGATGTCTTCAGTGAGGTATCCCCCGTTATTGGTGAAACAGCCAGACAGTACGAGAAAATAGTATAACAGAATACTAATAATCGACAGCGGCGCAACGGGAGAAATAATACTCGCGAGTCCGGATTAAATCAAGCTATTATGGGCACATCGGCCCGCTGAACCTCGCCTCAGCTCAGATCCACCGGCTTTCTTGCCCGACGTCTTTTTTCCACAAAAAGCCCATTATTTTGTCTTGCAATCCAGAAACGATGATGGTATATGTATTTTCCTCAATTGCCGAAGTGGCGGAATTGGTAGACGCGCAAGATTCAGGTTCTTGTGAGGAGATTCCTCGTGCTGGTTCGATTCCAGTCTTCGGCACCAAAAATCAAGGGGTTACGGTTTCCGTAACCCCTTTTATTTTGTCCACCTGTCCATCTTTGTCCACCCCTTTTCAATGGACGCCCCTTCCTTCTCTCGCACCTCTCTATCGCCGGAACCATCTTCCGCCTTATCAGCCTTTCATCCACCAGTTCGGTGGTGGTAAAAGTCTACCCACCTTCACCGGTTCGTTCCGGAGTCACCCCCCATAAGTGGCAAATAATGTTTTCGGCATCAGGAAGACAACCAGGACAGCTACAGGAGAATGGCCCTGCCCTTGACCCAGCGGTCAGGTTAAATCCGGCACCCATCATCTTCTACTTTTCTGGCGGAAATTGATTTTCATTTTTTAATATTCCTGTTATAAGTTCTCAATAAAACTGTTGACAATCGGAAACAAGATATATTTATCGATTTCGCAGATCGTATAATAATACCTACACAACAACCAGCCATTACCTCTTGATGTGCAGGAAATGGTGGATTTCTATATGCAGTTAACGCCGGAAGTCAGAAAGAGGATGATTGAAGGGGAAAAAGATCGAAAAATTGAAGCGCTTCACAAGAAAACGCAGGGGCAGATAGTACGCTGACCAGGACGAGCAATACAGGCTTGCAGGACGGGTGCTGGAGATATTTGCAGTGATGAAACAGGAGAAAATAGAAAAGAATCACAAATAGCGTTATTTAAAAACAACGAAGCACCCAACCCCGAATGCCCGCCGTACAACGTAGCCCCGCAACACACGCAATCCAAAAGAACGCCACATCACTTGATCCAAAAATCAGCGCAGAAAAGCAGTCAAAAATGATCCAGGACTTCCATGTGCTGAATATCAAGAGAGGAACTAGCTGCGATAAAGCACCTACACACCTTAGATTCAACTTAAAGCCCGCGAAAACTAGGCATCACAGGGGAGAATTCATGAAGCGTATCTGTATCTTTTGCGGCTCCAGCCCCGGCACGCGGCAGGTCTATTCCGAGGCTGCGCGGGAACTCGGGCATATGTTTGTGAAAACAGGGATCGACCTGGTTTACGGTGGTGCAAGCGTCGGCCTGATGGGAATATTGGCCCGGACCGTACTAGACGGCGGCGGCCGGGTGACCGGCGTCATCCCCCGGATGCTTGCGGAAAAAGAGGTCGCCTTGACGAGGCTGGATGATCTCCGTGTCGTGGAGTCCATGCATGAACGCAAGGCCCTGATGGCCGAGCTGTCTGACGGCTTCATCGCCCTACCGGGCGGTATCGGTACCATCGAAGAATTTATCGAAGTTCTCACATGGTCGCAATTGGGCATCCATGACAAACCGTGTGGTCTGCTGAACATTGACGGCTACTACGACCGTCTGCTGAGTTTCCTCGGTCACATGGCCAAGGAAGGGTTCATTCGGCCGGAATGCTGCATGACGGTGCTGGTGGCCAAGGATCCTGCTGTCCTGCTGATGAAAATGAATCAATACCGTTCACCCAAGCTGGATAAGGCGGATTGGGCGTTGAAGCTGAGCAATGTCTGACTCTCGAAGGCAGTTTGCCGACTTGACGGGCTGTAAGTACTGTAGTTTCCATCCGAAAACCCCGGATGTGAAACTAGTGGTTTTCAATTCGGAAACGAGGGCTTTTTTGTCCTGGCAAGGAAATCAAGAAGTTGCGCGGAGGCATACCCAGGTACGCCGCACAAGCAAGCCCTCGGATTGTCACAGCCAGGGCGAAAAGAACCGTTTCCGGATGAAAACAATGTAGCTTATTGAGCGCGGAAGGCAATTCTCACACCAAGCGTAGCAGCCTTTGCCACGCCCAGCCGGTGCGCCTTGAGACGTTATCGCTGGGTAAACCGGAAAAGAGGGGTCAGTCCCTGACATCGGACAAAATTGAATAATTGAAGAAGAACCCTGATGGGACGCAGGTGACATGTTGACTTTTGCCACAAATTACTCAACACGTCACCGACATCGACGTGCCCGAGCACAAGAAAGGAAACACCTATGAAGCGCCGAATTATTCTCTTATGCATCCTAGTCAGTACGTTCTTTATCGTCGCATGTATTGCACAGCAATCCAGGCCCGGTGTATATTTAAAAGCTTCACCTACCCAAAAGGAGGTGGTGGATGCGGCCGCTTTCGCGATCAAGTCGCAGGGAGAGTCAATGCATGATGCAAAAGGCGGACAGCCCACAAAGTTGGAACTGGTCAAAATCCTGGGTGCAGA
>JAQUHN010000267.1 GCA_028683555.1 Geobacteraceae bacterium | reverse complement strand
AATTTTGCCGACGATCTCTTCCAGGATTTCCCGGGTGCCGGTTCCTTCCTTTGCGCTTGCCCGGCCAGCCTCGTGGGCATCGATGCCGATGATTTCCTCGATCTCCTGCTTGATCCGTTCGGGCTCGGCTGCAGGGAGGTCGATCTTGTTCAGTACCGGAAAAACTTCCAGGTTGTTGTCAATTGCCAGGTAAACATTGGCCAGGGTCTGGGCCTCGACTCCCTGGGAAGCATCCACCACCAGCAGGGCGCCTTCGCAGGCGGCCAGCGAGCGTGACACCTCGTAGCTGAAGTCCACATGGCCCGGCGTATCGATAAGGTTGAGGATATAGGTGACGCCATCCAACGCCCGGTAGGATAGACGAACGGTCTGGGCCTTGATAGTGATGCCGCGTTCCCGCTCCAGATCCATTTTGTCCAGAAACTGGTTCTGTTTTTCACGGTCGGACAGTGCCCCGGTATACTCCAGGAGCCGGTCCGCCAAGGTTGATTTTCCGTGGTCGATGTGGGCGATAATCGAGAAATTGCGAATTGTGCTGATATTCATTCCGTGTCCTGCTTTATCGTAGAAGGCTCCGACGTGGCTGCCTTGTCGGTTTGTTGTGCCATGGCATCGCATGAGCACCGGTTGCGGCGAACCGTTTCCGGAGAAAGCCGTTCCGTTGTGGGCTCTGGTAAGAGAGCATCAAAATTACAAAGAATATAGAAATTCCCGGTTATTGTAAAGGGAAAACAGGAAAGCAGCAGGGGGAACAGGCTGCTTTGCGGGAGGGGCCGCTAAGGATGGAATCCCTGCTAGAAAGCCTTGAATTCTCCTATTCCCGAGAGGGAGAAGTTTACCGTATAACTTCGATCTCCGGGTCGTTCCCGGTAGGCGAAGGTCAATCCCCAGCACTGTTGTTTGAATTCCAGTGAATAGTAGGATTCCAGGAAGGCTTTCGTATCAAAGGAATAGCGGGTCAGGTAGTGGAAAACGAACGGTTCGACATAACTGATGTTGAGTCTGCCCTCCAGGTAGCGGACCTCGTCGCGGGAAAAACGGTAGCCGACCCGGGCCGAGTTTCCCTCGCTGTCGGAGACATCGGTCGCCACGTCCAAGGTTGAGAAATTGGTCCGATAGGTATTGAAGCGGCTGTCCAGGTAGAAGGCGAGACGTTCAGTCGGGTTCAGTTTTGCTTCGATCCGGACATCGGTAAAAGAGCGCTGGTTGTCGACCAGTGTCAGGACATCGCGCCGGGTGCCGCTGAATTCGTAGCCCTGGGAGATCCTCAGGTAGGCAAGGTCGCGGTAGGTGGCCGGGCTGTCGGCAAAAAGGTACTTGCCGGTCAGGTAGTTGGTGATCGAGTAGCTGATCATGTTCTGTGCTACCTGCCTGTCGTTGTAATCGAAGAAGGGCAAGCCGTCCTGGTTTTTTTGCGGCAGGTAGGCATAGCTGATTTCGGGAATAATGGTGTGTTTTACCTTTTTCAGGTTGCCCCATTCCACATCAAATACCCGTGACAGGGTGGAGGAAAGGGATGCTCCCACGTTGGGAATGCCGATATTGCTTGACCCCTTGGCAATATCCCCGCCGTAGGTGTTGTAGAATCGTTGCTGATACCCGACCCATGCGGCACCCTCGAGAGCGTTCACCGGCGAGGTGTAGAAAGTGAGTTGCGGGTGGAGGTCGAGTCGCTGCCCCTGGAGCCCGTTCTGACGGTAAAAGTTGGTAAAGGTGGAGTCCAGCGAGACAAAGAACGGGGTGTCGGCCAGGCGCTGCTTGAGACCGGTGAAGGTGATAATGGGCAGTTCCTGGAGAGTGGCTTTGTTGTTCACTGCATAGAGGTTCTCGGTATAGCGAACTTCCGATGTCAGGGAGAACCGTTCCCAGTGCTTGGTGATGAATGCGGAGCTTTCGAGATACTGCCTGTTGTACTCACCGGAAACTTCACCGTAATCCTGATAGAATTCGCGGTCCAGGGTCAGGTCGATATTCGTTCGGAAGAACAGGGTCGGGGAGAATGATTGCTGGTGGCGCAGGAGGAGATTGCCACGCAACTCGTTTTCATTGGTGTCGTAGATAAGATATGCCTTGACGTCCCCGGATCCTCCCGAACGCAGCAGGTAGCGATAATTGGCGCCGAGACCCACACCCCGTTTGGTCTGGATGTCCAGGTGGAAGGTTGCGTCCTGGCTCGGCGAAATGACCTGGTAATAGGGCAGTTCGAGATAAAAGCCTTTTTTGGATGACACGCCGACGCGGGGTATCAGGAATCCGGACTGGCGTTCTTCCAGAACCGGATAGATGATGTAAGGAAAGTAAAGGACCGGGATATCCTTGATGTAGAACACGGCATGCTTGCCGACGGCATAGCGGTTTCTCGTCACATCCAGTTCGGCCGCGCTGAATTTCCAGCTGGGAACTTCGCCGTCGCAGGTGGTAAAGGACCCGTTTTCGATGTGATAGTCTGCTCCCCCGGTTTTCTGCAGGGTCTTCCCGCTGAGCCGGAAGTTGCCTTGCTTGACGAAGAGGGTGGCATTGGAGATTTCGCCCTGTTCCGTTGCCAGGTCCATTTCTGCATGGGTACCTTGCAGGGTATTGTCATCCTTGACGAAAAGGACGTTTCCTTCGGCAACCGCCAGGTTGTCTTTTTGCCGGACAGATACCGTGTCGGCGAACAGGACGACTCCGCTCCAGTCAATCCGTACCTTGCCGGTGGCATTGTACGATTCGGTATTTTTGTCGTAGCCGATCGTGTCGGCTTTGATATTAACCCCCCCGGAGTCGGGAAGAGCATTTCCCGGTGCCGGCGAAGAGATGACAGTTGCCGAGGACAGCAAGACGGTGAGCAGGGATTGTAATAGAAATTTTTTCATGAGATCCGGGAATTATCCGCGAAAAGGTTCGAATGTCTGAGAGAGTAACCGCGCCCGGGCCTCGCCGACCGCGAAAAGCGAGCCGCAGACGAGGATAAGATCATCCGGGTGAGCGGCAGTGAAAGCCTTTTTCAGCCCGTTGGCGACGCTGCCGGCGTCGACCGCCTGGTGTCCGAGGGTCCGACAATGGGCGGCGAGTTCAGCGGAAGCGAGGCCGCGCGGGACCGAAGGGCAGACTGCTATGACGCTGTCGGCAAAGGGAAGCAGTGGGCCGAGGATGCCGTTCGCGTCCTTGTCACCGACAACGCCTGCCACCAGAATGAGATCTCTGCGGGGAATATCGGCCAGAGCCTCTGCCAGGGCGTTTGCGCCTGCCGGATTGTGTGCCCCGTCGAGGAGGACGCGTGGCGGGCCGGCAAACAACTCCATCCTTCCGGGCCAGGATGCCTGTTCCGCACCGGCGCGCACAGCAGCCGCGGACAGGGGAATCCCCTCCTTGTTGAGCAGTTCCGCGGCACACAGGGCCGATGCAAGGTTCATTGCCTGGTAGCGGCCCGGTATCCCCGGCTGCAAGGCTTGCAATTGCCATTCGATTCCCCGGTAGGTCAGGCCGTCAGCTTCCCATGTGGCACGGAAATCGCGCCCCTCCAGGTAGAGAGGGCAATCCATGCCCGTGGCGTGTCGGCGGATTACCTCAAGCGCTTCAGGTGTCTGCTGCGAGAGCACTACCGGCCGTCCCGGCTTGAGGATGCCGGCTTTTTCCCGGGCAATCAGGCCGAGGGTATCTCCCAGGTACTGACAGTGGTCGATGGCAACCGGAGTAATGATCGAAAGGATGCCGGAAGCGGCGTTGGTGGCATCGAGCCGTCCGCCCATGCCCACTTCCATGATTGCCGGCCCCACTCCCTGTTCGGCAAAGTAGAGATACGCCATGGCGGTTACTATTTCGAAAAAGGTGGTTCCTTCCGGCGCCACGGGCAGCACCCGGTCAGCCAGTGAAACCACGTCTTCCTCGGAAATTCCGCTGCCATTAATGCGGATCCG
>JAQUHN010000266.1 GCA_028683555.1 Geobacteraceae bacterium | reverse complement strand
CCTTGAGCCTGATGCTCTCCCTGAATGGAAAAAGCTGGGGCGGCGTCACCTTGGCAGGCCTGGACCCCGGTAGAAAACTGGTCGAACCCGGCGGAAAGGTTGGGTACTCTTTCAACGTCAAGGTCCCCGACAATGCGGGGGTTGCGGCAAAGCTCGTGATGCCGAAACTTGAAGATGCCAATACCGCCAACAATGAAAAGCAGGCAACTTTTACGGCGCAAAAAATCAAGATGATGAGGCCGATTTTGCAGCGCTAATCCGACTTCTTCTTAAGAATTTCCTCTGCAACCATCGAAAGTAGAATCTGCCGGTGGTCGACCCGACCTTGAGGAATGTATCCCCTCCGATAGCGTTTTTTTCAAAGAAGAAACGCTATCGGAGTATATGTCTCGAGGCTGTGGAGGCAGGCCTGCAAAACTGCAAAAAGTCGAAAATATGCACCTTGGCGGGCCTGACCCCAATTGTCCCCATTGTGACCTGACCACGCAAGCTGCAGTGCGGGAATTCTGGTTCAATTGACAAACGGCCGGCGGCGATTATATTGAAAGTATTAATATTTTTCCCTGTCCAGGAGGTCTTCATGCTCGTACAACAGTTCTTCGTGCCGGGACTTGCCCATAGTTCGTATCTTTTGGGCGGCTCTGCCAGCTGTGCCATCATCGATCCGCGTCGTGACGTTGATATCTACCTGGAGGCCGCGAAAGCACTCGGCCTCGAAATATCGCACATCCTCCTGACCCACCTTCATGCCGATTTCGTTTCCGGACATCTGGACCTGGCTGCCATTACCGGGGCGCGGGTTTATGCACCAAAGTCCGCCGCCTGCTCCTTCGAGCATCAGGCTGTTGCCGAAGGGGACAGCTTCAGCATCGAGGATATGGCATTGCGGGTATTGGAAACGCCGGGGCATACGCCGGAACATATTTCCTTCGTGGTGGTTGATACTGCCCGTGGTCCCGAGCCGGCAGGGGTGTTTTGCGGGGACACCCTGTTCGTCGGTGATGTGGGCAGGCCCGACCTTTTTCCCGGCATGGCCCTGGAGCTGGCAACAAAGCTGTTCGGCTCCCTGCACGACAAGATAATGAAATTGCCCCCGTACTGCGAGGTATATCCGGCCCATGGCGCCGGATCGCTTTGCGGCAGGGCAATGGGGGCGAAGCGCACCAGCACTGTCGGGTACGAAAACCTTTACAACAAGGCCGTTGCCATCGCCAACCGGGACGAGTTCATCGCATCCCTGACCACCAATATGCCGGCGGCACCCGACCATTTTTCGCGCTGCAGCGATATCAACCGCAAAGGGCCGAAACTGGTGGCCGGCCTGCCGGGGCCGAAACCGCTGCCGGCAGCGCGCTTTGCCGAGCTGAAAGAGAGCGACGCCTGTCTGGTGTTGGATATCCGCAGTTACGAATCGTTCGGCGGCCAGCACGTTCCCGGTTCTTTCCATGTTGACCTCGGGGGTAATTTCGCCACCTTTGCCGGCTGGGTGCTCCCCCCTGACCGGAAGATACTGCTGGTGGTCGATCGTCCGGCGGAGGCCGCAGAGGCGGCTGTCGCCCTGCGTCGCGTGGGACTGGACCAGGTGGCCGGTTACCTTGAGGGAGGCCTTTTTGAATGGGCCAAATCGGGGCGGCCGACGGAGCATGTCGGCCAACTGTCGGCACCGGAACTCAAGCGGCGCCTGTCCTGCGGCGACAGCTTCGTGCTGGTGGATGTACGCGCTCCCCGCGAGTTCGAGGGGTTCCATCTCGAAGGCGCCCTTAACATACCGGCGCCGGAGATCCGCACCCGCCATAGCGAACTGGACCCGGCCATTGACATCGCCCTGGTTTGCAGCACCGGGCACCGGTCGAGCCTTGCCGCCAGCATCCTGCAGCAGCATGGCTTCAGCCGGATCTGGAACGTTGCCGGCGGCATGACCGGTTTTTCTGCTGCCGGGTTCTCACCCGAGTGCCCGATGTGCGTCATTCCCCATGGCCCACGGTTCATGGGGAAATAGCTTCCGGAGGTGATCACGTGCTAGCCTTGCTGCAGATGAACGAATGGTCTCCCTATGTAGTGGGAGTCGGCATCGGCCTGCTTTCCTGCTGCGCCTTCCTTCTCTCTGACCGGCCCCTTGGCTGTTCCACCGCCTATGCTCGCACCAGCGGCATGCTGGAACAGCTGTTTCGCGGGAAGAAAGTCAGGGAAATGGACTACTACCGGCAGTTTGTCCCGGAGATCGACTGGGAGTGGATGCTGGTGCTCGGCGTGTTTCTCGGCGCTCTGACCTCGGCTGGATTGTCGGGCGAGTTGCGCATCGAGTGGATTCCGTCGGTGTGGGCTGACACCTTTGGCCCGGCCCACCTGCCCCGGTTGTTGACCGCCTTTGCCGGCGGCGTCATCATGGGGCTTGGCGCCCGCTGGGCAGGCGGCTGCACCAGCGGCCACGGCATCAGCGGGACGCTGCAGCTTGCGGTCAGTGGCTGGCTGGCAGTCGCGGCCTTTTTTTTCAGCGGCGGCATCTGCGCCTACCTGATATTCACCCTGGGAGGATAACCTGACCATGCTGTCCTCGTTACATGCAAGAAAATCGCTGCAACTTGTCATCGGTCTGGCCATCGGATTCGGGTTTGGCTTTCTGCTGCAAAAGGGAAATGTCACCGAATATGATGTCATCATCAACCAGTTATTGTTCCGTGACTTCACGGTGGTCAAGATAATGGTCACTGCAATGATTACCGGCATGATCGGCGTCCATCTCCTGCGCAGCTCCGGTCTGGCCACGCTTCACCCCAAGCCGGGATCCATCGGCATGACCGTTCTTGGGGGGCTGATCTTCGGTGTCGGTTTCGCTGTCCTGGGGTACTGCCCCGGCACCATCGCTGCTGCTGTGGGGCAGGGAAAGATGGATGCCGCCCTGGGCGGGGTGGGGGGCATCATTGTGGGCGCGGGGCTTTTTGCCCATCTCTATCCCTGTCTTGCCCGCACGGTCTTGCCAAAGGGTGATTTCGGCCCGCTGACATTGCCTGAGCTGTTCAAGGTGAACCCATGGGTGCTGATTATTCCCCTCGTATCGGTGCTGATCGGTCTGCTGGTGCTGCTGGAAAGCTACGGACTGTGATGCCATGACCGGCGCCCGTCGTCCCCGCTCTCTGGCTGACCGTTTTCCCTGCCTGCAGCCAATGGAGTTGTCCCGCGACCTGTCGGCCGGGATAATTGTCGCGGTGATTCTTGCCCCGCAGGCGATGGCCTATGCCATGCTTGCCGGGCTGCCACCGATTACCGGCCTCTATGCCGCCACCGTACCCCTGCTAGCCTATACCCTGTTCGGGTCGTCACGGCAGCTTGCCGTCGGACCGGTGGCAATGGTGTCGCTGCTGGTGCAGATTGCGTGCGCCAAGGTCGCCCAAACCGGTACCGCCGAATATCTCAGCGCGGCGTTATCGCTGGCGCTGCTTTCCGGTCTTGTTCTGCTGCTGCTCGGCCTGTTGCGGGCCGGGTTCCTGGTGAATTTTCTCTCCCGGGCCGCCATCGGAGGTTTTACTTCCGCCGCCGCCATCGTCATTGCCCTCAGCCAGATGAAGCATCTGTTCGGCATCCCCGCCGGTGGGGGGGAATCGGCGTTGCGGTTGCTGCAGGAGCTGGTGACGCACCTGCCACAAGTGCATCCGCTGACCGCTGCCATCGGCATGGGTGCGATACTGATACTGGTCGCCATCCAGCGAAATTTCCCGAGGGTTCCGGCTCCCCTGGTTGTCGTGGTCTGCGGTACTCTGCTGGTTTATCTGCTCAGACTCGACCTGGCCGGGGTATCGACGGTCGGGGTCCTGCCTCAGGGGCTGCCGCCGCTTTCGTTGCCGACCTGGTCCCCGGAGATGTTCTCCACCCTGTTCCCCGCGGCCGCCACCATTGCAGTCGTCGGATACCTGGAATCATACGCGGTTGCCGATCTGATCGCAGTCAAAGAAAA
>JAQUHN010000069.1 GCA_028683555.1 Geobacteraceae bacterium | reverse complement strand
GGCAGTCGCGTCGACCGCCATGAACATATCGGCCAGGGAACGCTGGGTCTTTCCGGCTTCCGCTTGCTGATGAACGATGCCCGGTTTGCAAGCGTCCCGAAGATCCTGGAAACGCCGAAAGGGGACAATGACGAAATGGATGCCATTAACCTGAAGACACTGCGTGATCTGGTGGCATAAGGAGGTAGGCCATGAAACAGAAGATCGAGATCATCCAGGGGGACATCACCAAGCTGGCAGTGGATGCCATTGTCAATGCCGCCAACAACTCGCTGCTTGGCGGAGGCGGGGTGGACGGCGCCATCCACCGGGCCGCCGGACCGAAACTGGTTGCCGAGTGTGCAACCCTCATGGGCTGCCGGACCGGGGATGCAAAGATTACGGCAGGCTACAAGCTTCCCGCGAAACATGTAATTCACACCGTCGGGCCTGTCTGGCATGGCGGAAGCAAGGGCGAACCGGAGTTGTTGCGGAGCGCCTACCGCCGGTGCTTCCAGGTTGCCGACGAAAACGGTTTGCAATCGATCGCTTTTCCGGCCATCAGTGCCGGAGTGTATGGCTACCCAATGGCCCAGGCCTGCGAGATTGCCCTGCAAGAGGCAAAGATTGCGCTGGAAACCTATCCGGCACTGGAGAGGGTGGTCTTTGTTCCGTTCAACGAGCAGGCGTTGCGGATTTACCAGGAAACCTTCGCGCGAATATTTTGCCAGGGTGATGAATGAAGGAGAAGCGGGGGAGCCGTTATGGTTCCCCCGCTTTTTTCTTACCAGCGGTAGCCGTTATGATTCAAGAGCCAGATATTCCTGCTGGCAATGTTTAACTCATGGTGCAATTTCAGCCGTTCCCGGGCAGTCAGGCAGCCATCGGACTTCATGCGTGCTTCCATGTGTCTGATGCGGAACTGCTCTCTTTCCAACGCCATGGCTTCCCTTGGGGTAAGTCGTCCGCTTGCGATGCCCTGGTCAATCCTTCTTTCCTGCCGCCATTCCCTTTTCTTGATCAATGGTTCATGGATCGAGCCGGCACAGGCCATGCCGGCGCCCATTACCACTAAAATTGCTGCCATTATTCCGAAAACGATACTTTTTTTCATAACCCTACCTCCTGTTGATTTCATGGAAACTTCCGCCAGAGCGCTCTGTCTGTTTGCGTTGCCCTTTTCAACGAGTCATCCGCACTGCGGTTGACATATTTTTGCAGGAGAGCCTGCTTCGGACTTTTTTGCCGAGAGTTCCTTTGCCGTATTGACAGCAGTGAAGGCAAATGATACAGTTTTGATAATTTTAGGGAGACTAAAATCATGTTGAAAAGTACCGAAAGAGTTCTGCCGGTTTCCGTCGTCGTCGTAGTCGTCACCATGTGACGGCTCGTCGCTTGCCGGAACCGTATTGCAACGGTTCACTAAGGAGCGCGGGCCATGACCCCCGCTCCTTTTTCATTGAATGGAAAAGGAAAGGCCGCGGGGGCGAAACCCGCGGCCTTTCTTCATTTACGGACAAGAACGGGTTTTCGAAAGGAGAGTACGTCATGAAGAACGGAGCACAGATCCTGTTGGAATGCCTGAAGCGGGAAGGGGTGGATACCATTTTCGGCTATCCCGGGGCGCGGACACTGGCGGTCCATGATGCCCTGCTCGATGAGCCGGATATCCGCCACATCCTGGTGCGTCATGAACAGGCGGCGGCCCATGCGGCCGATGGCTATGCCAGAACGACCGGCAAGGTGGGAGTCTGCCTGACCACCTCCGGTCCCGGGGCGACAAACCTGGTTACCGGTATTGCCACGGCATGCATGGATTCCATTCCGCTTGTCGCCCTGACTTGCCAGGTGACAACTTCAGCCATCGGCATCGACGCTTTCCAGGAGGCCGACATGACCGGCATTACCCGGCCCATTACCAAGCACAATTACCTGGTCACGGATGTCAGGATGCTTGCCCGCGATGTCCGGGAAGCCTTTCTTATCGCCAGGACCCTTCGCCCGGGGCCCGTCCTGCTGGACCTGCCGAGCGACGTGCTGGGCGCAAGGATAAAGCCGAACATCCCCGAAACTATTTCCCGCAGAGGGTATCGCGAGAAGGTGGCCGTCAACCTGAAGCAGCTGAAAAAGGCGGCGGAAATCATTAACCGGTCCCGGAAGCCGCTGCTCTATGCCGGTGGCGGCATCGTGCTGTCGGACGGCAGCCAGGAGCTTCGGTCCCTAGCCGAGAAGGGAAGTATTCCGGTTACCAATACCCTGATGGCAATCGGCGTCATGGATCAGTCTTCTCCCCTGGCGCTGGGTATGCTGGGCATGTACGGAGCCTGGCACTGCAACCGGGCGGTGCATGACTGCGACTGCCTGATTGCAATCGGTGCCCGTTTCGACGACCGGGTAACGGGACGTGTCGATACCTTTGCCAGGAATGCCCGCATCATCCACATCGATATCGACCCCGCGAGTATCCGAAAGGTCGTCAATGTCGAGCTTCCCATTGTCGGTGATGCCAGGGAGGCGATGGCAATGCTGTGCGAGCTGGTGGAAGAGCGTGATCGAAGCCAGTGGCTTGCGCAGATCAGGAGCTGGCAGCAGGAGCATCCGCTTCCCCGGCCGGAGCGGGAGATGCTGGCACCCCACGAGATTATGGCGGCCATTCAGCGGGCTGCCGGACCGGCGCCGATTGTCGCTTCGGATGTCGGACTGTCGCAGATGTGGACGGCAAACTACCTCCCTTTTTCCGCTCCCCGGAGCTATATCACCAGCGGCGGGCTCGGAACCATGGGCTACGCGCTGCCCGCTGCGGTCGGTGCCGCGGTCGGCAACCCGGGGCGGCCGGTGTTTGCCGTGTGTGGTGACGGTGCGTTCCAGATGAATATTCAGGAACTGGCAACCTGCTCCTACTATGACATTCCGGTCAAGACCGTGGTGTTGAACAATGGCAAGCTGGGCATGGTACGGCAATTCCAGACGGTTTTCATGAACAAGCGGTATGCGTCCACAGACCTGGGCAAACATGTGGATTTCTGTACGGTGGCTCGGGGCTTCGGCGTGGAGGCGATACGTGTCGAGCGGAAAGAGGATTTGCCGGCAGCGCTGGAAAAGGCCATGTCCATTCCCGGGCCGGTGGTGATCGACGTGGAAACCGATCCGGATACCTACTGTTTCCCGATGGTGCCGCCGGGGAAGAAGTCGGTGGAGGCCATTTTTTCGCCGGAGGAGTGGCAGGGGTGATTGAAAAGCACGGCAACTATTCAGCGTGGTTTTGCTGAAGTCCGGAATAAAGCTTCCCTCCCTTGACGTGAGGGCATTAAGGGCAGGGTGAAGCTGCCAGCCGAGTAAGACGGTCAGTAGGTGCTGAACAGTTACAAAGCACGAAAGGCGGCCAAAGGCCGCCTTTCGTCATGCCGACTTTACTGCTTTGGATGGAATTACTAAAGAATTTCCACCAGTTCGATCTCGAAGGTGACATCTTCACCCGCCAGCGGGTGATTGGCGTCGAAAGTGATCTCGTCGTCGGCTACTTCGACCACCAGGACACTCAGTTCTTCATTGTCTTCATTGACCAGTACGATTTCATCGCCGACCTCAGGGCTGAGGTCTTCGGGAAGATCAGTGCGGGGTATGGAAAAAACCCTTTCCTCGTCGTAGTCGCCGAATGCATCGTCAGCGGGGATGATGACCTTTTTCTTTTCGCCCGGCGACATGCCGACCAGTGCGTCTTCGATGATCGGCAGGAATTCGCCTTGCCCAATGACCAGCTCCCTGGGGCCGCTTTCGCTGCCGCAGTCACTATCGCAGTCGCTTTCGCTCTTGTTCTCGCCGCCGCAGCCGCAGCCGCAGTCTTCGGATTCACATTCTACGTTTTCACGGGTGGTATCGAAAACAGTTCCGTCTTCGAGCATCCCGGTGTAATCGATTCTTACCTTGTCGCCGCTTTTTGCCTGTGCCATTCTTGTACCTTTCTTTTCCTATCCTGCGTAATGTGACGGTTTAAAATACCGTTGTTAAACAGGGTACGGTTGAAAGGGTGCGGCAGTCAATAAAATTCGTCAGTCGGTGGCGGAAAGGATGTGCTTGCCGTGTCTGAGGTGTTCAAATATCCGCTTGCAACGGGAAAGAAAAGATCGGCAGCAGATGCCGTCGGGCAGCGGCCGAAGCCGCTTTTCATGCCCGTTCCGGCCGTTGTTTCATCATATTGACTTGCCCTGGCAAATAGTGTACCGTTAGAAATTCATATCTTTATAAGGAAAGATTTGTACCGATCGTTGAAGAATGCGATTACTATTGATGTCGAAGACTGGTTTCACGTCTGCGGATGGGATGCCGGTCCGCCGGTTGCAGCTCTCGAGCGAAGAGTGTTAGCCAATATCGAGCGGGTTCTTTCGCTGCTGGCTGAATATGATGTTCGGGCCACTTTTTTCGTACTTGGTTCCGTTGCCGAAGAACAACCTTCGCTGGTTCCCCTGATTGTTTCCGGAGGTCATGAAATCGCGTCCCACGGTTATTCCCACCGACTGGTTTCAGAGCTCGGTGTCGAAGGCTTTCGGGATGAGATCCGGCGGACAGGGGATATCCTCGGGCGCCAATCGGGCAGAATGCCGATCGGTTTCCGGGCACCGCAATGGTCTTTGCGCCAGACGGATTCCTGGGCTTTTGATATTCTCCGCAACGAAGGCTACCGGTACGATTCGAGCCTGAATCCGCTGCCCTTTCTCGGCGACCGGTCGGGTCACCGTTTCCCTTTCGAGATCCGGGCCGGGGCCGGCAAGATTCTCGAGATTCCGCCCATGGTGACCCCTTTTCCGGCTGGCAATCTGCCGACCGGCGGAGGCTGGGGGTTCCGCTTTTTCCCTTGCCGGCTGATCGGTGCTACCGTTCGACGCTACAACCGGGACGGAAACCCGGCGGTATTCTATCTTCATCCCAGGGAAATGGAGGCTGACGGTCCCCGGCTGCCGATGTCTTCCCTGCGGAGCTTTGCCGTATATGGAGCACGACGCGAGGTGGGAACACGTCTCCGTTACCTGCTGGAGCGTTTCCGCTTCGGAACTTTGGAGCAGATGGTCGAATCGTGGGAATCTGTATAGTCATACCAGCCTTTAATGCCGCGGCGACCATCGTTAATGTTGTGGCAGAGACCCGTGCGTTGGGCCACCCCATTCTGGTTGTGGACGACGGTTCGACGGACGGTACCGCAGAGCGGCTCGCAGCTCTGGATGTGCGGGTGCTGCGCCATGCCGTCAACCGGGGAAAGGGTGCAGCGCTGCGGACCGGTTTCTCCTGGGCGCTCGAAAATGGCTGCTCTGCAGTCATTACGATTGATTCCGACGGACAGCATGATCCGACCGCCATTCCTCTCCTGCTGGCGACGGCTCTAGAGCGGCGGGTGGACATCCTCATCGCATCGCGGTCAACCCAGTTCGGCGAAATGGCCGGACTCCGCAACTCCTGGAACCGTTTCGGTGTGTGGTGCGTCAGAAAAAAGACCGGCTTCGAGATTACCGACAGTCAGTCCGGGTTTCGTTATTATTCGGCGCGGCTTTTGAGTGGTATAGAGTTGACGGCGAACGGCTATGAACTGGAAATGGAGGTGCTCATGAAAGCCTGGCGCGGTGGGTTCACCATCGGCAGCCTGCCGATTGCCGCCCGGGTAGCCGACGGGCGCTCCACCAGTCATTTCCGGCCGGTACGGGACACGTGGAACATCTGCATGACCTTCCTCAAATATTTGTGAGAGAAGAGGGAATCTGAACAATGCTCCAGAGCCTGAAGAACTATTCAACGGAAAAGATCATATCGCTGCTTCTCTCCATGGCCACCAGTTCTTCCAACGAGAACCTGGTCCGGATGACCTACCTGATGGAGTTGATCCCGAAGAAGGATTATTACCGGGAGCGGATCAGGTGGATCCGCCAGCTCATTCGGGAGAATCACCCGAGCATCGAGTTTCCCCGCAGAATTCTCCGCGACCTTCATCCGAACCAGCGGAACAAGTGGATTTCCAACCTGGCGGTAAACCACCTGCTTTCCGGTACCAACAAGCGCAAGGCATGGCTGGACAAGGAAGGGTACTATCCGCCATCCACCGTGGTCATCAGTCCGACCATGCGCTGCAATCTTTCTTGCTACGGCTGCTATGCCGGGGACTATGACAAATCCCTGGAACTGTCCCGCGAGGAAATCGATTCGGTCCTGACCCAGATGAAAGAAATGGGCGTCTACTTCGCCGTGATCTCGGGCGGCGAGCCTTTCTTCAAGGAAGATATCTTCGACATCTTTCGCAAGCACAGCGACATGGCCTTCCTGGTCTTCACCCACGGCGGGCTGATCGACGAGCGGATGGTGGAACGGCTCATCGAAGTGGGTAATGTCATGCCGGCTTTTTCCCTGGAGGGGTACGAACAGGAAACCGACGAGCGCCGCGGAGCGGGTCACTTCCGCAAGGTGATGCATGCCATGGACCTGCTGCGGGAAGCAGGGTTGTCGTTCTGCGGTTCCTTCACCCAGACAAGCCGCAATACCGAAATCATTACCAGTGACCGGTATATCGATATGCTGGTGGAAAAGGGCTGTTCCGCTCTCTGGCTGTTTTCCTACGTACCGGTGGGCCGGGAGCCGGACCTGACGTTGATGCCGACCCCGGAACAGCGCGACCTGATGCGGCGGCGGACCGTCGACTTCCGGGCAACGAAGCAGATGATCATGGTTGATTTCTGGAATGACGGCCCCATTATCAGCGGCTGTATCGCCGGCGGCAGAAAATACTTTCATATCAACGCCAATGGCGATGTCGAGCCCTGCGTGTTCTGTCATTTCGCCGTTGATAACATTCGCCGTACCACTCTCAAGGAAGCCTTGCGGTCGCCGCTTTTCCAGTTGATCCGGGAGCGGCAGGGCGGACACGACAACCTGCTGCGTCCCTGCATGCTCATCGACCATCCCGAAATCGGCCGGGAGATCTTCGCTTCGGAAGGGGTCTATGCTACCCACCGGGGAGCGGACGAAATTTTTACCGGTCTTTCCGGGGAGATGGACGACTACGCGGTATCCTATGCGGAAATTGCCGACAAGGCCTGGGAGAAAGATTTCTGCGGCAAGTCCGGAACTGCTGCCAAGCTGCGCTGTGGAAATTAAAGCTGAGGACAAACCGGGTTCCGTGAAACTGTACAATAGCGTCAATCTCTTTTTCATCAAACTGCTGACGATTCTCGTGCCGCGGTTGCTGTTCCCGATCTTTGCCTTCGTTTTCGGCGGAATCTTTTACCTGCTCCTGGCCGAGAAGCGGGGCATTATCCGCAAGAATCTGCGGGTAATCACCGGCCGACGGAATGTGGAACGGCTGGTGTTTGCCACGTTTTACAAGTTTTCCCTCAACTGGACCGATGTTATGCTGATGATTCGGCTGCGGGGGGATAAGCTCAATGCCCTGATCGGCAGGAGAGTCGGCAAGGAACATCTCGAAGCTGCCATGGCACGGGGCTGCGGAGCAATCCTCATCTCGCCTCACCTGGGGAACTGGGAGCTGGGCGGCCTGGGACTGGTGGAGATGGGCTACCCGTTGAATGTCCTCACCTTTCGCGAGCCTGACGAGAAGGTAAACGAGTTGCGGGAGAAGGTGCGCGGCGAGCGCGGCATCCGCTTCATTTATGTGGACCGTGACGACACCTCGCCGCTGGCCATCGTCGAGGCGGTGAACGCACTGCGCCGCAACGAGGTGCTGGCGCTGCTCGGTGACCGGGACGGTTCTTCCCACACCGCGCCGATGGAATATTTCGGCCACACCGTCAACATTCCGCTTGGCGCCGCCTACCTGGGACTGGCAAGCGGCGCACCGGTTTTCCCGGTGTTTGTCCCGCTTGAGGGGATGCGCTATGCCACCATTATGGAGGAGCCGGTGTACTTCATCGGCGGCCACGGCAAGCATCAGGAGAGCATCAAAGAAGGAATGAGCAGGATCTTACGGGTATTCGAACGCTATATACGGGCCTACCCCGACCAGTGGTACAATTTTTTCGACTACTGGGCATCAGGGGACGGCCGGGAAAAGGAAGATACATGTCTGAAGAATTAATTGTCCAGGTCAAGCAACTTATTATCGACAGTTTGAGAATCGAGGGAATGAGCCCGGATGATATCGATACCGATGCCCCGCTCTTTGTGGAAGGACTCGGTCTTGATTCCATTGACGCCCTCCAACTGGTGGTGGCGATGGAAAAGGATTTTGGCGTCATCGTGCCCGATGCCGAGACCGGCAGCGTCGTGTTCCAGTCGGTGCGGAGCATTGCCCAGTATATTGCGGATAACAGAAAGTGAAGGTGCTCCTCGTGGCCCCCGGCTGGCCCAAGGGAAGGCTATGGGGCGAGCTGGGGTTCAAATTCCCATCGCTCTCTCTTGCCGCCCTTGCTGCCGTAACCCCTCCCCACTGGCGGATCGGGCTGGCAGACGAGAACATCGAAACCATTGACTTTGCAGCCGAGGTAGACCTGGTGGCCATTACTGCAATGACTCCCCAGGCGCCCCGCGCCTACCGGATTGCGGCAGGCTTCCGGGAACGGGGAATTCCCGTTGTGATCGGCGGTTTCCATGCCAGCAATCTACCCGATGAGGCTCTGCAGCATGCCGACGCGGTGGTGGTGGGAGAAGGGGAGATCGTCTGGCCACGGCTCCTTGCCGATTTCGAGCGCGGTTCCCTCGAGCGCCATTACCGGGCCTCGGAACTGTTCGGCATGCAGGAAATCCCCCCGGCGCGACGCGAGATCTTTGCCGGGAAAAAATACCTTTTCACCAACACCATCCAGACCACCCGCGGCTGCCCGTTTGACTGCGAGTTCTGCTCCGTTACCGCCTTTTACGGTCGCAAATACCGCAAGCGACCGGTGGAGCAGGTACTTCGGGAACTGGAAATTCTCCGCAAAAAAAACTCCTTTGCCTTTTTTGTAGACGACAACCTGGTGGGAGACCGCCGCTACGCGCTCGAGCTTTTTTCCGGCATGCGCGGCATGGGGTTCAAGTGGCTTTCCCATGCACCGATTGACCTTGCCCGTGATCCCGAACTGCTGCGGGCGGCGGGTGAGGCAGGCTGCATCGGGCTGTTCGTCGGGTTCGAGTCCCTCAACGAGGAGGCTCTTGCCGCCATGGGCAAGGTCACCAATCGCGCCGGAAGCTACCTGGAGGATGCCCGTACCTTTCGCGATAACGGCATCGGCATTCTCGGTTCCTTTGTCCTGGGCTACGATGGGGACACGCCGGCGGTATTTGACAAGATTCTGAAGTTCTGCGAGGATGCCCGCTTGGAAGCGGCGATCTTCCCGATTCTGACACCGTATCCCGGAACCGCGGTACGAGCCCGTCTCGAGGCTGAGGGAAGGATAACCTCCAATCGGTGGGAAGACTACGACATGGGGCACGTGACCTTCCGTCCGGTGGGCATGACCGCGGATGAACTGCAGGAAGGTCACAACCGTCTGAATCGGTCCTTTTATTCCTTTTCTTCCATGTACCGCCGCATCTTCAAGGCACACCGCTCGGTGCAGGTTTTCGCACCCATGAATCTCGGTTTCCGCAGCGCTGTCCGGAAATCGGCACAAGCGGACCGAAAGAAGCGGGCAGAGGGGTAAGGCGCGCTTTCTGTACCCTGACAGCCCTGAAGAATTATTGCTTTACCCTGAGTTCCGTGCCTCGTGCATTGTGCCAGATCTTCTCAATCGGAGTACGTACAGACTATGCTTTGTTTCATGTTTCCGGGTCAGCCGCTCTCTCGCGGTACGGAACCCGCCGATGACGCAGAATACCAGACAATCAGAAAACTCGCGTTGGATCACACCGGGCTGGATATCCATGACTTTTCCTGGAATGGTGAGCCGTCCAGCGAAAGCGTCGCTCTCCAGGTCTACGGGACAGCCATGAGTCTCTATCGCCGGCGAGTCCTGTCCCGGGAGGGGAACCGGCCGCAGATGATCGCGGAACACAGCATGGGAATCTATGCTGCCCTTGCCGCCGGCGGTTCGATTGCGGACAGCGATGCCTTGGAGCTGACGTTCCGCATCGGAGGCTGCATGGCGCGGATGGCGGAGACGGGAGACTATGCACTCGGCTGCATGGTGGGGCTTACCCTGGAGCCGCTGCTTGCCATTGCCGAGAATAATGGCGTTTTTCTGGCGAATCACAATACATCCCGGCACTTCCTCCTTTCCGGGGAGCGGTTTGGTATCGAGTCGGCCGTTGCCGAGGCGCTGCAGAGCGGAGCCTTTTCCGCCAAGGTTTTCCCCTGCGACGCGCCTCTTCACACGCCGCTCATGGAAGCATCCGCCGAGTGCCTGCGCGAAATCGTTTCCGGTTACCGGTATGCACAGCCTGTCGTTCCCCTTTTGAACCATATCGATCAGGACTTTCTGGCGGCATCCGAAGTGCAGGACTTCCTGCTGCGGGAGCTGCTCCTGCCCGTCTATTGGGAAAAAAGCTATCAGGCGTTGCGATCGGCGGGGGGCACGAAATTGATCGAGGTGGGCGTCGGCGACTCTCTGAAGAAGTATAATCGCTGGATCGACAGCGAAGCCGCGAGGTCCTGATGAAATACCATGAGACCCCGATACGGGTGCGGTTCAACGAGGTTGACCTCTATCATGTGGCATGGCACGGCCATTATGTCGCCTGGATGGAAGTGGCTCGCAACGAACTTGCCGGGAGCTTCGGCCTGAATGCGGAACAGATCGGGGCGGCCGGCTATCTGGCTCCGGTTGTGGCCCTGGAGCTGAAGTACAAGCGACCGGCCCGTTTCGACGAACAACTGCGGGTACTGACGACAGTCAGGCGCACCGAAACCGCCACCCTGGAATTTCTCTGCGAAATTATCGGCCCGGACGGGTCCACCTGTGCAAGCGGTCGCACCGTGCATGTGCTTACCGACCAGAACGGTACCCTCCAGTACACTCTTCCCGCCGTCATTGCCGAGCGAATCGAAAAGATGCTGTCCTACCTGGAGGTCTGATGGATATCCTGCTGGTTTCTGCGAACCGCGAGAAAAGCCCCTATCCGGTCTTTCCACTCGGTCTCTCCTATCTTGCCGGTCCGCTGCAGACAGCGGGCCACCAGCTGCGGATCATCGATCTCTGTTTTGCCGATGCCCCGGAAACCCTGATGCGGGATGAACTTGCTTCGTTTCCGCCTGAAGCCGTCATTTTTTCCATCCGCAATATCGATAATGTTACCTATCCCGGTTCCCGCTCCTACTTGCAAGGAGTCAGGGAGACCGTGGGCCTCTGCCGGGGGAAAGCTCCAATCATTCTCGGCGGGTCCGGTTACTCTCTCATGCCCCGCGAACTGCTCGATTTTCTCGGCGGTGATTACGGTATCGTCGGGGAGGGAGAGGAAATCCTGCCCCGGCTCCTGGACCGCCTGGTGAAGGGAGCGTCTCTTCACGGTCTGCCGGGTGTGCTGGTCAAGGGGGAGAACGAATTTCTGCCGCCGCTTCCGGTGGAAAAAATCGGCAAGCCGGAGCGCAGCCTTTTCCAGTATGCCCGCTACAACCGGGAAGGGGGCATGGCAAACCTGCAGACCAAGAGGGGCTGTCCGTTTTCCTGCATTTACTGCACCTACCCCATTCTCGAGGGAACCAGGCTCAGGTTGCGGAACGTGGACGACATTATAGCCGAAATCCGCGAGCTGGTGGAACAGAACGGTGCAGAATATCTCTATTTTGTCGATGATATCTTCAATTACCCGATGGAGTTCGCGGAACAGCTCTGCCGTGCCATGATTGCGGCCGGCCTTGCCATTCACTGGTCGGCCTTCATCAACCCAAGCTTCATTACACCGGAGCTGATTCGGGTCATGGTGGAAGCGGGCTGCGATGCGTTCGAATTCGGCACCGATTCCGGATCGCCAGCCATGCTCCGGAATCTGGGCAAATCCTTCGCTATCGATGATGTACGCAATGCTTCGGCGCTGTGCCGGGAATACGGCGTCGATTTTGCCCATTACATCCTGTTCGGTGGTCCGGGTGAGACCGAAGCAACGGTGCTGGAAAGTTTTGAGCTGATGGACGAGGTGGAGCCTACGGCGGTCATCGGCATGACCGGCATCCGTATCTATCCCGGTACCCCTCTTCACCGCCAGGCCTTGGCGGAGGGGGTCATCACCCTTGAAACATCCCTCCTGGATCCGGTTTTCTATCTTTCCCCCGCAGTGCGCGACTCCCTTTGCGGCCTGGTTACCTCCGAGGCGATGAAGCGCAGGAACTGGGTAGTTCCGGGCCTGGAAATCAATATGAGTGACGCCATGATGGCAGCGCTCCGTCACTTTCCGGTTCGAGGCCCCCTCTGGAAGCTGATGAAGCGGCTCGGCAAAAGCAGGGTTCGTCCCATGTCGGGCGCCTAGTGTTCCCTGTGGTTACTTCATTCCTTTTAATTCCGGTTCTTTTCGCCCCAGTCCGCCCCTTGCCGCTACTTTCCGTCCCGGATGTTTCACCTGCTGCTGTTCGTGCAGCCCGGCATCCAGCCTTCCTTTCAGCTCTTCTGTCAATCTGTTCGCGCGTTGTTCTGTCATGTGTTAGAAAATTTACAGAAACACCAAATCACTTCCTTGCGAAATTGAGAAATTGCTCCATACTGTAGCGAAGCAACCACTGTCACTAACAGCGGGAGGTAATTTTCATGAAGTGCACTCTGTGTCTGGCATTCGTCACCCTGCTTTTCTTCCTGTCCCCCAGTTATGCGGGACTTCTCGAAGATCTGACCGGCCAGGTGAAGGACCTTTCATCTCAGGCTCTGCCAACCCTGCAACCGCAAAGTGCCCTTGATAACACGACCATTGTCAAGGGTCTCAAGGAAGCCCTTGCCACCGGTACCGAGCGTGCCATAACAGAGGTCGCCAAGCCTGACGGCTATTTCGGCAACTCGCTGATCAAGATTCTGCTGCCCGACAAGATCCAGCGGGCTGCCGATCTGCTGGCGGTGGTCGGCTATCAGCAACAGGTCGACGAGTTTGTCCTGAGCATGAACCGGGCCGCAGAGGCCGCAGCCCCCAAGGCCGCCTCTTTCTTCGGTGACGCCATTCGCCAGATGACGGTGGAGGACGCCCGGGGCATTCTGACGGGCGGAGATACTGCGGCTACCCAGTTTTTCGAAAAGAAGATCCGCTCGAAGCTTTTTGATTCATTCAAGCCGGTTGTCTCCAGTAGCATGGATCAGGTGGGTACGGTCCGTTCCTACAAGGAGATGATCGGTTCATACGGAACTTTGCCCCTGGCTTCGGTGCTCGGCACCCCTTCTCTGGATCTGGACAGCTACGTCACAAACAAGGCCCTCGATGGGTTGTTTACCATGGTCGGGCAGGAGGAGAAAAAGATCAGGACCAACCCGGCAGCGCGTACCACGGATATTCTCAAAATGGTGTTCGGCAACAAATAAGATGATATCTTCTCTTTTCAGGCGATTAAAAAGGGCGGGATCCAAACCCGCCCTTTCCTGTTTTTACGTACCGATGTCAAATTCTGCAATCTCCGACCTTTCCACCATGATTCTTTCCGTACGACCCTTTCGTCAAAATCCATTGTAAAGCATAAAAACAATAATTAAATAACGTTGACTAAACTAATATCAACATGATATTGAGTACATTAAAATAGTTTTATATTATGGCTTGTCAATTTTTACCCAGTTTTCATTGACGGTATAGCATCCCTGAAAAGGCACGCCGTTTCAGGTTGTTGAAAGACCTTGTTGTTTTCGATTCGGTGGCAACGGAATATGTGGCTGGACTCTGAAATGTAAAATGAATGCTTTTTGGGTGTTGCTGTATGAAAAGAGAACGGCCAATACCGTGTGCTGAACAGGGAGGAACATAATGATCTCCAGCGTAAAGAGAACAGCAGGGATATTTTTCCTGAGCCTGGCGATAAGTTACAGCGTGATCGGGGCCGAGCAGGCTGCGGGTCAAGAGTACCGTGTCGAAGGATATGTCTCCGCGATCAAAAGCACCTACTTGTATTTGGACGGCCAGAGATATTTTCTTGCTCCGGATGTGAAGTTCGCCTTGGACACGGACTATGGCAGGCCGCTTGACGGCAAAGAAATTTACCAGATGCGCTGGATTGCTCGCGCCCGGATCCATGTCAGGGACAACAAGGTAACCAGGGTAACAGTCTTGAAGATGGAACAATAGCCACTGCTGGCAACAGGGGGCAGACATAGGGGATAGCCGGCTTCGGGTTTGGGATAGATGGAGAAACGAAACCATGAGAACTGTTGAATCAAAAATGCGGAAGTACTTCTCGTTGCTGGCAGGCATCGTACTGATTTTTGCAGGCGCCGTGCCGACATATGCGGCGACGGTGACCTATTACCTCCAGGCAGATCAGACTACCCCCCTCGGAGTGGATGGCACGGCCAATCTTGCCAATGGCTCCAATTCGGACTTTTTTGCCCGCACGACATTCAGCACGGTAAGCCCGACGGCAACCAGTACGGCAATAAGAGATGTCGTTTCGTCCACATCAGGTTTTACCACTATTGCGCGTATCTACCGCCAGGCGGTATATGGAGGAAATGTCCTGATTGGCGGCACACCGACCGGGACCGTAAGGATCCGCAGCAATAATGCAACGGACCAGTTCAGATTTGCCTTGCTGGATTATGATCCTGTTACCGGCAGTAAAATTACACTCGGTTTTTCAAATACCGTATCCGCACCCGGCGGCAATAGCGTTGGAACCCGTTCACTTTCATTTTCCCTGGGGTCGAACACTATACCCGTCGACCATATGCTGGCCCTGGAAGTACAGTTCAGGCCGGCCACAAGCGGTGCGCGCGGGAGAGTCTACTGCAATGCCTCAACGTCCCTTTCTTTCGTTACCCTTGACGAAACGATTACCGGCGTTACTCATAGCATTACTTCGTCGACCGGGGGCAACGGCACCATCACGCCATCCGGGACAATTACGGTTCCCCGCCACAGCGACCAGTCCTTTGTCATGTCAGCGGATTCAGGGTATGGTCTCAGTGATGTCGTTGTGAACGGCATATCGCAGGGCCGTGTCAACCCGTATTCGTTTATTGATGTAACAAGCGACTATTCCATTGTCGCCCACTTTCTCCCGACGCACACCATTACCACCAGCCCGGGTGCCAACGGCACGATAAGTCCCGCGGGACCGTTTCCGGTCCTCCATGGCGACAGCCAGACCTTTGCCATCACGGCCGATGCCGGGTATGCGATTCAACAGGTATTTGTGGACGGCAACCCGCAGGGCCCGGTCGACACCTATACTTTTACCGGCGTTGCTTCAAACCACACAATTGTCGCAATTTTCGTACCCCTGCACACCATAACCGCCACGGCCGGAGCCAACGGCTCAATTACGCCGGGAACCGTTTCGGTCATGGAGGGTGACAGCCAGGTTTTCGTGTTCTCGCCACATTCCGGATATACGGTTGCAAACGTGACCGTAGACGGCGTTTCACAAGGTGCGGTGACCTCCTACAAGTTTTCCAATGTTGCTGCCAGCCATACGATTTCGGTAACCTTTACGCTCGGTCCGACCATGAACAGTTTCTGCATAACGCCGCCTTTTCTGGCAACGACGATTCCGCCGAACGTCATGATCATGCTGTCCGTCGAAACGCCTATGCAGGGCGCTGCACACCAGGACCTGACATGCAGCGGCAGCCCGACATCGACCTACGGTTGCACAAGCAATGCAACCGAAACGGGAGGGCGATGGATTGTTAACAACTACAACAACGGCACCGACTATTACGGCTATTTCGATACCGCGAAATGCTACGACTACCAGGGAGGTGGCAACGGCGGCAAGTTTATCCCTGTCTCCACGACCACCAATCACCAGTGCGGTGGCAGTTACTGGAGCGGCAATTTTCTCAATTTCGCCACCATGACATCGGTCGATGCTTTTCGCAAATCGTTCACCGGCGGCAACCGGGATGAAGACGCGGTTGGGAATACGGTTCTTCTCGGCGCACGGCAGACCCTTGGCGCGGGGCACTCCTGGTATCCGATCCGCTCGATAAGCAATGGTCACCTGTATATGCCCTCCAGCGACGCACCGGTCGGATCGACCCGATATATCGTACGACATGCCAACGGTTTCTCGGTCTGCTCCGCATCGGGCTGCACCGTGAAAGAAAGCGGTTCGGACGAAAGCCGTTTCCCCACCACTACCGGAACTACCGATGTGGTCAGCGCCTACAACCTGCGAATCAAGGTGTGCGATACCTCCCAGGGTCTCGAGGCAAACTGCAATGCCGAAAACAACAAGCCGGAAGGGGTTGTTCAGAAATATGCCGACATGATGCGGTTCGGGCTGATGTCCTATACCAACGACTCGAGCAAGAACCGCGACGGTGGCGTGCTCAGGACGAAAATGAAATGGATCGTGCCAAAGATACCGTTCGGCATGAATTACCATGATGTGCATGGCAAACTGGTTACCTGCACCACCAGCAACGGCTGTTCCAACCCGGAAGCGGAACTCAATGCCTCCGGTGCGTTCCTGCCGAATCCGGACAATGCCAGTGGCGGCGACAAAAGCGGCCTCGTCAATTACATCAACAAGTTCGGCTATGCCAGCGGCTACAAGAGTCACGACCCGGTCAGTGAAATGTATTACGAGATCATTCGTTACTTCAAAAATCTGACACCTACGACGGATAACTACTGCAATGGCATCGGAAACTCCAACGACGGTTTCATGGCCCAT
>JAQUHN010000265.1 GCA_028683555.1 Geobacteraceae bacterium | reverse complement strand
TGCGCCCCCTGCAGCACCGGAATCAGGCCACCTTCATAATCGCGGTAGTGACCTAGCAGTTCCATCAACTCTACATCTTGTGGCGAATCAACATGTTCGCCGGTACACTTGCATACTGCCATGATTCTCTCCTCTCCGGTTTGTTTATGTTTTCAGGCTCACGGCCGTCTCGCCGCATCTCCCGCCCTTCTGACTCGGAGCCATATAACACAAGAAAATAGTCATACCATTTCGGATCCCAGGCGCACCAATTCGACAATTTGGCCATGGTGACCATCACCAGAACCAAGTCGGAATCCTTCAATCACCAACACACATCACAGCGCATCACGGACGTGCCGGATATTCACTGAAATACCTGCCATCACTCAAAAGTGTAATCAGTCTATTACAGGAAGGGCATCTTGCTACCGTTGTCAGAGTATTCGAAGCAAAGCTCAATAGTAGTTTCAGAAACGCAGATGACACTCGACTCCTGCAGTTGAGTATTTTCTGAAATTCCGGAACACCCTGCAAAACAATGTTTGCATAACGGGACGAATAGTCGATTTTTCAGAGGGAAAGGATCCAGTTACACAATGACCCAAAAACTTACCATATGAGCTACCGTAGGTCATACGTGCCGTGTCGCCGCCTAACACCTTGGCAATCAAAAACTGGACAAGTAGGCAAATGTATCATGTACACAATTCAGCCTGAAAAATCAAACTGTTTTTTAACTATAAATAAATTTGATTTAGTTATAGTTTTAAAAATTAGATAACTACCTGTTTTTGTTGATATTTAAACTCCTCGTTCACTATATAAAACTATTCTATCACGTTAAACGCTTGTACACGTAACGCCTACTCCGGCTGGAGCTTACTTCAATCGCCATCAATTTATTTAATAGCTATATACGGCTCTCTTCTCACAACAAGCGGGCGCTATCCACAACATGTCTCACCGTACAGCATGTGTATCTATGCAGCTGAAAAATGAAAGCCGAAGAACATGCATGTCAATCAGCAGCGCTCGAATCAGATATACCGAACAAGCGCATCCTTTAAATATTTTCGCTCTAGAACTTTAGCAATACGTTTGATGAGGTTGCGCCGGATCTCCAAGTCCATTGGATGGGTGGGATCCTGGTGTGCCTCGTTTATCTTTGTCCCGACCAGAAACATGATGCTGTCACTCTCGAGCAAACGCTCAAGCAGCATGGTTGCAGCATTCCGGCGGGTTGGCCGCTCACCTTTTTCCAAAAACTGGGCAACCTTGGTAAGCGTGAGAAGCCCCTCGGTAACCAGGTCCGCACCTTCAAAGGTAGCAATGGGAGGAATGTCGCCATCTGTTGTCTCAAGATGGTCAACGATTGTGCGCTTCAGCTCCCGGGCAACGATATTCGCCGTCGTACCGCCACAGATGACCTTTTTCCCCTTGAATGTGTCGAAGATATTGGCAAAATAGGCATCACGATTCTGATGAAAAGGGGGACCGGTCAAGACCAGCATACGCCGCGGCGTGCGGAAGTAGAACACGGCAACTGTCATATCGTCATAAGCGTGACCACCGACTTCCTTTTTCAGCGCTTCAGCCAATATCTTGCCCGCAAGGGAACGTGCGGAGATCTGCGGGTCTCGACACACGTGCTCCAGGACAAAGCGCTTGCACCCTTCGACCCTCCAGCCAAGCTTGAACTGCTCAGTGCCAATGCCCGACTGGGAAATACCGTCAGAAAGTATGACAAGCCGGTCTTCCGGTAACGCTTTCAGGCTGTAGGTTTTCATCTTCCGGCCTTCAAGAGAGGGAGATTCCACCTCTTTAAAGGGAACCGTCAATGCTTCTCCGTCCCGGATGAGAAGAAACGGTGGATTGTCCATCTCGACAATGCTGATGTCGGTCTGCATCCTGATATCAACTATCGTGTACGTTGCATAACTGATATTCCTGACTCTACAGACAGGGAGAGCATTCATGATCGTTTCAGCAGAACAGATCAGGTCAACATCGCTGGCAGTGAATTTCAGCGCCATAGTGGCAGTCATGGTCGAAAGAATATTAGCCTTGAGACCATGTCCGAGCCCATCGGAAAGAACGGAAATCACCCGATCCTCCTCGGCAAGCTTGTGCGTCATGAAAGAGTCGCCGCAGATATCTTGACCATGCTTGTTCTGTTGACAGCACTCAATTTCGATAAAGAGATCATCGGGGATGGCGCTTTCCCGGACCTCTTTTTTTTCCGGCAGCGGGCGCCTTCTAGGAAACATCCGAATCGACCTCCGTTTCTTCGAGGAGATTGATATCTTTCGACGAAAAACCGTAGGCGAGAGACCGGAGCAGTATTTCCGTGTCCGCCATGTTCTCTCCCAGCCGGAAGGCGATTTCCTGCACCGTTTCCAGGTTTTTCCGGATTACCTGCTTGGCCCGCTGGGCTATCTGCTCCCGGTGCATTTCCGTGTCGGTAACGTCGAGAATGACCCCGCCAACCACCTGGTTGGTCTCAATGGTAAAGATCGTGATGTTGTAGATCTTGTTATTGATATGCAGTGAATCCCGCTGCAGGTCCTGCCCGGTGAGCAGTACCGGGTGAAACAGGTCGGAAAACGGCACCAGCTTCTCGAGACAGGCACCCTCCAGCCCCGGCTGGATCTGGTTGACGAACAGCGACTCCGCATCGAACATGCGGATGAAGTTTTCGTTGCATTCGATGATCTTCATGTCGGCGCCGACAATGACGACACTCATCGGGATGCAGCGCAGCAGGGCATTGGCCTTCTTCTGCGCCAGCTTGCGCAGATGCGACAGGCACATGGACGGTTCGGCCCGGCCGGTCAGCAACGCCCTGGCCAGTGTCCGGCAGGTGTCGTAGCCGCACCCCCCGCAGTTCAGCTCATCTTCTTCCTTATAGGCACCAACCTGTTGCAGCGCCTTGCTTATCTGCTCCTCGGTATGGTGCTGTACCGGCAGCGGCGCCTCACGGTGCAGGCCTTCAATCTCCACCAGCACGTTCCGTTCGATCCGGCCGGTCGGAACATTGGCCCGGTTGTAAACCTCCAGCTCGTCCAGCAGGTACGGCCGCTGCTTGCTGGTACAGGGACCGTGTACGCAACTTCCCTGGCAGGCGAGTATCTCCACGAACACCCGCGTGTTGAGCTCATCTATCTTCAGGCCGGTCAGCGCACGGTTGATACAGTAGACACCGGCCAGGGTCATGAAGCGGACGTCGTTGAAATCCCCCAGCAGCCGGATGGTCTCGTTCATGCCCCCTTCTACCGGATACAGCGCCCCTTCGCTTGCCGCTTCGGGCACGAACGAATCGCTGCTGCGGAGAAGCATCGCTTCCGGGTCAATCCCTTCCTCGTTGAACCAGCGGTGCAGGTCCTGAAAGGTCAGCGACACATCGAGCAGGTCCGGATGGCGGTCCGCCTCGCGCTTTTTCGCCGCGCACGGACCGATGAAGACGATGCCGATTTCCTCGCCGAAGATCTTGCGCAACAGCCGGCAGTGGGAAAGCAGCGGGGAAAGTATCGGCGTCACCGAGTCGGCCTGTTCCGGCAGGTATTTCTGCACGAAATCCACCGCCGCCGGGCAGGCCGATGAGATGGTCAGCTTGGCGTCGCTCTGCCGCAGGTGCTCGGCAACCCGCGCCGAGACCTGCTGGGCGCCAAGGGCGGTTTCACTCACCCCCTCGAAACCGAGCCGCTTCAGGGCGGCAATCAGGTAGGGCGGGGCAAGTTCCGCGAATTCGCCCACGTAGGAAGGCGAGAGGGAGACGTAGACATGGCGCTTGCGGCGGAGCAGTTCCTTCGCCAGGTCAAGGTCGTCGCGGACCTTCTTCGCTTTCGTGGAACAGACATCCACGCAGTGGCCGCAGAAAATGCACAGATCGGAAGCTATGGAAGCACGGCCCTCTTCTATCTCGATCGCCTTCACCGGGCACTTGCGCACGCATTTGAAGCAATCCTGGCACTCCGTCTTTTCCGTGTAGACCGGCTTCCGTGAATCCATGCT
>JAQUHN010000264.1 GCA_028683555.1 Geobacteraceae bacterium | reverse complement strand
TCAGCATCGGCGCATAGCAGGATTGGGAATCGTCCTGCTGCACCGGTGTCAAACCTCCCCCAAGGAGGAGATCGAGGGTTTCGTCCAGGGTATCCGCACCGAGCAGCGAAAGCCGGTCATGCAACGACTGGCAATTTTCTTCCGGGTCGATGGCCGTTGCCTTTTTCAGCAGCATGTCACCCGTGTCGAGGCCCACATCCATGAGCATGGTGGTGACGCCGGTCTCGGTTTCGCCGTTGATGATGCAATAGTTGATCGGTGCCGCACCCCGGTAGCGGGGCAGGAGAGAGGCATGCACGTTGATGCAGCCATAGCGCGGGATATCCAGCAGCGCCTTCGGCAGGATCTGGCCGAAGGCGACCACCACGATCAGGTCGGGAGCCATTTCCCGCATGATGTCGATGAATTCGGCAGCCCGCACCTTGAGCGGCTGCAGAACCGGCAGGCCGTGACGCTCGGCAAGCTCCTTCACCGGTGGCGGCAGGAACTTCTGCCCCCTGCCCTTCGGCCGGTCCGGCTGGGTAACCACGGCCAGAATCTCGTCGCCGCGATCGATGAGCCGCTGCAGCGTCGGGCAGGCAAAGTCGGGCGTTCCCATGAAGACCACGCGCAAACCGGCCATTATTCGCCCACCCTCGACTGCTCCACCAGCTGGCGGTATTTTTTCTTGAAGATGTCTTTTTTCAGCGGCGACAGGTGATCCACGAACAGGATCCCGTCAAGGTGATCGAGTTCATGCTGGAAGGCGATGGCCAGCAAGCCATCGGCCCGGTAGGTAACCTCTTCCCCTGCCAGGTTCAGCGCCTTGACCACAACCGAGGCATGCCTTTTCACGCTGGCGCCGTACTGGGGAACGGAAAGACAACCCTCCTCCTCGTAGGAATTCCCTTCGGTGTGGATGATGACAGGATTGATGGCAACAATGAGGTCGGGTTTTTCACCCTTCGGAGAGATATCAATAACGATCACCCGCTGGTGGACCCCGATCTGGGGCGCTGCCAAGCCGACGCCCGGTGCATCATACATGGTCTCGGCCATATCCCTGACCAGTTCGGTGATTTTTTCATTGATAATGGTAACCGGAGCCGATTTCTTCTTCAGTTCCGGATCCGGATAGGTAAGTATTCTTCGTATCATGCGGTTCCCTGTCTGCCTATTTTGTTCCCACTATATAAATTTGGGCACGAAAATGCAAATTTTTCGTTGCAGACGGAAACGGCACGATGCAATCGGAAAGCGGGTCGAGGGGCGATCACTGAAACGCCCCGGAAAGAAGGAATACCCTGCTTCCCGGTTATGCAACCAACAACTATGCCAACGGCTAATCCAACGGAATCTTCTTCCAGGAAAAATCTCGGAGACCGGCTGGTCAGGGGGATACTGACCAACCGGGCAAATTACTTCCCTTCGCTTGCGGCAATCACCCGGTAGTTGCCGGGAGACAGCTGCGCCAGAAACCATGTGCCGACACGCTTTCTCATGCATCCAGCTCCACAGCTTAGCTCAGGGCCGGCAAAAAAAACCCGCGCCAGTCATAACCGACGCGGGAAATTCCGATTCAGCAGTTGCTACGCAAGGTCACTCCTGCCAGTAAATACAGCTGACCGGGCATCCGTCCATTGCCTCCTGGATCTTCTCTTCGTCTGCACCGGCAGGATCATACACCTCCGCCAGGTTGGCGTTGTTGAGGCGAAACACTTCCGGTGCACAGTCAACGCAGAGACCGCAACTGATACAGGCATCCTGGTCAACAAACGGGATTCGTGCCATGGGTATCGCTCTCCTTTCCCTTATGCCTTCTCGAAGAAGCTTTGCTCAGCCCCGCAGACCGGGCAGACCCAATTTTCCGGCAGATCATCGAAAGACGTTCCCGGATCGACACCGTTCGCCGGATCACCGACCTCGGGGTCATACAGATAATCACAGATAGAGCAGCGGTATGAGTCCATCGTTTCCTCCTTTTATAAAGGTAACAGTATCACCAGTGTACCCTTTTTTTCACGTGGGGCAAGCATTTCGGCAATCCGGGCATCCCTATCGCATGCCTCGATATGACTCTTCCCTGAAAATGCAGTATCGTGCCACTCGCTCCTCCAGCACACGAACCCCGATTCCCGCTCCTTCGGGAATTTCAACGCAGCCGTCGTCTCCCAGCACTGGCATCGGTTCCGTGATGTCTTCCTCAAAAGCCCTGACCGTACCGGAATTGTCTCCCGCAAAAACAAAGCCAGGCAACGTCTGGAGATGCATATTGAACGTCCTGCCTATTCCCGTTTCGATGACAGACCCGGACCACACGCCGATTCCCCGCTCAAGTGAGTACTCGGCAATCCTGGAAGACTCTATCAGGCCCCCGACCCGGCCCTGCTTGATATTGATGATTCTGCAGCTGCCCATGGCAATCGCCGTTGCCGCGCTGTCAAAACTCGTAACTGATTCGTCGAGGCAGATGGGCGTTGCAAGCTCCCGTTGCAGAAGAGCGTGGTGATAGAGGTCATCATACGACAGCGGTTGTTCGATCATCAACAGCCGATAATGGTCCATTTCCCTGAACAGCGGCAGATCGTCCAGGGAATAGTCAGCGTTTGCATCCGCCATGAGGTTGATATGGGGAAAGCGACTCCTCACCGCCTCGAGAATCTCCAGGTCCTTCCCTTTTTTGATCTTGACCTTTATCTTGTGAAATTTTTTGCCGACCGCCCACGCCACCAACTCGAGCAGCCCGGCTGTGTCCTTCTGGATGCCGAAGCTCACCCCGGCGGGAATCCTGCGCTTTTCCGCGCCGAACAGGGCATGGAGGGGAACTCCCCTGCGACGGGCGATAAGGTCCAGGAGGGCATTTTCAACCGCGGCCTTTGCCATGGGGTGACCCCGCACACGACGGAACGAATCAAGCAGCTCGCCGATTGAAGGTGAATTTCCGAGCAAGGGAAGGAGGAAATCCTTGATCAGGTGACGCGCGGTTTGAATGGTCTCATAGCTGTAATAGGGGTCCGGGGAAGCAATACATTCCCCCCAGCCGACGAGACCCTCGGAACTGATCTTCAGCAGGAGCGCCGTTTTTTCCCGTTTCACCCCGAAACTGGTTTCGAAGGGTCTCACTAGGGGAAGGGACACGACGATCGACTCGACTCGTTCGATCGGACCCACTTTTTCTGCCAACAGCGACATGGTGGCTCCTTTCGTAGAAGCTTACTTTTGATCAGAAGTACCGGTCTGGCCGTCCGTCCGGTCAACGTAGCGGATCTTGGCGCTGTTGAGGAAAAAATCCTTCCCAACAACCGTGATCATCGGCATTGCCGTATCCCCCCGCACCTCCAGGAGCTTGGCATATTCACTACTCCGTCCGGCAAGTTCCCGTGCCATGAGGGCAGCCAATGAATCTTTCTCATAGCCGGGAGACTTCTCTTCAAGCTGCAATTCCAGGACCGGATCCAGCTTTTCATCGGATGATTTCCGGATCTGGAAATTGCCGGTGAAATGTTCCCGGAAAGGGGAAGAACCCTCGAGGATGTCACGGATCTGCGCCACCGGAATATTGGCCCCATAAAAGGTGATACCGCCATCGGCACGACCGTGGACGAGAACGAAGGGGAGAGGCTTTACGGCCGAAGGGTCGCCGCCCCGCGCCTGCAGCTCCGCCAACAGGTCGATCCCCGCGGCATTGAAACGAGCAAGGAATTCCTCATAGCCGATCAGTTCGCCCCGGTCCCCCGAACGATAGCGGATCAGCGGCACCGCCTGGTGCTTGGTAATGACCAACTCCCCGTCAACGGCTTCGAGATAAAACCCGGCCGGATTGAACTGGCAGACCGACGGAATCGTGTCGCACCCCAGAATGGCGGCGGCGCAGTCTTTCTCGTGGAGAACGCGCTTGACCGCCACGGCCAGCGGCGTCTCTTTCCCGACTCTGCCGAAATCGGTCGAAGCATAGCCGGAAGCGATGGAGGCAATATCATTGCGGTCGTGGCCAAGCAGTGCGTTCACGTAGTCACGGA
>JAQUHN010000068.1 GCA_028683555.1 Geobacteraceae bacterium | reverse complement strand
AGAAGTCGCTGGAGAAGGGCATCCTCACCGGCGCGCCGATCACCGGCGTTCGGGTGGCCATCAACGACGGCAGCTACCATGCGGTCGACTCTTCCGACATCGCCTTCCAGCTGGCCTTCTGCCGTCCGACCTTGAGGTTTATCTGAACGGCTCGCGCATCCGTACCGAAAGACTGGCGCCGGGAGAGTTCGAACTGCGCAATATCACCGGCTATGGCGGTGCGTCAGATGTCCAGGTGATTGTTCGAGACCCGTTCGGCAGGGAACAGCTCATCGATTACCCTTTTTATTTCACCGACATCACCCTGAAAAAGGGGTTGCATGAGTACAGTTACAACCTCGGGGCGATCCGTGAAGACTATGGTGTTGACGGCAACAGCTACGGCAAGCTGGCCTTCTCCGGCTTTCACAACTATGGATTTACCGACTTCCTGACTCTCGGACTGCGCGGGGAGTGGGCCGGCTCCGTTTTCAATCTGGGCAGCCAGGCATCTTTTCTTATCCCGACTGCCGGGACCGTAACCGCCTCGCTCTCCGGCAGCTATGACGGCAAAAGCAGTTCCGGTGTTGCCGGCCTGCTCGGCTGGAGCTTCCGCGGAGAGAACGACGTGAGCGCACGGCTTTTCGTCAAGGGGGTCAGCAGGGACTATGCAACTATCGACCCGGAAGTCTCGACAATGAAAACCGAATACGAGGCCGATGCCGGAATCGGCTACAGCAACAGGTTGCTGGGTTCCTTGAATCTCGATTTCGCTTCGTACCGAACATACCAGGGAGAAGCTACCCGCACGGTCACGGCTTCCTATTCGCGCAACCTGACAAATAACATCAATCTGAATGCTTCTTTCCGGAGGAAGCTGGCGCCCACGGCGGAGAATGAATTTTACATCGGCATCAACTACTACCCCGGTCGTCAGGTCAACCTGGCGGCCAACTACCGGCGGTCGGGGGACACAAATACCGAGACGCTGGTACTGCAGAAGAACCAGCCCATTGGGGAAGGGGTCGGCTTTAATGTCGCGGTGGAGAGGACCGATGCGGAAAGTTATGGCGTCACCAGGGTAAATCCGTCCCTCAGGTATAATGCGCCGCATGGTGTGTATGGGGTAGATTATACCTGGTACGATACCACGAGCGGCAGTTCCGAGTATTCCCGGTTCTCCGCATCCGGCGCCATTGCCTACCTGGGGGGTACGGTGGGTTTGATCCGCCCGGTTTCCGATAGTTTCGCACTGGTTAAGGTGGGTGATGTGGCGGGGGTAGGGGTCAACCTGAACAACCAGATTATGGCCCGCACAGGCAGTTCCGGCACGGCGTTCATTCCCGATCTTAATTCGTTCAACTACAACCAGGTATCGGTCACGGACAAAGATATTCCCATGGACTATCTTTTGTCCGCCAAACTGAAATATGTTTCGCCGCCATTCCGCAGTGGATCCTGCGTAATCTTCGATGCGCCGAAGGTTCAGGCGGTTACCGGCACCATTTCCGCCAGGATCGGCAACGAAATGAAGCCGCTTGAATACGATGAAGTTTCGGTGGCGGTTGACGGGAGACCCGTGACCCTGCAAACCGGCTCCGGTGGCGAATTCTACCTGGACAATTATTCGCTGGGCGGCGCGAATGGCCCGGATATCCAGGACCTAGGCTGTGCCGCGCTGGATCAGGCTGGAACTTCCTTTTTCAAGCCTGGTACCTATACAGCTGTCGTAAACCATGGTGGCAGGGCCTGCACTTTTTTGTTCGAGATTCCCCGTACCTATGAGATGATACTGGAGTTGGGGCAAGTTACCTGTGAGTTTTCGCCTGTTGCCGATTCTTTGCCGTCGCTGCAGCAAGGAGAAAAATAGAAAGGATAATGGAGATGAAGAGTCTGGTAAGAGTTACGCTGTTTTTATGTACCCTGCTTATCTGTGCCGAAAGCTTTGCCTTCACCTGCAGGATCGCGACTACTCCCGTGAACTTCGGTACCTATGACGTCTTTTCACGATTTGTCCTGGATTCAACCGGGACCGTAAGCGTAACCTGCAACAACATCGAAAAGAAGCCCATGTCCATCAGGGTTACCCTGAGCGCCGGAAATTCCGGGGTGTTCAATCCCCGAGAGCTGAGATCGACCAGCGGACCGGACCGACTGAGCTACTACCTCTTCAGCGATCCCTCCATGACGGTGGTGTGGGGTGACGGAACCGGCGGTTCTTCATATGTGTCAGCGGTAGTCACCAGGGACAGCACTTTAACTTCCCTCATTTACGGTAGAATTCCGCCCGGGCAGAATGTCAGTGTCGGATCGTACAGCGACGTGCTGACTGCAACCGTCCTGTGGTAAGTCCTTCGTAACTCCTTTTTCTGACGGGCACTAGTAACGGCGGAGCAGTTCCTGCAAATATAGGCCAACCATACACGGTTGCCCCGTGATCAGCCGACCATTGATAGTAAGAGACCTGCCAGGTTTTAAAAACCTGGCAGGTCTTGTTGTAAGCAGCGAGGCATAAGAGTGGGTTTGATAACCCCACGGTAAGAAAGAGGGGGCGGGGGGCAGTGCTCACATCTCCACAAAATAGTTGGTCCAGGCCTCGTGGATGGCTTCTTTACTCATCCTGGGCGGTCGTCGGTAGTAGCGGGCGTTTACGATGATTTGCTCGATGATATCACGGGGATGGCAGGCATTCAGCTTGATGTTGTTTTTCCGGTAGTAATTGTCCATCAGGTAGTTGAACGTCTCTTCGTTGAAATCAAGACCATTATCCCGGCAGAACATGTGGAAAATGGCTTCATATTCCTTTTCCGAAGGATGGTCGATCTTGATCTTGTAGGGAATCCTGCGCAAAAATGCCTCGTCGACGAGGCTCTTCGGTTCGAGGTTGGTGGAGAAGATCGTCAACATGTCAAAGGGGATGGCAAACTTCATGCCGGTATGGAGGGTCATGAAGTCGATCCTCCGGTCAAGCGGGACAATCCAGCGATTGAGGAAGTTTTGCGGTTCAATCTGCTGTCTGCCGAAGTCGTCGGCAATGAAGATGCCGTTGTTGGCCTTCATCTGCAGCGAAGCCTCGTAGTATTTCGAGATGTGGTTGAAGTCCAGGTCGAGCATCCGCAGGGTAAGCTCGCCGCCGGTAATTACCACCGGCCTCTTGACCAGGATCCAGCGCTTGTCGATGGTGTCGTCCGGCTCCAACTTGGCCGGAGTGTGATTGACCGGATCGAAAACGGTGATGATTTCTCCACCCACGGTCAGCGCATAGGGAATATAGATCGTGTCGGGGATCAGCCTGCTGATGGTCTCGGCGATGGCGGTCTTGCCGTTGCCCGGCGGGCCATAGATGAACATGGCCTTCCCGGAGCTGATAGCCGGGCCGAGTCTTCTGAGGACGTTTTCGTTCAGCACCAGGTGGGAAAAGGCTTTTTTCACGCTTTCTTCGCTGACGATGGCACTTTTTACGGTCTGGGTCTGTACCATGAGACGATAATCTTCCAGCGAAACCGGGGCGGGGCCGGTGTAGCGGCACAGGTCCAGCAGTTCGCCGGCACGGTTTTTACCCGTTTCGGATATCTTGAACGTGTAGGTTACCGCAGCATAGCCCGTCCCTCCCTTTACCTCGACGAATTTGTCTCTTCGCAGAGTTTCCATTACTGACTCAACCACGGCAATGGATAGTTTGCTGCGTTCCGCCAGGTCGGCGATCTTGAAATCACCCATGGACAACATATGTTTCATGAGCAGGTCCTCGATCTGGGTGACTTCAAGGCCTGTTTCGGCTACGGTCATGGGTGAGGGGGGATTCCTTTTGAAAAACCTGTCCAGGGTGTCTTCGTCAAGATATCCGAGGGCGATCAGATTCTGGCCGATTCTGCCGCCATGGGTCTTCTGTCTTTCCAGTGCCTTCTCCAGTTTTTTTTCGGTGATGATCCCGTTTTTGAGGAGCTTTTCGCCAAGAGGGTCGGTCATCGATTTTCTCCTTGAATAGTAACTTTCTCTGCGTGAAACAATAATCCCTTCACGGGGCCATATATGGTTTGAGACGGTGCGTCGATCTTCTCTGGACGACGTTGTTCAGGCATTGAAAGACGTCCGGGTCCATCCTGGTGAATTCAATGACGATGCCGGAATTTTCGACCCGTGCCACAACTCCATTGATTAGCAGGAAGGGGCTATGGGATGCGCACGGCACCTTGATATCCACCTCCACGGGGGTTCCCGAAGCAATATGTTCATGCGTCTTGATGAATGTTCCATGAATGCTGAGGTTCACTGCGTCAGCGGAAAATGACTTGTTTGCAGTTTTGATGAAAGCCTTCGAGTCGAGCTGAATGCGGGGAAATCGTCTCTGTCTCACGGTAGTGTCCTCCAGTCTACAGTATGGACTCGTAGAATCCGTATACTGTCAATCTGGCCGAATGAATCCCTGTGATTCTAATGATAGTACAAGTGTATCACCTGTCGTTCACCATTCAAGTTCGAGAATGCAGGAACGACTCGGTTTACGTCCTGTTACTGCTTACTTGTATTCCCTCCACATCAGTCCCGATCCCGAATGGAACTTGGTGATACTGTCGGAGTCTTCCATGTCGCCGGTAAAATAGCTGTCGTCATTCCAGAGGATACCTTCCGGCATCAGCACCCTGGCTACCTCGGATGAGCCGGTAATCGTTTTCGAGCCAAGTTTTTTCGTTACCGCGCCCGGGCGTGATTCCTTGATTTTCAGAACAAACTCGGCAGTAACAGGCTTGCCCTTGTCGGATTGCACCATAATGAAATAGATGCCTTCTTCGGCAATTTCCACCACTGCCTCGTTGACATTTTCCTTGATCCGGACTGTCTTTGCCGGAACGCTACGCCGATTTTCCGCTTCCCTTCTGGTAAAAGGCTTGCTCCGGCGGTTTTTCGGATATGGCCTGAAGAATGTTTCGACTTTCAGCTCAACATCGCCGGTTATGACGAGTTTTAGATCGCCAACCAATGGCGGGTGGAGAACCAGCTTGGGCTTTTCTGCAATTTTGGCAGCAGGTTTTTCTTCTGCCTGAACCACAGGAGGGACGGCAGTTGTCGGCACAGCGAGCGGCTTTTCCAGAGGATGCCCTTGCGGAGCCGCAGCTTTCTCGGTGCCCGCTGTGCCCTTGCCAGGCATTTTGACCGGCGGGGCGTTGCCGGCCATTTCTTTTCCGGCCGCGGAGAGTGCGTTCAGGGCCGCAGCCAGTGAGTTGAGTGATCGATTTACTGCCGGGTAGGCACGCGGCTGCTTCGGTGCCGCAGCAGCCACGGCCGAGGAGGACATGGCGCCCTGGGTCGGCACCGCTTTGTCGCGTGCTGCCCCCTGATCAGCTTTTGCCGGGTTCTCCACGGCCGATGCAACGGCAACCGGTTTCTTCTGGCTTTTCGAAAGCCCTTCCGTTGGCCGTGACACAGTCGTTTCTTGTTGTGCAGGAACCACTTTGCTTGTTACTTCCCGGATTTTCGGCGACTCTTTGCTGGTTTCCCGAATGGTCTGTACAACCGCCCGCGCGGGTACGCTTTTCATTTTGACGCTACTGATGACGGCAAAGGTGGGCAGCTTCGCCTTCTTTTCGACAACCTCGACCACCTTGCCGCCGAACCGCGAGATAACCATCTCCGCCGGTTCTTCAGTCGGAGTTTCTTCGGTGGTCGGTGGCGGTGCTGCCGTCGCTGCAACTTTTGGCGGACTGAGTGCCGGAGCCGATTTGTTTTTGACAGGCGGTGGTGGTGGCGTTTTTGCTGTTAGTTGTTTTGCTGGTGAAGTTTTTGTTTTTAACGGGGGGGCTTGTTCGGCTTTTCTGAGCTGTCCTTTACTCGTAACGGCTTGTTTCGCTGATGGCGCTTGCATCGGCGCGGCAGCGGGCACCGGAGAAAACCAGACCAGATCGAATTCCTGAGAAGCTCCGGCGAAAGGGTGGAAAATACGGGTTGCAGCCAAGACGATAAAAAGGACGATGTGTACGGCAACAGACAGCAGGAGAGAGAGATACAGAACAGGAGAATCGTCTTTCTGCATCAGCCACAGGGGTATCTCATCCATACCGGGATTGATACCTGATATTTCGGGCTCCTGTCGGTTTGTCAGGGGAAAATCTTTCATAGTTTGAATGGTACCAGATTTCTAGCAATCGGGAATCAGTGGGATAAGAAAAAATGTATGCTTAACCTCTGTTCTCGTCGCTTATAAACATTCTGTGACAATCTTTTCCAAAGAGGAAGTAAGAAAATTTAAATTATCCTTATTTGCGGGGTGTAACAATGAAGCCAGTCAGTAGAAACAAGGACAGTAGTTATAAGCAAGTTTCTGGTCGGACATAGCTGAGTGTTTAAGCGTAAATTAAAGCTGTCACTTGAAAAGTTCAATCATTTTTATGCCGATTTTTCCAGAGGATAAAAATAAGAGTAAAAACCGTAACAAATAATATGCAAATACCAACTAAAAAAGAACTCGGTAGGTACGAGACAGAGACCTCATAATCACCTTTTTCCAGATCTATGGACAGAAGTCCTTTATAGATCTTGATCATGCCTCGCCTTGCATGCCATCCTGATGAAAAATTCTGATTGATAACAAGTGTATTGTTAGCTTTAGTATTAATTTTGAATACAAGTTTGTTTGGACTCCAGTGTTGCAATACAACGCTTCCGTTGCCTAATAAATAAAATTCCCCTTTATAATCAGCAACATTTTCTGGTAAAGCATATCGTTTGTATGGGATTGTCTCGTATGCATCTACAACTCCCTTGTTATGCAAAAGAGGAAGGTATTGATCACTCCATGCTCCATGTATGTTTCGCATAGAAATTGGGATGCTGGTTTGTGAAAATGGCTCATGAGCTGACGGCGCTATGTTCCCGACCCGTAATATTTCTTTGGATGAAAGTTTATATAGTTCAGGAGGTTTTTGATTGAGTTCAGGGTGCTGACCTAAAGATTTGTTGCTAAAAATACCTCCGGCTTTATTTGCTTCAGCCAATACCTTGTAGCTAACAGAAAACAAGTCAATTCCGAGAGCTAAAATTAGAATTGCAACAAAAATCTTCGTTCCTTTGCTAGGCTTTCTGCAAAAGTTGGACAATGAAAGCCCAACTAGAAGTGCCACGGTAAAACAAAAAATTATAAGACATCTTGTTGGTACCTTTAAAAAGTTAAAGAAAGGAAGAGAGTGTAGTAAATTCCAAGGTGAAAACCGTGAGAAGTTGCCAACGCAGATTAGCATAATGCAAATAGAAGAAATTGAAAGAGATTTGAATGATTTAAAATACCTGAAGCTATAAAGATATAGAGCAATACCGATAATGCCCAGATAACATCCATATTCCCACCACCCTGTGCCATGAATGGATCTTGAAAGTGTTTGTTCCCTATCAAGAATTATAAGTAGAAAGTCATACCAGGTGATTCCTGTGCCTGATTCAGTGATTCGGGGGTTATTTCTTAATAATTCAAGTGAAGGCAAAAGCTTTGGTGCTGATAATAATAAAGAAAGTATTGTTGTCGCCAGAAATGCTATTAAAGGTTTTATGTGCCGACTCTCCAGAGAGTTGATGATTGCGTAAATAGTAATGAAGATCATCGAGAATGCAAAAACATACGTTCCTCCTTCATACAGAATAAGGCTTCCGAGTCCCGCAGACATAAATAGCCAGTTACTATTTTTCAACCCTTTAAGATATGTGAGAAAACAATACGGTAGAATAGCTGCCGGTAGCCACACAATGTGTCCTTCAGCGATGTGAAGAGACCAAGTGCTTGATAACATAAAAATCAAGGGAGGAACAATTTCAGCGGGGCCACGAATACCCATATGCTTGCCCAAGAGCCACATACCAATTAATCCCAGTAAAGTGTGAAGCCAGACAGCAATTTTTAAGCCTGGAACAACTCCGAAGATTAGCGTAAGTAGTCCTATGGGTGAAATAAATCCAGCTTGGGGGTTGCCTATTATTGAAATGCCACCCCCACAATAAGGATTCCATAAAGGAAATTGTCCGTACTTAAGGATTGAAACTGATGCAACCTCATATAAAGAGAAAAAATAATCCCAATCTCCTCGGCATGAGGAAAGGAGATCAGTCAAAAGAGAAAAACAGAGGTAGTATGAGATAAGAAGGAATAGCATGCAGATACATGCGATAGGTAAATACTTTTTTGTTATAAAAAAATTGAACATGTTTCTCTATTGGTAGGAATTTGAATCGCCCCTAGTTTCCTGGACACATCCTGAGATGTTCAATAAAGGCTTCAGGAGGGAAATATATGCAGTGTCTGCACCCTTGCTCCGGTCGGCTCTCAATATGCTGCTTCGATGCGTCAGCTTTACATAATGATTGATAAAATCATTTAGTAATGATCTTCTTGGCAATAGGCCTTTTACTGCTTTAGTTTGTTTCCATAGAATGCCATCCGAGATTTTATAAAGGAATGTAGCTCAGATATTTTGTCATGGTAAATCATTGCTAGTGCAGGGAGGTATACAAAATTCACGAACATCATCCATGAGCCTTTGTCTTGAAGTTCATTTTCCAAGAGCCATCCGTAGTGCATGCTTAGAAAAAAACTGAGCCAAGAACCAAAAAGCAAAACCGCAAGCTGCGATATGGTTTGGGGAATAAAAAAAAGCATGAGCTGATCATACCAGAGTCTTTGTGGAATTACCGCCATTGCAGCCAATATTCTGGACCTTCTGTCCTTCAATTTGAGAAGTGAAAGTAGTAATAAAAAACCAAAGCCTTGAAGTATTGGCATTGTTCCTTTATATCGGGAAAGATTCCCATAAAATAACCAATCTGTCAGCCAATTAGGGTAGATAATGAAAGATAGAACAATAAATAATCCGAATAGGATAAACAATTTAAGGTTCCATTTACCGGACGCAAAGAGGACTATCCCTAATTGAGGCTTAATAGCAGCAAGAGGTAGTAAAAACGGTAAAACAAGTGCAGATGAAAGTAACGGAACAAATTGTATGCTATGTAAAGAAAAAATATAAGCTGGCGATAGTAACACAAGGATACGCCAATGTTTGCCGTCAAATAAAAGCGCATAAGCGAATAATGCAGAACTTACAGAGAAAAATACTGGGCCAACAAACCCAATTGGCAAGAATGAAAAGGGGTATAGTGACATCATGGTTGTGAAGGGGTATGCAGTCATAGGTGCATTGTTGAAAAAATGCCCTTCATATACGGATGTGCCGTCAATAAAATGCTTGATCCCATAGAAAATCGGGCATAAGTCGCCGAGATGTGCGCCATTATAAATGGTTGATACCGGTAAAAAATAAGTTCCAATTCCTGCCAGTATTCCAATTAGTATTGACAGCACGACCCTGTTTTTTAAAGGCATGTCTATCTCCGCACGTACTTGCCAGAAATTTTTTGACAAAGAAAGATAACCAAAAAGGATCGGTGGTTGAATTAACCTGGAGTCGAATAATTGTTGTTTTGAAAATTCATTCTATTCTTTCCCAGAGACTGAAGCTTGTTTTACTGATATCTCGTTTGAAATTTCTTTCCAATTTCTGAATGGCATTATTATCAATTTTCCATCCTAGAAGGTACTTGATGCTTGGATATTGGGTCCAGTTTATTTGCTCTGGGGAATTTTCTAAGAGAAATGTTTCAGGCAATGGTAACAAAATAGGCTTAAATCTGACCTGAAAAAACGGTGTGATGGCCTCATAATTTCCGACATCCACACCTTTTATTGCTAATGCATAATAAGAGGATGCGTGGAGCAATGGATCTACGGGGGGTGAATTTGATTCTTTGGATTTATATGTTGCGATAATGCTCCCTCTTGGCATCGCAACATTGATGCCAGATAGAAATTCGCTAATCTTGCGTGTTTGTTGATGAAAGACAAAAGCATTGGTTGCAAGAAAAACCAGAGTAATAAATGTCAGAAGTGAGACCAAGTGTTTTGCGTAGAACTTTCCTTCAGGAATTTTAAGCAATGGGAGCAAAAGCAGGAAAATAATTACTATCATTCTCTGATTGAAATAACTTCCGCCACCAAAACCAAATGGCATAATGATGTAAACTGCTATAACAAATATAAGAAATAGGACTAAAAATATTTTGCCAGGACTTGATTTTGTTGCGCCTGGTAAATTAAGTAAAAACTCTTTCATGGGATGGTACATGATAAATAACAAAAATGAACATGGTAGCAATTGTATCGGCGAGAAAGTGTATCCGGAAAATGTTACCAAGTTCAATAACAGTACTAGCAAATTATTAAAGGAAATATCAAAAGCAATTAAATTTGAAGAAATGTTCTTAGACACACAGTAGTTATAAAAAAATAATAACAATATAGGGCTGATTATTGCTATTAATAAAGTAGTGTTTCTTATTATTTTTCGAAAATTTCTTGAATCTGAAATTGATATTAAAAACAATGATGTAATAAATAAGACAAAAGGAATAAGGTGCAGATAGTAGATAACGATTCCTGTTAAATTAAGAGTGATTGCTCTGAAGAGAAATTTTTTGTTACGGTACGTCCAAGCTGATGCAATTGCCAAGAACAAACAGGGGATGGCGATTGAAAAGCTGTAGAAACCCATCATAAAGCAGTAGTTGAAAATTACCGGGAATACAAGAAATGCTAATGGTAAGTTGGATGGAGTGAAGGTTCGGATAAATACTGGAGCGCATACCGCCATTAAAATGATGTATATCGAAATGAATAGCTTTTCTACTACAAAAGGGTCAAAGAAATACATAAGGGGGTATGATACAACAAGAAAACCAAGGTTAGGAACGGCACGAAGATTATAAGTGTAGGAAGTTCCCCAACTTTCTCCTCCATTAATCAAATCATGAAGTATTGCAAGGTTGTATATATGGCTCGGACCATCTTGTGTCGGAAAGTAGGGTAGCACCCAGACAAGCACGATATGGAGTAGGGTTAACGCCGCATAAAGCAAAAGTGGCGAGCGGAGTAATTGATTGTCTATTACGCACTTTATGGTGCTTTTATTGAGGTTATTTTCCTTGGATAGCATTTTTACTGTATTGATTAATAATTGCCATGTTTTGCGGTGTGTTGCGAATGAAAATTGCCGCTACTTTGTCGGAATAAATTAGTGACCAATCTGTACGAGTTGCAAGAACCCTTGAAAAATGTGAATCAGAGCCAATAAATATCCAATTGATATGGTGCTTTTTTAGAATATTTTCCCACCCTTTTTCAAATCCGATTACCTTTAAATATTCTTTTAAGATTTTTGTTCCATACATATCGGAACGTCCATCAAAAAAAACCTTATAGCGTGGCCAGGTTGCATAAATGACATAATCACCGAATTCGTCGTTATTGAACATATTTCCGGTGAGTTCTGCCTTTTCAATGAAACGAACTGCCGCAACCGGTTTGATTTTCGGGTCAAATTCATAATGTAGATTTCCTGAAACAATTAGACATGTTACGCCGACAACGGGAATGATCGGCCAAAGAATACCGCCAGAGGACGAGTCGATTGCTGCAATGTTTTCGGATTTCTTTATATATCGTTCCATTACCTTCCCTTGGGAATTCTTGAGAAGAAGGTCAATGTGATATGCAAGTATCGGTGCAGATACAAGGGAGAATAGAGGAATATAGCGGGCCGAGTAGAGTGACATGTTTAGAAATGCCAGGATGAGAAGAAGGTCTGTTGGCCGCATTCTTTCTTTGGAAAGAGAGATTACAACTATGAACAAAAATAGAAGGTATTTAAAGGGAGTGGGGTCGTGAAAGTTCGGTGACATGAACTCATTTACGAAATTCATTATCATTTTATTCCCGACCAAGTTGAAGGGGAAGAGAAGAATATGAAATCCATAAGGGTTAATACATGCAACGGGGAGACATATGCCCGTCATTAAAAGCAACGATTTAATCCGTCGACGCGCTGCTGATTTGAGTTCATGATTTTGCTTCAGACATGCTGGCATTTCCCCAAGAATATATATTCCGAGAAGAATAAATCCTGCCAGATATCCTCCGTGAAGGTTTACCCAAAGGAGGAGAATTATGGGCAGAAGGTAAAGATGATTTCCTCGATTTTGACGATAGTTTTCTAGTATCCAGTACCACAATAGAAAAAAGAGAAAGGAAAAGACGTGAGGCCGGGCCAGCCAGTGGATCTGTGATGAAATGGTGGCAAGCAGTGTTATGAAAACAGCGACAAGAATGCTTCCGTTAAAGGACCGGATCATTCGAAACAGTAGGCTTGATACCAATGCAATAATAGCCGAAAAAAAGATTGCGACACCAGTGAGACCGAAAGCTTTATGAATCAATGCCATTATAACTTCGGAAAGCCACTCGTGGGCTGTCCATGGCAGCGCTGGCGTACGAAAAGAAAATATATCGTATCGTGGAATTGAAAAGTTATTTAGTATCCATTCGCCTGCTCGAATATGGTAACCAGTGTCGCAGTCGTTTAACATTCCCAACCCTTTTGTAAGAGACAGGTAGAGAAACAGTGCCAGGAAAAACATTTCAGCAATAGACGGGAAATAAAAGTTTTTCTTGAGCTTCATAAATTTATGCTCCCTGCAGAGGAAAAATAGTGAACATTATAAATACTTAGGCGTGCTATTCAGAAAGCTTGTAACTACGCACTTTTTCGGAAAGAAGACCATCTATTTTTATCGAAAAATTTCGTGCGGTTTCTGTCGGCAATCCCTTCTGCCTTGCAGAATTTAGACAATGTTTAGCTTCATCAAAACGATTGGCTTGAAGGTAAGATGCCGCCAAAACCAACTGAACGGTTCCAAAATTGGGTGATTTATCGACTGCATCCTGCCAGAAAGGTATCGGCCTTGTCCACAACTTGACACGGTATGTGGTTGGGACTATGAGTAGCATGATACAGAAGATGGGAACGAACCGGGGAATGGTTCCGAAAAACTGACGGATAAAAATTGCACAGCAGATAGCAAAAGCAACACACGGAATATAGAGATAACGCTCTGCGTAGGGCGTCCATGCAAGGGAGAGGAAGAGCGCGCCGAGTGGTGGAAATAGAGAGGTGCATAGAAAGGCAAGAGGAAACCTTAAGAAGATTTCTTTTTTCCAAAGAAATATTGCCGCGACGCAGCCCAGAAGAAAAAAGCACAAGGAGATGGGCGTGAATATTTCGGTTATCGCGATATTAAGGGGGAACGGGTACAGAAGTTTTCTGAGATAGAAGCCGATGGCAGCTGTCCCGTCGATGATATAAGAATAGGCAGTGTTTTCGGGGTTTATTGAGGTGCCAGCTATTGCTGCAGACTCAACGGGTAGTCCGTTACGCAATAACAGGTAAACAACGCCGGCGATGCAGAGAGCTCCACATGCTGCAATCGCATTTTGTTTGGATAAATTTTCCCGTTCCAGAATGAAGTAGACAATAGACAGGAAAGGAAGGAAAAGAGATGCTTCCTTTGAAACAAGTGAAAAGAAAAAAGAGAGAAAAATACCCATGAAAACTATGAGATTCATTTCGCTGCTCTTTTTGATAAGAAGGACCATGCAAAGCAGCAAAAAGAAGCAGCAGAGAAGATCTGGTCGAGCGGAAATCCAGACTACCGCTTCGGAATTTACTGGGTGAAGGGCAAAAAGAAGAGCTGCAAGGAAGGGGTAAATCCCGTTGTTTCGATCACTTCCCAGTAGAAGGTTTGCAAGGTAATACACGAGCAAAGAGTTTGCCAGGTGGAGTAGAATATTGGTGAGATGGTATCCCGCTGGATTACCTCCAAATAAATGAAAGTCAGCAAGGAGTGAAAGAATTGCGAGGGGGCGATAATAATTACCGTGCGGAAGAAATTGCCCGATTATTGAAACATTACCAGATTGAATATATTTGATGGTCTCAGTGTCGTCAACTGCAAGAAAGCCTGCTTGAAGCCCATTCATATAAACGAAAAGGGTGATGATACTTAGTGCGAGAATCTGAATAAAATGGCTGTTTTTACCTAGCTCATATTTCATTGAAATTCCGATTCAAATCGATTCATGTCAGCTTGCTCCTGGTTGGCAGCAGGTTGAAAGGAGCTGAGGAAGTAGAGTGGACGTTTCTTGGTTTCGTCGAACATCCTGCCAAGGTATTCGCCGATGATGCCGAGGAAAATCAACTGGATTCCCCCGAGAAACAGGATTACGACCATCAGTGATGGATAGCCTTTTACCGGGTTGCCGTACAGGAGTTTCTGCAGGATCACGACTACACCGTAGCAAAAGGAAAGAAAAGCAGTAATGAGGCCAAGGTAGGTTGCCCACTTCAATGGGGTGGTGGTGAAGGATGTAAACCCGTCAAGGGCAAAGTTCCACAGTCGCCAGTAGTCCCAGGTGGACCTTCCGGCAAAACGGGGGTCGCGGTGGTAGGGGACGCCTGTCTGGGCGAACCCTATCCACGCAAAGAGACCTTTCATGAAGCGGTGTTGCTCTCGAAGTTGGGTCAGGGAATCAAGCGCTTTTCTGCTCAGGAGACGAAAATCTCCGACGTTTTCCGGGATACGGACACGTCCGACCCGCTGCATAAGACGGTAAAACCAGTGCGCCGTGAGTTTCTTTAGTAACGTCTCTCCTCGGCGCTCAACTCTCTGGGCGTAAACAACGTCCCACCCTTCTTGCCAGCGTTTTATCAGTTCTGGGATAAGTTCCGGAGGGTCTTGGAGGTCTGCATCAATTATTACAACTGCATTTCCTCTTGCATGGTCGAGCCCGGCGGTCATGGCAATTTCTTTACCGAAGTTCCTGCTCAGGTCAAGTATGGCTACCCGTTTGTCGTGGGCGCGCAAAATCTTCATGACCTCCAACGTTCCGTCCCTGCTGCCGTCATTCACGTACAGAACTTCAGACTCAAAAGACAAGGAGTCCAGTACTGCTGAAAGTCTTTCATGAAATGCCGGGAGTACTTCTTGTTCGTTGAAAGCCGGAACGATTATCGAAAGAAGATGCTCTTCTGTTTTTCTATGGGAGACAGACGTAGAATCGTTATGTTTATTCTCTAAAGTTTTCATAAGTCCAATAATACACTTGCACCAGTGCCGAAAGGTAAAAAAAATTCAAAAATTTTTCCTTTCCGCGTGCAATGAAATAGGTTTCTGTGGTTGAAAATAGATTGAATTGGGCGCAGCAAGTAAGTGGACATGTACTTTGAAAGAGGAATTGCATGAGTCTTGCTGGAGAGAACAGGCGTGTCGGCATAGGTTGAAGGACCGTAACAAAATGATAAATCAGGATAACTCTATTCTGTCGTTGATTGAAATTTTAGAATCAAGAGATCCTGCCGGTAATTCAAGTACCGAATGAGCTGTTCGGTAAATAGTGGTTAGGCGATTTGGTGGTAAATTTTCTATAAAGGCTATTACCAGATTTTCTTTGTCCAGAAAAACGACATCAATGGGGAACTTCATAAAAAAAGTGTGAATTCCTTTGCAGGGACGAATCAGCAAACCTTGACCGGGACTTAGACTGTCTTTTCCAAGCAGTCCTTTGAGTCGGTCCAGAAATCTTGTGGCTAGCACGATATCGTTGCCAAGTAAATTTTTGTTTGAAGCAATAATTGCCCTCATTATCGAACCTTTCAGCGAAAAGTGAGAGTGCAGCTTTTTATACAAGCTGCACTCTCATTCAACTTGCGACATCGAATCTTACTTTTTCCCAAGTTTGATATAGATCAGGGCTAATTCTACGGCAATCACAATAAGAATTACTGGGGTGATGTCTGTCATAGCTGCACCTCCTTTCAGGCTGAATTACCCAAAAATACTCAGAATCCTAACTATGGCAGATCCGAGCATTACAACCATTAGAGCGGGGAAAACGAAGAATGCAAGAGGAAACAGAAGCTTGATAGCTGTTTTGGCGGCCGCTTCTTCTGCAAGTTGTCTTCGCTTGGTACGCAGGGCATCGGCATGAACCCTAAGCGCTTTGCCAAGGCTGGTTCCGAATTTTTCTGTCTGTGCCAGCATTATGACGAATGATTTTACGTCTTCGACCATGGTTCTTTCCGCCATGTCCTTGAGGGCATCCATGCGTGGTTTTCCGGCTCGCGTTTCCCTGGTTGCTATTCGAATTTCCTGTGCCAGAGGATCCTGTGCGAACTGTGGGGTTTCCGTTACTCGTAAGAGCGCAGCGTCAAGGCTGAGACCTGCCTCGACACATACGGTAAGTAAGTCGTGAATGTCCGGAAGGGTATGAAATATCTGGGTTTGTCGTTTGTTTTTCATATAATACAGCCAGTAACTGGGCAGCAGAAAGCCGATGATTGCCAGTACTACCGTTACAATAATTGGCTGCGATTTAAAGAGCGCTTCCCGAAAGGTTTCCCCGTGAATGGTGGTAAAGACCAGGTATAGCGGGTATAGGAGGGGAAGTAGAATTGCCAAAAGAATTTTGCTGCCGAGGAACGGATAGACATGCTCATTCCTGAATCCGGCGGCTACCAGCAACTTTGCATACTTGGAATGTTCTTTCGGCGATAAAGGAACTTTTGATCCCAATGAGCCGAGAGTTTTTCCAAATCGATTTTCCTTTTCGTTGCGTTCAATTTTAATATCAGGTTGAGGCGTAAGCTTGGCCAACCTTTCCTGGATGGCGCTTTTGCCGGCGAAAAAGTAATAGAATATCGCCCAAAGTATCAGTGCGACGGCAATGAAGATTACGAGTGTAATAATGAGGAGCATAACCTCCACCCCCTAGATTCTGATGTTGATGATGCGCCGAATAATGAGGAAACCAATAAATTGCATGACAGCTGCGATGATCAGGATGGTACGCCCGGTGTCGTTGTTGAGCAAGGTTTTCTGGTAGCCAGGGATCATTATGTTCATCATGAAAAAAACGACGATGGGCATTACCGCCAGAATATATCCGGTCATGCGCGCCTGGGCAGTGTGAACTCTGAGTTGGCGTCGGATCTTTATTCTTTCCCTGATTGTGTCTGCCAGTTTATCAAGAATCTCGGCAAAGTTGCCACCCACCTCGCTGTTGATTTCAACCGCGGTGGTGAAAAAACGCAGATCGAGACTGTCTATCCTGTTG
>JAQUHN010000263.1 GCA_028683555.1 Geobacteraceae bacterium | reverse complement strand
CATCGATATTTCACTTGACCCTTTCCCCTATAACGGAACTACAACCACCTGTGAATCACTCTGGATGGGAGTCCCGGTAATAACCCTCTGCGGAGACAGGCACGCGGAACGAGTCGGAGCGAGCCTTCTGTCTAGCGTGGGACTCGAGGAACTTATAGCATACGACAAGGAGGAATACCTCCGTATCGCCTGCCAATTGACATCTGAACCGGCAAAACTGGCCCGGCTGAGAAGCTCGCTGCGCAAGCAGGTTGCCGAATCAAAGCTATGCGACAAGAAAAGTTTCACCCGCCAGATGGAAACCCTCTACCAGGAACTTTGGGAGCAATGGGCTACCAGCAGCAAGCGCTTCCAACCTGAGGAGGTTTGAATGACTGTTGAAGATCATATTGACGAAATAGACGGATTATTCGCGGTCGCATCGAATCATTTCCAGGCAGGACAAATCAGACAGGCGGAAGAGGTGTACCAACGAATTTTGAATATGCATCCCGACAACCCGAGAGCGCTTCATGCTCTGGGAGTAATTGCCTTTCACAAGGGAAACGAAGAAGACGCGATTGAGCTCATCAGCAGGGTTCTTTCCTTGAGTGAAGATTACGCCGATGCCCACAACAGCCTTGGCAACATTCTCTTGAAACAGGGAAAGCATCAGCAGGCCGCCGCTAGCTACCGGAGTGCCCTAACATTGAACCCTGAGCTGGTGATTGCTCATGCCAATCTGGGGAATGCTTTAAGAATTTTAGGGGATCTTGACGCCGCCACCGAAAGCTATCGGAAAGCACTTTTGCTGCAACCGGGCTTGGGGGCAATCCATTACGCCCTCGGTATCGCATATCGAGATCTGAACCGCACCACCGAAGCGTTGCACAGCCTGAAAAAAGCGGCTGCACTGATGCCCGACTCCGCTGTTGCACACTTTCAGCTTGGTATCAGCTTTCAGGAACGGGATCAGCTCGAAGAGGCAGAAAGCTGTTATGGGAAAGCAATCCTCCTGAGACCAGATCATGCCGATGCTTTGAACAACCTTGGAAACATCCTTGCCGCAACGGGCAGGCTTGAAGAAGCTCATACGTGCTATCATCGGGCCGTGGAATCCAGACCCGACTTCTATCTCTCTTTTAACAATCTCGGCAACGTGCTTACGGAGAAGGGAGATTACGAAAAAGCAGCAAAGAGCTACCGGAGGGCTATCGACATCAGGCGCGACTATGCGGACGCATTTTCAAACCTGGGCAATGTCCTGCTGCTACTCCACCAGGAGACAGAAGCTCTGGACTTCTGCATGAAAGCGGTTGAACTGGAACCGGATTCTCCTGAGTGCCGAAAAAACCTTGGTAATGTGCTGGCCTGCCTCGGGCGATTCGAAGAGGCAATTGTCCATTATCGTGCTGCTCTGGAATTACTGCCAGGGGAGTTGCCAACTGAAAGCAGCACAGATATTCACCCACTGCAGGATGGTGCGCGGAACGTTACAGAAAAAATCCCCCTTGCAGCGGAAATTCTCTTTGGACTCGGAAATTCATACAAGGGGCTGCACCGCTTCAAGGAAGCCGCGGCACACTTCCGGCAAGCTACCACCGTCATGCCGATTTTTGACAAGGCATATAATAACTTGGGTAACGTCCGAAAGGACCAGGGACGTCTGGATGAAGCACTGGCATGCTATAAAAGAGCTGTCGAAGTTGGTCGGGATTGCGCCGAAGCGCACTCGAACCTGATCTTCGCCATGAACTATTCAGATGCCTATTCCGTCCGGGATATCCTTGAGGAAAGCCTGCGCTGGGATATGTCTCATGGAAAGCAGAATGAGCCACGGCGAAGGCCCCATGCCAATTCAAAAGATCCTTTAAGAAAGATTCGTATCGGCTATGTCTCAAGCGACTTTCGGAGGCACCCGGTTGGGTACTTTCTTCTGCCGGTACTGCCGTCACATGACCGTGAAAAGTTTATCATCCATTGCTATTCCTGCTGCCAGCAGGAAGACGAGATTACCCGACGGCTGAAGACTGCATCTGACTGTTGGGAGGTCGTTGAAGGAATGGGTGACCTTGAACTTGCCGAAATGATCCGCTCGGCAGGCATCGATATCCTTGTTGACCTCTCAGGACACACGGCCGGAAACCGCCTTCCCATGTTCACTCTCGAACCGGCTCCGATACAGGTAACATGGGCCGGATATGTTGGAACAACCGGGCTATCCTCCATGAACTATTTACTCTCCGATCAGCATGAGACGCCGGAGGGTGTTGACCATCTTTACGTTGAAGAAATCATCCGGCTGCCAGACGATTATATCTGTTATGAGCCGCCGGCATATGCTCCCTCCGTGTCACCGTTGCCCATGCTGAGACAAGATCATTGCACCTTCGGCTGTTTCAACAACCTCAACAAGGTAACGCCTGGAGTCGTGGAAATTTGGTCAGAGATTTTGCGACTGCTTCCGGAGGCAAGACTCCTGCTGGTGACCGGCCAATTGAACGACAGCGAAACGAAAGACCGCTATCATCGGCTGTTTTCGGACCAGGGAGTGGCGACACGGGTAGACCTGCAAGGCGCCGTCCCCCACAGGGAACTCCTGCGGCGATACAACGACGTGGATGTTGCCCTTGACCCCTTCCCCTACTCCGGCGGGCTCACGACCCTGGAAAGCCTCTGGATGGGGGTTCCGGTGGTCAGCATGGCAGGCGAGCGATTCGCCGGCCGCCACTCGTTAACCCACCTGACAAACATCGGACTGCGGGACATGGTCGCTGGAAATGCAGCGGAATACATCAAAATCGCCGTTGCATTGGCACGCAACCCAGCTCAGCTGCAAAAAATGCGATGGGAACTGAGAGCCCGCATGGCGGCGTCACCGATCTGCGACGGCCGGGGTTTTACCCGCAACCTGGAAAATGCTTTGCAAAATATTTTTGCCGATTGGTGCGCCTGACAAATATTACATGCCGTTTTTTTCTTCTCCCCCACTCTTCATGGATGCCGCAAGATCCCTGGCGAGCTTTCCGGCCGGCGCTTTGTAATAGGCCCCTTCAGGGGCGCCCTTCCAGGCTTTGGCGAAAAATTCACCAGCGTCGGCTTTCCTCCCCAGCGCGAGCGCAACCCTTCCCATGCGGTAATAACAGAATGGGTCGCGGGTTGTTCTGTGCAGATCCTCGAGCAGTTCCAGAATTTCCAGGTTCATACTATGCCGCACCGCACCATCCGAAGACTTTTTGCGAATCGATTCATCGACGGAAATCAATCTTTTCAGAATTTGATCCCGGTAGGGGACCTGATCCTTCAACCGCTCCCGCAAGAGTGACCTTGCTTCATCCAGTTTACCTGTGCTAATCAATACAACAGCCTTGTTCAGGGAACCGGCCTGGAATTTTTCAATATCGTTCTCTTGAAAGATTTTCAATGCCTCTTCTTTCTTGCCGCGTTTCAGCAGCGCGATCGCCATATCGTTTTTCGCCGCTCCAAACCAAGGGGATTTGCGAACGGTATCTTCGGCAAGCGCCAGGTTGTCTTGCCACAGGATATTGCGTTCCGCCGTTGCGAAGGCAAACACGGCCAGAATGACTACCAAGGCAACGGTAGCCGGTTTCTTGAGGTTATACCGCTTGACCAGGTCGGCGGCAACAACGGTCACTGCAACACAGAAGATGGCACAGGGGATATATAAGTATCGTTCCGCCACCGGGGTCCAAGACATCTTTGCGATTGCTATTATGAGCGCGGAAGAGCCAATGCAGATACTGGTCAGGAACAAGGCTCCTATCGTGTCCCTCCGCCAGCAAAGATAGACGACTATCAGACCAAGAAGTGCTCCGGGGAGAAGATACCAGGAGGAAACCGTAATAATACCGAAGTTCAAGGGAAGCGGCATAAAAAGCTTCACGGCATAAAAACCGGCCACCTTGAGGATTATGTACAGTTTGTGACCCAGGTCACCCGGGTCACCGACAGCATGTCGAACAGCCAACCTGACGCCATGGTCACCATGTGTAAATACCATATGCCGCAGCAATAGATACAGGCACGGC
>JAQUHN010000262.1 GCA_028683555.1 Geobacteraceae bacterium | reverse complement strand
TGCCGCCATAAAAAACTGCATCTGGGAGAAAAAACGTGTGACGTTCCTTTGGAGAAATGCTCCCAGTTCGGCTATGCAGCCGATTTCATGATTCGACACAACCTGTCCCGCGAGGTGAGCAGGAGTGAAATGGTTGAGAATTTCGTACAGTCCCGGGAGATGGGCCTGGTTTTCGGCGCAGACAACGTACAGAAAAACATCAAGTTCGTTTGCCATTGCTGCAAATGCTGCTGTGGCCCCCTGCAGGGCATCAGCAAATACGGATATCCCAATGCCATAGTAACCTCGAATTATATTGCCGGGATAGCCGATGAGACATGTGTAGGCTGCGGCAAATGCGCCAAAGCATGTCCGATAAACGCAATTACAATGACCGCGGCGGCTGATTCGGAGCGGAAAAGAAAACAGGATGCGCGTATCGATAGCTCCATCTGTATCGGCTGCGGGGTGTGCGCGCTGAAATGTCCGACCAAGGCATGTCGTCTGGTGAAAAGGAAGCAGCGGGTCATTCATCCTGAGACTACTTTCGAACGACTCATGCTTCAGTGTCTCGAGAAGGGCACCCTGCAGAACCAAATCTTTGCCGATCCCAAAAGCATCGGCGACAAGTTCATACGTTCCTTTTTTGGCGGCTTTCTGCGCTTGCAACCGGTAAAGAAAGCGCTCATGAGCGACATGCTCCGCTCACGATTTCTTGATGCCATGAAACAGGGGGTTGCCCGCCAGGGCAAGGGGTGGCTGACCGAGATCTGAGTATCGGATTGTTGATTCAACAGCGCCCAGAGAAAACTTCTTGCTACCGACAGGTTGTCTTTTTTCTGCGCGCTCTGTGCGAGACCGGTTTTTGGATCTTGTTTTCGGTGCCGGCGCAATAACGAAACGCACAATGATGTCTATGGAGATAATCGAAAAGAAAAGGAGATAGCCGATGGCAGATGGTTTTCCGCAAGCAAGGTTCATCAGCACGAACGGGATTTCCATGGCGGTCTATGAGCAGGGGGGTGGATTTCCCGTGGTCCTCTGCCACGGTTTCCCTGAACTTGCCTATTCCTGGCGCAAGCAACTCCCTGCATTGGCCGAGGCAGGTTTTCGAGCCATAGCTCCTGATCAGCGCGGCTACGGGAGAACGGACAAGCCCGGCGCGATTGAAGAGTACGACATCCGGCGGTTGACCGATGATTTGGCCGGGCTGCTTGATGCCCTCGAGCTGGACCGGGCGATTTTCTGCGGCCATGACTGGGGTGGTCATGTGGTGTGGGAAATGCCGGCATTCCATCCCGACCGGGTCGCTGGCGTGATTGCCCTGAATACGCCGCACCGCTATTTTCAGCGGATGGGGCAGGACCCGATCAGCTGGATGCTGATAAATTACAGTTCCCGTTACTATCGCATGGCCTTCCTGCAGCAGGGTATTGAAGCGGGACTTACCCCCGAAATTCTACCACGTTTCCTCGGCGGCCTTTACCGGGCGCGCCCGATTACCATGGAGCAATACCTGGCGGCTCCTCCGGCAGTGCGGAACCTGGAATTCGAGTTCATCATGGAATCGTCCCTCAGCCCCGTGCCGGCGGGACAACCGCTCATGTCGGCGGAGGAATTCCAAGTCTATAGCGACGCTTTCGTGGCGGGCGGGTTGACCGGTCCCCTTAATTGGTATCGCAATATCATTCGAAACTCGAAAATCCTCCGGAATGTCGATTCCCGCGTTACGGTACCGTGCCTGATGATATCGGCCGAAGACGACATCTTCCTGCCTCCTGCCCTGACCGAACAAATGGAAGGATATCTGCCCGACCTGGAAAAATACCTGATTCCGGAATGCGGCCACTGGACCCAGCTCGAAAAGCCCGAGGAGGTGAACCGCCTCATCATAGACTGGCTTGCCAGGAAGTTTGGTTGCTAGTGTCCGGTTTTTACCGCTTTCAGTTCTTGTCGTGATGCCAGGTAGCGGTTCGTTTCCGCAACCACCACTCCGGAAAGTCCCAGCAGGCCGATCAGGTTTGGGATGGCCATCAACCCGTTCATGACATCGGCAAAATTCCAAACCAGGTCCAGTTTGGTAGTGGCGCCGACAATGACGAGGACGGCATAGAGGAGTCGGTAGGGAAGGAGTGCCTTCACTCCAACCAGGTATTCGACGCATTTTTCTCCGTAGTAGGACCAGCCGATGAGGGTGGAGTAGGAGAAAAAGACCAGCCCGAAGGTTACGATATAGCCCCCGGCATTTCCCGGGAGACCGGCATCAAAGGCTGATTTGGTCAGGATAGAGACTTCGGCACCGGATTGCCATGCTCCGGTAACAATCAGTACCAGTCCGGTCATGGTGCAGATAACAAGGGTGTCGATAAAGGTGCCGGTCATGGACACCAGGGCCTGCTCGCACGGTTCATTGGTCTTGGCCGCGGCCGCGGCGATCGGTGCGCTGCCCATGCCGGACTCATTGGAGAAGACCCCTCGCGAAACGCCCTTCTGAATTGCGATCATTACCGCCGCCCCGAGAAAACCACCCATTGCCGCCGTGCCGGTGAAAGCATCGTGGCAAACCAGCCATAGTGCTCCCGGCACTTCGTTCGCGTAGCGGAACAGGATCACAAGACAACCGGCCACGTAGATTGTCGCCATCAGCGGAACCATGACGGCCGAAACCCGGCCAATATTTTTTACGCCCCCGATGATAACAATGCCGGTGAGGACTGCCAGCACGATTCCCGTGGTCAGCGGACTGATGTTGAAAGTTTCTTTCAGGTTGCTCGCGACGGCGTTTGCCTGGACAGTATTGCCGATGCCGAAAGCCGCTATCGAGCCGAACAGGGCGAATAGCACTCCCAGCCATTTTTGTCCCAATCCCCTTTCCAGATAATACATCGGACCGCCGGCCATCTCGCCATTTTCGTCCACTACCCGGTACTTTACTGCCAGTACCCCTTCCGCGTACTTGGTGGCCATGCCAAGTGCCGCCGTGACCCACATCCAAAACAGCGCCCCGGGCCCGCCCACCGAGATCGCGGTTGCAACGCCGATGATGTTTCCGGTGCCGATGGTCGCTGCCAGGGCCAGCATCAGTGCCTGGAAATGGCTGATGTCGCCCTGCTCATTTGGTTTGGACTTGACAAAGGTTTCGTACAAAGCGTGGGGCAGCATTCGGGCCTGCAGGCCGCGTAACCGGAAAGTGAGAAGTGCACCGGTTCCCACGAGCAGGATCAGCAGCGGAACACCCCAGACATAGCTACTGAGAGAGGCAAAAAAGTTGTTCAGTTCAGTCATGTCGGTATCCTGTTTCTTTGAATTTGGAGATTTTACCGTGATTGAAAAATGGCAGGGACTACTCTAATGAGAGGTTGAGTTGATGTCAACGGTCATTTTTGCCGAGTCCCTGTACGCTTCGATCCTGTCGATTCAATAAGCAAGGATGGGAATGGTTTCAAACGTGTCGGCAAATAACCATTTCAGGTTCGCATTTTCTCTTCACGCCTCTTTCCCCGTCTCAATCAAAAAAACAACGATATTGGATTGTTACGCCGGCAGTTTGGCCAATCAGGCCAGCCAAACCTGACACAAATCCGGGTACGATTTACCGTGCCGTTTTATGCGGGCAGTGCGGCAAATAGTAGTTTGAAAATATTTTGGTTAACAAGTATTGATTTGCTTGACATTGCAATGAAGCAAGGATAATTTGCTTCATTAAGCCGAATAATGGAACCTAATTTTAATTGTCTTATTGGTGCAACCTTCTGGTAAGTCAATAGCCTTACTGGTTCATTTTTCCTGTTTACACTGATAGCCGTTTTTTTCATCTGGTTTTATCCTTTTTGGTGTGATGGTGCTCGTGTCGGTACGTTCTTACCGCTCGTTTGGAGAACTCTGTAATCTGCTGAACTGAAGTGTGATCTCAAGGATCTGATCCATTTTTGTTGCCGCTGACGGTACAAAAACTGAGAACGATCAATGCAATGAAAGGAGACGAAAACATGCGAAACAGTTGGAAAGTTGGTAGTGGACTTGGTGTGCTCTGCCTGCTGGCCGCATCACTGGCCATGGCAGCACCGTCCGGTGTGACGAA
>JAQUHN010000067.1 GCA_028683555.1 Geobacteraceae bacterium | reverse complement strand
CTCTTCCGATCTCTCCAGGTGGCCGACATCAAGCCCTTCCAGCCCGATAAAAGCTGGACATTTATATAGGGTGCCGTCGTAATGTGCCACCAGGTTATCCTTGAACTCGATCATGCAGGTGGTAGGCTGGACTTTGGGAGTAAAAAAACCACGCCGCACTATCTCCTCCCGCAGAAAAATCGATGCATCCAGCAGCCACGGCTCATCAATGGAACAACATCCGTCGGAAAACTCCGGCATGAGGTGTTCTCCCAAGGTGTCGCTGACCGGTGCAAACATGACATTGGCGATTTTGTCCGGAGTTAATCCCATTGACACAAGCTCGTCCAGGAGGCGGGGAAATACCCGGTAATTGTCCTGGGTATAGTTGCCGCCGATCCCGATCTTTATCTGGCCGCTGATATCAAGCAGATTCCTGACAATGGTATCGAAGCTCCCTTTTCCGGAAGAGAATGGCCGGTAGCTGTCGTGGTTTTCTTGAGGCCCGTCCAGGGTGATCCTGGCGCTCTTAAGGCCGAGCGGAACAAGTTCCGCAAGCACGGCAGGGGTGAGCAGGGTGCCGTTGGTTACCAAGGTAAAGACATATTCGGTCCCCGCCTTCTCAGCGGACGCCTTCAGGCGAAACGAGATCTCCCGGATGAGGTCCCGGCTCAGGAGCGGCTCGCCACCGTAGAAATCGATGGTCAGGTCCTTGCCCTGCTGCAGGAAATTTTCCTCGCAATACTTCACCAGCAGGTCAGCGGTCTCGGTGGACATGTAATGCCGCCCCCGCTGTTTTCCCTCGTAGCAGTAGGTGCAGGCCAGGTTGCAATCAAGATTCATCACCGCCATGAGGAAGGCCTTCTTCATCCGCTCCTCGGCGTCGGTCATGATCGTGAGCATCTCCTGGCGCTCTGCCTCGCTGTCCGGCACGAGAAAGCCGAGACGGGTCAGGGTCGCAGTACTTTCGGGTGAGAGAGTGCCTTCTTCCGCTGCCCGGAGAACGGACAGGGGGACGGTAACCTTGGACAGGCGCCGGGTGGAAAAAAGCAGAACCCGGTCGGGGTTGTCGCGGCAGCGGTATTGTTTCAGATATCGGGATAGATGCATAGAATAAAAAAAAGGGGGAAGAAGTATCCCCCTTAAGCAGAAGAATCTGACAGGTTAGATACTCCGAAACGGCAGATAAAGCCCACCGCAACATAAACCCATCGGACTGATTGGGGAATCACTCCCGTCGTCGAAAATCATGATCTCTTCATTTTCCATACCATCCTCCTTCTATGATTAGCTGCACCCCTAACAGGCTCTCATGCTAAGCAGTTTATAACGGTTCGTCAATGTTTTTCAGAAGACAATTGACATCTACTAAAAAAAGATTCGGACGCCACCCTCGAACCAGCGCCGTGGATTGCGGAATGGAAAGGCTGGATACTGGGCGCCGTTGAAGAGATTATGGGCTGAGAAGAATGTCTCCACCGATGACTGCCGATCAACATTAAACGTAAGCAATTTTTTAGTCACAGAAAAATCCCAAATCATTGCCGTAGACTTGCCGTTGTCCGCCACCTCCCCATTCCACTGGGTGTAGTGACCCTTCAAGCTGGCACGAAAACTTTTTCTGTCATCATATAAAATCCCCACATCATACGTGTTTCGGGCCACCAAGGGGATTATTGCTCCGGTTTCACGATCGGTCGCGTCAACGAAAGCATAGCCAATGGTTAAGGAGGTATTAAATACCGGCATGGTCTTCACCTCCACCTCCACCCCCTGGCGGCGTTGCTTTCCTTGGTTGACATAGGTGAACCTCCCGTCCGCCAGTTGCAAGCCGCCCACTAAATCACTTATATCGTGGCGGAACAAGGTTGTCTTTAACCATGCATAACGCAGAAGAGTAGTCTCCATACCAAGGGAGTAGGACCAGACAGATTCCATTTTCAGATTGGGGTTTGACATTGAATAGAAACCGTCGCCAAAGGTAAAGAAAAGGGGCGGGGTACTGAACCCCCTCGCCACAAAGGCTCTCAGGACGGTGCTCTCCCAGGGGGCAAAGGTGACCCCCATACTCGGGCTCCAAAAGTCGCCATTGGTGCTGGTATGGTCGTAACGCAGACCAGGAGTGAGGGAAAAATCCCCAAGAGAGACTGTATCGTTGAGGAAAATCGCCCACTTCTCCAGCCGCTGCTTGCCATCCGTGACAGCTGTCGATTCCAGGTGCCCCGAATCAAAATCCGTTCCAAGAACCACTTCGTGCCCTCTTGGTGTCCAAACGAGCTTAGCACCTGCGCCGAAGTTTTGCTCAGAATAATCGATACCGCCCAAACTCAGGCCTGTCAGCAAATCGTTCTGGCGTTGTTCATTGTCCCGCCACGACGAGCGGAGGGTGAATTCCAGCGAGAGGTCATTGGCAATGGTGTAAGCGAGCCCCAGGGTAGTAAAAATATATTGATAGTCATCGTCGAAAGAGACGCCGAAGAGAGGAACCTCTCCGATCTCCCTGGCACCCCGGTTGTAGCCGAGGGCAAACGTGAGGTCTGCCCGGTCCGTGGGTGAGTATTTCAGCTTCGTATAGAGATTACCTCCGTGGAAGCCATTGTGCGGGAGGAGACCGTCGGAAAGAAGACCACCACCGGACAGGTAATAGCCGACACCCGCCACTTTGCCGGAGACCTCCCCCCGGTAGTCCCCGGTGTTCCGTTCCCCGATAGAGGAAGAGACGACTCCACCGAACTTTCTCGTTTCATCAGGCGACTTGGTAATGACATTGATCACCCCGCCCAGGGAAGATCCCCACGTGGAAGACGCCGGACCCTTGATGATTTCGATCCGTTCGATGGCCTGCACCGGCACCGCCCCCACATCCGGGTAAATATCAGCCAGGTTGTTCTGCGGAACGCCGTCGATCAGCAGCAGGATATGCCTGGTATTGGATCCCTGCATGAAAACATTAGGGGCACTACCCGGGCCGCCCGAAACCTGCACACTGACACCGGGAACATAATAAAGCACATCCGCCAAAGAATGGGCATTGATGGCCTTGATATCATCGGCAGTAATAACTGTCACGTTTTCCGCAACACGGGAAATGGATTTGGGGTAGCGGGTCGGGGTAACGACGATATCATCCTCGTCGTAGAACATCTTGAGAGTGGTCATCTCCCGCTCCGGTTGGGCAAATACCGGCAGGGACAAGCCGAACAGAAAAAACGCCGGCAGCAAGAAGAATGTTGTCATGAGACGAGATTTGTGCATAATCTGCAGAAAACCTTACTGAGTTGGCGCTAAGAAAAAAAGAACATTGCAAGCCTTTCTTACTGTATAACAGATGAAAGGGAAGACAACAAGGCATATTTACTCTACCATCTCACAGGATTTATACGTTTATTACACATTGAATACACAATGAATTTCTTTCTTGTCATACTAACAATTCTGGCTCTCATGCCGCTCGCTTCCAGTGCGGCAGCCTGGGATGTGCTTGTGGTCCAGAAATACCGAGCCAAACCTTACGCGGACGTTGTGCGGGGATTCGAGTCGGTTGCCACCGGCAAGGTCTCCCTTCTGGTCCTGGAGGAATCCTCCGGTGAAGACCCGCTGAGGGAGATACGGCGCCGCCGGCCGGACCTCATCCTGGCCCTTGGCGCGGACGCCCTGTCAAAAGTCAGGAGAATCGGCAACATTCCCATCATTTACTGCATGGTGCTGAATCCGGATCCCCTCCTGGGGAGTGAGGACAACATTACCGGCATCAGCATGAGCATTACTCCGGAAAAGCAGCTTGCCAGCCTGCGCAAGGTGCTCCCCAAGCTGGATAAAATCGGCACCGCCTACAACCCGGACAAAATGGGCTCTTTCGTGGAAAAGGCCCGCGTTGCCGGGCAAAAAATGGGCATCCGGCTGGTTGCTGCAAAAGTTGAGCGGGCTAAGGATTTCCCCCGGGCGCTGGAGTCCTTGCCCCAAGACCTTGACGCCTACTGGATGCTTCCCGACAGCACCGTTACCACCCCCGAAACGGTGGAAGCAATGATCCTGTTCTCCATCCAGACCAGGATACCGGTATTTACCTTTTCCGATAAATATCTGCGCATGGGCGCATTCATGTCCGTTGAACTGGATACCATCGACCTGGGCAAACAGGCCGGCAGGGTGGCAGAAAAGATTCGTTCCGGAACCGCCGTCGGCGATATCCCGAGAGCATATGCCGATCACGCGACCACAACCGTCAACCAGGCAGTGGCCGAAAAATTCGGGATCCCCCTGAACGGAACGCTCGTGAATAAATTCCCGAAATCCAACTAAAGAGAACGCATGAATATTACAGAAATGCTACGAAACATGAGAAAAAAAGCCTGGGGGTCTTTCGCCTCGAAAATTTTCCTCGCCCAGGCCTTTTCTATTCTCATCCTTTCGCTCTTGTTTACCGGGTACTTTATCCATCGGGAGCGAAAAGCCATGACGGAAATCCTCCTCAACAAGGGGGAACTGCTGGCAAAGCAGCTGGCCGATACCGGCCGGATCGGTGTTTTCGCCGAAAGCTCCGAACTGCTCGATGAGCCGATACGCTCCGTCATGGAACAGAAGGATGTGGTGGATGCCAGTGTCTTCACCCTGCAAGGAAAAATGCTCAGCAACGGAAGCGCATCCCGCGCCACCATGCCGGATAAAACGTTTCCGGGAAAGACATCACCCTCGTTACTGCCATCCCCCAGCCCCCGGAATCCGCTTTCCATAAGGAAAGCCGGAGCAATCGAGTTCTGGGCGCCCATTCAGTCTACGTTGCTCTTTTCTCCCGCAGAAGCATTGATCTACACCGACAACCCCAAGCCAAACGGCAGCCGCATCATCGGCTATGCCGCGGTTACGCTCGACACAAACAGACTGGACAGAACCTTTCACAATCTCCTCATGAAAAGCATAAGCCTCTGCCTGGCGTTTCTTGCCGTGGCACTCTGGTTCGCCTACCGTATCGCCCATGGCATAACCAGGCCGCTGAATTCCCTCAAGGAACGGGTCACCGCCCTCGGCAAGGGTACTGAAATCGAGAAAATGCCCATTGAAACGAACGACGAAATCGGCAAGCTTTCCGGAGCATTCAATGCCATGGCGGAGTCTTTACGCCTTCGTCAAGAGGAGAAGGAGCAGCTTGAAGCGCAGTTGCGCCAAGCGCAGAAAATGGAGGCCATCGGCCAACTCGCCGGCGGCGTGGCCCATGATTTCAACAATATCCTCTGTGCCATCATCGGTTTCGGCACTCTCCTCGAAATGTCGATGGGAAAAGACGATCCTTCCCGGCGCCATCTCGAGCAGATACTTTCGGCCGCCGACCGGGCGACGAGCCTCACCCAGGGGCTTCTCACCTTCAGCCGGAAACAGATACTCAACCCGCAACCCGCCGACCTGAACACGATTGTGCACCGGGTTGAGCGGATGTTGGCTCGGCTGATCTCGGAGGACATCGAGCTTCGGCTGTTCCTTTCCGGCCAAGAGCTGAATGTCCTGGTGGACACCAGCCAAATCGACCAGGTTCTGCTTAACCTTGCCACCAATGCCCGCGACGCAATGCCCGGTGGCGGCGTACTGGTCATTAAAACAGAAAAAGCCGACCCCCCCGCCGATTTTCTCGCCGAAACCGCGGCTCTTCCCACGACACGCTATGCACTGCTCACGGTTACCGACACGGGCAGCGGCATGGAAAAGGAAACCAGGGAAAAGATTTTCGAGCCGTTTTTCACCACCAAAGACGTGGGAAAAGGGACAGGACTCGGCCTCGCCATGGTTTATGGGATCGTCAAACAGCATAACGGCCATATCGACGTAAGCAGCGAACCGGGGCACGGTACATCTTTTCTGATTTACCTCCCCATGGCCCTGGAAGAAAACCTGCCTCCCGAGCCATCGAACCATCCCAGCCAACCAGTTGCCGGAACGGAAACAATTCTCGTAGTGGAAGATAATCCCGAAGTGCGAAATCTAAGCCGTACGGTCCTGGAAACATTCGGCTATAAAATAATCGAGGCTGTTGACGGTGAAGATGCCGTCGAGCAATTCGGCAAAAACCTGCATGATATCGACCTGGTTGTGATGGATGTGGTAATGCCAAAAATGAACGGGCAACAGGCCTACCGGGAAATTTCAAAGATTCGACCGGACGTCAAGGTCCTCTTCATGAGCGGACACACGGCAGATATCATCCAGGAAAAGGGTATTCTTACCGATGGCGGCAGCTTCATCCACAAGCCTGTCACACCAATGGAACTGCTGAGGAAAATCCGCCAACTACTGGACACCTGACTTCCACTACGGAAAGATGCTGATCAGTACCGACTTTTCCCTTTTCGCCCCTTGCGCTGATATGCTATAACCAGTCAAGTTTTAAAGTCCTTTTGGCAGTATTTGGACGAAGGTGCGTCGGCGGCACGATTGTTTCGAGGCCACCGCCCCCTGCTAGAGGGCTGGCCGGGCCAAGCCCCCTTTCGCCATCGGCGGGAGTCACGATGCAACGCGTTGCATGTCAGAGAGAATAACGTTCCCGGAGGAGGTTACATGGATGGAAGCGGAGATGCAGCTGTTCACTTTGCGGTAACGATTATCGGCAAAGACCGGCCGGGAATCGTGGCCGGCGCCAGCGAGGTACTGTACCGGCTCGGCTGTAACATAGAGGACTCAAGCTGCACCATGCTGGGCGGCGAATTCGCCATGATTTTGATCGTTTCCCACGAAAAACCGTTCAGCAAGACCCGGCTGCTTGACGATTTCAAGGCATTCGGCGAGGCAATGCAACTCTCCGTCTTTGTCAGGACCCTTGGCAAGAGTGAAATCCATTACGAAACACCTTCCGGTGAAATCTGCATGGTGTCGGTATACGGCTCCGACCAGCCGGGAATTGTTTACCGGGTAACAAAAGAGCTGGCCGAACGGCAGATCAATATCAGCGACATGAATACCAAGCTGATTGGAACACCGGAACAGCCGGTCTACGTACTGATGCTTGAAGCGGTGCTTCCGGAAGGAATAGAAGTGGAACATGTCACTCGTCTGCTGGAAAAACTGAAGAAGGAGTTGAAAGTAGAAATCGGGGTCAGGTCAGTAACCCCGGTTTCCCTCTAAGCCCATGCCGTCTCGCCCTATCCTTCTCTATCCGCATATGATCCTGAAAAAGGTCTGCGCCCCCGTCGCCACGATTGACGATAAAAGCAAGACCATCATCCAGGACCTCATCGACACCATGCACGCCGGACCGGGTTCGGTTGGCGTCGCTGCCCCCCAGATCGGGGTCACTCTCCGGATTTGCGTCGTCGATGTGTCAAAAAGCAAGTTGGGCAAGAACAACCACCACGGCCTGCTGATCATGATAAACCCGGAAATATTCCGGAAAGAAGGGGCAGCCATCATGCGTGAGGGCTGCATGAGCGTTCCCGATTACACGGGAGATGTGGAACGTGCCGTGGAAATTTCTGTCCGCTTTCAGGATGAAAACGGACAGGTTCGTACAATAGAGGCATCAGGTTTTGAAGCAGTTGCGATACAGCATGAAATGGATCACCTTGACGGCTTGCTGTTCCTGGATCGCATTACCTCGCTAAAGACCGGCCTGTTCCGGCGAAAAAAATACAAGTAGGCAGCATCGAAGAACGCTTTTCCCGAACGAACTGCACCACCGGATACTACTTTCCGCTTGCTGTCACCGGGCCGGGGACAGCCGTCACCTGTTCACCAGATAGCCGACTCCCTGCTCTGCTGCTCTGACTGCGGCGGCTACGCAATCATTCAAGCCAACCCCCCGATAGGAATTGCCGGTAAGAATCAGCCCAGGAGAAGACCCCTGTCTTTCCTCAAGAGCCTTCAGACGTGCGCCATGCCCCACCGTATACTGGGGAATCGCTTTTTCATGGCGAAAGATGCGGACAAACGACGGTGACGCATCAATCCCCATAGACTTTTTCAAATCCTGCCGCACCCTCTCGATCACCTCATCATCCGGCAATTCCAGATACTCCGGGAAACAGGCTCCGCCCACCATGCTTCTCAGCAGAATGTGCCCCTCGGGAGCCCGATTTTCGAATATGCTCGAATCCCAGAGAGTTCCCAAGGTTGCCATCCCTTCTTCTTTGGGAATAAGATAGCCGAAACCGTCAAGATTGTGTTCGATACGCTCCCTTTCATAGCCGAAGCACACCACTGTCATCGAAGAGTACGGAATTTCCTCCAGAATCTCGGCAATGTCAGGCTGCGCAACTTTCACCATTGCTGCCGCGGCATACGACGGAGCGGCAACAATCACTATATCGGCATCAATCTCTCCGGTCCCGGTTCGGACCCGGTACGGAACGCTTTTTCCCGGTATGATTTCAAGCACATCCTGATCCGTCTCCACTACGCCTTGCCCCAGACTTGAAGCCAAAGAATCGGTAAGCTCCTGTATCCCCCCACGAAACGAAGTAAGAACCCCACCAGGGCCCGCGGCACTGGAAACAACTTTTCCTGCGGCACGCTCCCGGCGTTTTTTTCTAGCCAGGAGCACCATGGCCATGACCAGGCCACCATATTCACTTTCCAGTTCGGCAATGCGGGGAAAACAGGATTTCAATGACATGGTTTCCGGATCTCCGGCAAAGATTCCGGAAACCATCGGCGCGATCAGTTTTTGCAAAGCCTCTTTCCCCAGCCTTCTGCGGCCGAAGGCAGCAAGCGTCTCGTCCACACCGGACGGACAGCCCGAAGCAAAGGGCTCCATGGCGAGACGTAATTTCCCGGGCCAGGAAATAAGCTTTGAGGCAAAAAATGACGGGCCGTTCTCCGGCAGCCGATGAAGGATACCGTTGGAAAATATGTACCGCTTGCGAGCATTGTCATTGCTTCGCAGAAGCTGCCCGCTGACGCCGAGCTCTTCACACAAATCAAGTGTTTGTGGTTTGCTGTCGAGGAAACCGTTCGGCCCCCATTCGCAGAGATAATCTTGATCCCTGATGCTTCGGATCTTGCCTCCCGGCCGCCGTTCCTTTTCCAGAACCTTGACGTCCAGTTCGATATCATGCAGGTAAGCCTTGCGCTGCAGGTAATACGCAGTGGCTAGCCCGGAGATGCCTCCGCCAACAATTATGGCCTTCTTCATGTCACGTGTCTCCCTTGCGCAGTCAGCGTTCCGTTATCTCGGTTTTTGCAAGTATTTCGACTAAACTTTCCAATGCGCCGACAAGGCGCTCTTGTTCATCCTCATTCAGTCGCTCCAGGAGAGACCGGTAGTTGTCGATAATGCCTTTCTGCAGTTCAGAGATGAGGTTTTTCCCTTGTGCCGAAACTCGAATCGTAACTCTCCTGCGGCTGTTGACATCCACCGAACGGCAGACAAGGCCAAGGTTTACCAGCTTATCGACCATTTCACTGGCGGAGCTCATTGCTATGGAAAGTTCCTCGGCAAGTGCGGTAAGTGGGCAAATGTCCTTGTCGTTGATTGCCAAAAGCATCTTGAATTGGTTATAGGTAAGGTCCATCCCTTCATGCAGGGTACTCCGTATCCGGCCCATCACTTTCATGACCTGCGGATACATTTCAGCTATTCGCTCAATTCTTTCCATAACGAGTCTCCAACGTAAGCAAACAGGACCGCAAATCGTCGATTAATTTCCGGCTCAACTATTCGGTCACCTAAATATTAGACACAGGAAACGACCTGTCAAGAGAGAATTTATCATCGTTGACCGAAACAGCTCGTCAGGCAATTCTCTAGCGGGACGGAACAGAATCCCACCAGACCTTCCGGACGACGCAGAAAAACAGCCACAGCGAAGAAACCTGATCGTCCAGTAATGCACACTGTTGACACAAAACAAAACTGGTATTACAGTCAGACAATTCCACTGAAAAGGACACGCATAGCCATGGGTTCCAATGATTACTACAAGGTTCTCGGTTTAACAAAAAATGCAACAGCCGAAGATATAAAAAAAGCCTACCGCAAATTGGCTTTAAAATTTCATCCCGACAAAAACCCCGGCAATAAAGAGGCGGAAGAAAAATTCAAGGAAATAAGCGAGGCCTACGCGGTGCTTTCCGACCCGCAAAAGAAAGCACAGTTTGACCAGTTCGGTTCGACCGGTTTCCATCAGCGTTACTCACAGGAAGATATCTTTCGGGGTTTCGATTTTGGTGACATATTTAAAGATATGGGAGTCGGGTCCGATGACATATTTTCCCGTATTTTTGGAGGAGGGTCTCAGGGTGGGTCCGGTTTTCGTATGAGAAAACAGCGCGGCGACAATTTTTCCATGGAGCTGCCCGTCACCTTCCGAGAAGCGGCAACAGGAGGCGAAAAAAGGGTTTCCTTCCTGCGGGAAGGTGTTCGCGAAGAGCTTTCGGTAAAGATTCCCGCAGGCATTGCCAACGATGCTAAGCTCCGCATCCAGGGCAAAGGCGGCAGCAGTCGCAACGGAGGAACACCGGGCGACCTTTACCTGACAGTCAAGGTGGCAAACGATCCGGTATTTACCCGGGAAGACGACGATATCATCGTCGAACGAACGATATCTTTCAGTCAAGCGGCATTGGGAGCCACCATAGAGGTTCCGACACTGGAAGGAAACAAGAGAATCAAGGTTCCCGCAGGGATTCAACCGGGCACCAAGATCAGGATGAAGGGATTCGGCATTCCGCACATGGGGAAGTCATCAAAAGGCGACCTGTTCGTGAAGATTAGCGTAAAGGTACCGGAAAACCTCTCGGAACCACAGCGCGAATTGATTGAAAAGCTTGCGGAAGCAGGCATCTGACTCCCTACAAGCAATTTTTTACTGAACAATAAAAAAACTGGATACCCGCCTGCACGGGTATCCAGTTTTTTACAGCAGATCTACTATTGTTTCGGCACGTTAGCTTATGATAAAGGGCATCATACCTTGGTGTAAGGTGCTGAAAGCAAATTACTTTGCATCTCTCATTTCTATCGCGGCTTTTTCTCGCAAGCCTTGCAGCCACTGGCTGAATCGCTCTTCCGACTTCTGTTTGAACAGCACGTCTTCAACTTCACGTTTTACCGATTCGAACCCCTGTTGTTTTCCTTCACGATGCTCTTCGAGCTTCATAATATGAAGTCCGGCCGGTGTTTTAATCAAGCTGCTCACTTCCCCGGGTTTCAGGGATACAAGGGCATTTTCAAACGCCGGAAGCAGTTCTCCTTTTTTCAGGAAGCCCAAGTCGCCCCCCTCTTTTGCGGAGCCATCATCGGAATACTTCTTTGCCAATGCAGCGAAATCGGCGCCGCCCTGTGCTTCACGCAGCACCTTTTCTGCCTTATCCCGGATTCGCTTCTGCTCGTCTGCCGTTGCCTTGGCAGGAATCGCAAAGAATATCTGGCGGGCGCGGAACGCTTCGTCCACCTGGAACTTCTCGGCATGTGCTGCGTAATACTCCTGAATTTCCTTGTCAGTGATCTGGATCTTCGAGCGTACTTCTAGACTGATGAGACGCAACCGCTCCAACTGTTCCTTCAACTGAGCTTTGTAGTCATCGTAGGAAATGCCACGGGCCGCCAAAGCCGCTCGAAGATTTTCCTCACTGATGTTATTGGTCTTCTTGACATCTTCGATGGCCTGTTTGACTTCGTCATCACTCACCTTGATGTCCAGTTCCTTGATCTTTTGCTCTATCAGTTTTTTGTTGATAAGTGAGTCAAGCGCTACCTGGCGGAGGTGTTCCTTGGCCGCCGGAGTGTCCGCAGAGAAGGAAGCGTCCATCCCGGCTGAAAGGGCTTGCTGTTCTTTGGCAAGATCATAGGTCGTAATCGGCTCGTCATTTACAAGCACGGCAATACCGCTGAGCATTTCCGCCGACACGGTAAAGGGAGTAATGATGCAGAGCAATGTTAGCAGCAGGATTGTTTTTTTCATCGCAATTTCATTTCTAAAGGCTACCAGCGCCAATATAGACGGCAAGGTAAAGCATAGCGCCTTACCTTGCCGTTTGTGGTTGACTAACTATTTTTTCAACGCAGGTGCTGCCCCTTGGCCGCCATCGGCCGTCAAGTCGAGACTGTTCAGGACGTCTTCCTTGACGGAAACCTTGGCATTTTTCTTCAGCTCATCTTTCATTTTCTGGAAGATTTCCTGCTGCTTGCCGGGCAGAAGGTTGGTTTTGATCTGCTCCTTCACTTCGTCAAACGCCCGAATGCCGGCAGGTCTTTTTCCGGTCAGCTTGATTATATGGTATCCGAACTGGGTCTTCACGATGCCCGAGGTCTCGCCTTCTTTCAGGCTGAATACGGCCTTATCGAACTCGGGAACCATGGCGCCGCGGGAAAACCAGCCCAGATCTCCGCCCTTCGACGCAGAGGAGTCAGTCGAGTATTTTTTCGCCAAATCCTCGAAAACAGCTCCACCTTTCAGCTGGGCAAGCAGATCCTGGGCCTCTTTCTCCGTCTTGACCAGGATGTGGCTCGCCTTCACTTGCTCGCCGGTTTTAAATTTCTCCTTGTTCTCATCATAGAACTTTTTCAACTCGGCATCGGAAAGTTGCGCTTCCTGCTCAACCTTCTTTTTCAGATAGGTCTCAACGATCAACCGCTTGCGCAAGTCCTCAAGCCGGTCGGCAACTTCCTTACTCTTATCGACACCATCCTTCTTGGCCTGCTCGAGGATTATCTCGCGGACCACCATACTGTCCAGAAGTTCTTTTTTCCCTTCAACAGACTGAACCATTGGCTTCAGGTAGGGCGGCAACTTGTCCACTTCGTTCTTGAAGTCCTGAGTTGTAATGACAGTCCCATTCACCTCAGCCAACGGCGTGCTGTCCGCCTTCCCCTGCTCGCTTGTAGTGGGTTTGCAGGCAAAAAGGCTGAAAGCCAGAAGCATCGAAGCAATGACTCTGAAAGTACGTACTGTATTCACGGATTTTTCTCCTTTACCGTATAGTTAAAGCTATCTCAATAGGTTGCGAAGCTACCATATCAAACAAGCCTTTTCAAGAGATTTCTAGCCGCAGCAAGTATGCCCTCGAAGGAGGTATCGGATACGACGGCAGTGAAAACGAATTCGGGAGAGAACCGATAAATATTCGGTGAACTCCTGAGCAACCCGATAATCGCATCCGGCGAAACAGGCGTCTTCTCATGAAAAGCAATCACAAGTCTTTGTCCGTCAAATTCCAGGCGTTTGACAAGAAGCGCCCGCAGATGAATCCGGAGTTTCATTGATTCAAGCAGATAGGTTACCGGCAGGGGCAACTTGCCGAAGCGGTCCAGCAACTCGTCACCAACGCCAATAACATCCTCCTCTTGAGAGGCCTGCACAAGAGACTTGTAGATTATGAGCCGCTGATTAGGCTCAGGCACGTAATCTTCCGGCACAAATGCCGGTATCTTCAAGTTGATTTCCGGTTCGATCCGCTCGGTGACCACTTCTCCTTTTAACCGACTGACCGCCTCCTCGAGAAGTTCGGAATAAAGCTCGAAACCCACGGCAGCAATATTTCCCGATTGCCGTGATCCGAGAAAATCACCGGCGCCCCGAATTTCCAGGTCGTGCGTAGCAATGCGAAATCCAGCACCGAGCTCGGTAAGTTCCTGGATTACCCGCAGCCTTTCACGGGCATCGGAACTTATTGAGCCCTCCGGAGGAATCAGAAAATAGGCATATGCCCGCTGATTGGAACGACCAACCCGCCCTCGAAGCTGGTATAGTTGGGCCAGCCCGAACGTATCCGCCCGGTTGACAATCATGGTATTGGCAGATGAAATATCGAGGCCAGATTCTATGATTGTGGTGCAAAGGAACAGGTTGAAGTCACCATGCATGAAACCGAGCATTACCTCTTCAAGCTCTTTTTCCTGCATCTGTCCATGGCCGACCGCCAGCTTGGCTTCGGGGACAAGACTGCGGAGATATTCGGCCATTGCGCCAATGGACTGTACCCGGTTATGGACAAAGAAGACCTGTCCGCCACGGCGCAGTTCGCGCAGCACCGCCTCCCGGATCAGTTCGTCGGCAAAGCGGGCGACAAATGTTTTGATGGCGAGACGATCCCCCGGCGGGGTATCGATGATGGAAAGATCGCGAACACCTGCCAGCGACATGTTGAGAGTCCGGGGAATGGGTGTGGCGGTAAGCGTCAGGACATCCACCACCGCCCGGTACTGTTTCAGTTTCTCCTTATGGGAAACACCGAATCTGTGTTCCTCGTCTATGATGATCAGCCCGAGATCCTTGAAACACACGTCCTTCTGCAGCAAACGATGGGTACCGATTATGATGTCCAGCTCACCCGTTTTCAATCGTTCCAGGGTTGCCTTTTGTTCGCGAGGCGTTCGGAAGCGTGACAGCATTTCAATGGTAACCGGATAGGCACCAAATCGCTTGCGGAAGGTTTCCAGGTGCTGCTGTGCAAGTACGGTAGTAGGAACGAGCACCGCTACTTGCTTGCCGTCCATGACGGATTTGAACGCCCCGCGCATGGCAACCTCGGTCTTGCCGTAGCCGACATCGCCGCAGACAAGGCGATCCATCGGCTTGGGGTTCTGCATATCACTGAGCACGTCCTCGATAGCGCCCATCTGATCCGGAGTCTCTTCAAAAGCAAACGATGCCTCGAATTCGCGATACAGCTCATCGGGCGCACTGAAAGCAAAGCCCTCATGAACCTGCCGGGCGGCATATATCTTGAGAAGCTCTTCGGCCATTTCCTCGATGGCCTCGCGTGCCTTGGCTTTCTTTTTCTCCCAGCCGACCCCTCCGAGCTTGTCCAGCGAGGGCTGAATATTTTCAGCGCCGACGTACCGCTGAACAAGGTTTATTCTTTCCACCGGCAGGTAGAGCTTGTCACCCCCGGCATACTCGAGAAGCAGAAAATCTTCGCCGATACGATCAAACTCCAGATGCTGGAGACCTCGGTAGATACCAAGGCCGAAATCCAGATGCACCATAAAGTCTCCCGGCTTGAGTTCCTCGAGCGAAACCAGAATCTGTTTTTTTCTGATTTCAGAAATATCGCGGCGCTTGACCCTTTTGCCGAAGATTTCCTCTTCGGCAATAACAACAAGCCGTTCCTCGAACAAACGAAAACCACGGGAGATATCGCCGAGCGTCAGTTTCACGCTCGCCCCTGCGCCGGGTTTCCCGCCGGGAAACGATTCTTCAGAAATGGTCAGGGGCAGATTATAGGGACGAAGCAGTTCATCAAGCCGCTGCACCTGGCTCCGCTGGTGGCACACCATCAGGATACTGCAGTTCTCCTCCATCCAGCGTGACAGTCGCTCGACAAGCGGGCGCAAAACTTCTTCACTATCGGAAGACATGGTCAATTTCAGGTCTTCATTTACCTCCACCGAAAAACGGACACAAGGAGTTATGTCATCCTTTTCCGCAATATCGAGAAAGGGAATGGATACCCGTCTGACCGTCGAAACCAGCCTCGCAAGCTCGTCCGGATCCAAACAAAGATCACGGCCCTGGCAGATGATCGAGTTCTTCTCCTCCGCAAGTTTCTCGGCAGCAAAGAATTCCGCGGCAAAACAGGTTGCCGACTCTTCAACAGCCAGAGTATCAACCTCGACCAGAACAACCCCGGAGCCGGCGTAATCAAAGAGCGTTTCCAGTCCTGGATGCAACAGGGGCTGCAGATATTCGACACCGGGCGGATAGATGGCCTGCCGTAACTGCTCCAGCAGTTCTCTTCGGCGGGTCGCCGGAATCCCGAGGGCGTCGCAACGTCCTTTCAGGCGAGAGGAAAAATCTTGGACAACTGCTTCAGTCAGGACAATTTCCCGCGAAGGAAGCACCACCAATTCTTCAAGAGGATGCAGGGAGCGCTGGGTTACGGGATCGAAGGTGCGGATGGACTCGACGAAATCGCCAAAAAATTCGATTCTTACCGGGCTTACGAGGTCCGGCAGAAAAATATCCACAATCCCGCCGCGTACCGACGCACAGCCCCTATCCTCCACCAGGGGAACCATGGAATAACCAAGGTCGACAAGTTTCCGCAGGAAACCCTCCCGGTCGATTTCTTCACCAACTACGAGGTATTGTGAAAAATCAGCCAGAACTTTCCGCGGCAGCACCCTTTGCACAAGAGCGGAAACCGGCAGAGTAACTACCGATGCTTTGCCTTCCAAAAGCGCAGCCAGAGTGTTCAAACGTTCTCCGCTGATATCGGGATGGGGCGAGGCCTGTTCGAAGGGGTTGGTTTCCCAAGCAGGAAAAGAGTAAACGGTTTCGGGACGGCCAGAATAGAAGCGCAACTCGCGAAGAAATTCTTCGGTTTTCTCGGTGTCCGGAGTGACGACAAGGCAGGGAGAGGCAAGTTTTTCAATCAGTCTGGCGACAAAATACGCAGGGGCAGACCCCCTCAAGCCGGCAAGTTTAATCCGTGCAGCATCCGGCTGAAGAGTGCTTTCAATCAATTTCATTTTTTCGATAAAAAACTGGTCTGGAATCATGAAGATCTGTCCGAGCCGGAGGGAGTTCGAGCTGTTACCTGCTGTTATAGAATTGTGTACAAAGTGCTGATTGCCATCTGCACTTTTATCAGGCTGGCAAAAGAAATTGCTGAGCCCCGGCAGCCATAATACGCCGCCCGTCCGTCTTAATCCATGCTGTTCTTCAACAGCCCGATATTTTTAGTTACGATAGCAGATAATTGCCGGGGAATCCAGCAGACATCGCTACGAGTGCCACGAGCGGACCATGAATTGCACAGAAAACCACTGGCTAAATATGTCTCAAAACCCGAAGCTCAAAAGACCGGATTCCAGGACACTTGTAAACGAAGTTTGCGCGACACAATAAAAACAGGAAGGATAGCACGGCAGGCAGAATCCGAACAGAGCCGGAAACAGGCCAGAATAGGTAAGGGAGGCTGGCAGGCAAAATTACGGTAAAAGTTATTTACCCTTCTTCAGGTCAATCAAAATAAGCTTTGCAACCGCCTTCAATGTTTCGAAAACACCCTCACCGGTCATGGCGCAAGCCTCGAAATCAGGCACATCCATCAGGTTGAGTTCCCGGCGCATTTCTTCAACGGGCACCAGATTGGGGAGATCACGCTTGTTGTATTGAATTACGAAAGGCAGCCGTTCCAGTTCGTATCCTTGCTCTTTAAGGTTGATCTGTAGATTGTCGAGCGACTCGATATTGGCATCCATTCGCTCTTCCTGGGAATCGGCGACAAAAACAACCCCATCCACGCCTTTCAGGATCAGCTTGCGCGACGCATCGTAGAAAACCTGCCCAGGTACGGTATAGAGGTGAAACCTGGTTTTAAATCCTTTTATTTCACCCAAAGCCAGCGGAAGAAAATCAAAGAAGAGGGTTCTCTCCGTTTCAGTGGCAAGACTGATCATCTTACCCTTTGCCTCG
>JAQUHN010000066.1 GCA_028683555.1 Geobacteraceae bacterium | reverse complement strand
GGGAAGCAACCCTCTCCTCGGTGTGTACGGAATTGGGAGGCAGTGTGGCCGGATTCCATGCCTTTGCCACCCCGCTGCTTCACCCGGAAAAGCTCCTGCATCCGGATCCTCGGGTCACTGCCCTGATCAAAGCATTGGCGCAACGGTTCGAGCTTGCTGTTTACACAAACAACAACCGCACCCTGACCGATAAAATCCTGCGGGCCATCGGACTCTCCGGTCAGTTCGGAACCATATTCACCATCGAAGACTTCTGGCGACCGAAACCGGACCGGGAGGTACTGACACATATTTTCACAACTATCCACAAGACCCCGGAAGAGTGCCTTTTTGTCGGCGACCGCTACGATGTGGACCTGAGACTGCCTGCAGAGATGGGCTGCCAGACTTTTCTCGTTGTGAACATTCAGGGACTTTTGGAACTGGAAACAGTTCTACCCCCCTGCAGCCCTGCCCCGCCGCCCCATGGCGAAGGTTAAGCAAACCTCTCTTCAGGGAGAACGGCCGAAGGCCGGGTAAAAAAATAACTGACCATAGTGGCGGCTGATCGTGCAATGGAACCATTACGCAGAACCGCTTTTTACCATGCTATTTCAAGGAAACGCAGATGAATACCAGAATTGAAAAAGACACCCTCGGCACGCTTGAAGTACCTGACGACGTCTATTACGGCGCACAGACTGCGAGGGCCATCGTCAACTTCCCCATCTCGGGGCTCAAGCCTCACCCGGCCCTGGTATGGGCTACCCTTATCATAAAATCCAGTGCGGCCAAGGCCAACATGGAATCGGGCCGCCTGGCCCGGGACGTGGGCAACGCCATTGTCCAGGCCGCCGATGAAGCCCTTACCGGCGCCTACGATTGCCAGTTTATCATAGACCCGTTCCAGGCCGGGGCAGGGACATCCCATAACATGAACGTGAACGAAGTCCTGGCCAACCGGGCCGAAGAAATTCTGGGCGGCGAACGGGGTATATACTCGAAAGTCAACCCGAACGATCATGTCAACATGGCCCAGTCCACCAATGATGTGTTTCCCACAGCCATGCGCATCGCCTCGCTGAAAACTCTCTCGGAGCTTCTCACCGAAATGGAAGGCCTGGTGGACTCCCTCCGCCGCAAGGGAAGAGAGTTTGACGGCATCCTCAAATCCGGCCGCACCCATCTTCAGGACGCAGTACCCATCAGGCTCGGCCAGGAGTTCGAGGCGTACGCCGTTGCCATCGAGAAGAATGCCGCCACCCTGCGCGCCAGCCGGGAGAGCCTTTACCCGCTGGGTCTCGGAGGAACGGCAATCGGCACCGGGATGAATGCCGAGTCGAGTTATATCGAACAGGTGGTGAAGATTATCCGCGAAGATACCGGGTTGCCGGTCTTCAACGCTGCCAACCTGGTCGAGGCGACCCAGAACATGGACCCTTTCGTGCTGCTCAGTTCCGCACTGAAAGGAACCGCCGTCAACCTGACGAGAATAGCCAATGATCTCCGCCTGTTGTCATCTGGCCCCATGACCGGACTGCATGAGATAAACCTGCCGCCGGTCCAGCCAGGTTCGTCCATCATGCCGGGCAAGGTAAACCCCGTTATCCTGGAAATGACAAATATGGTATCCTTTCAGGTAATGGGTGCCGACACGGTGGTAACATTCGCGGCCCAGGCCGGCCAGATGGAATTGAACGTGATGATGCCGGTCATTATCTACAACATCCTGTTCTCCATCGAAATCATGAAAAATGCCCTTCGCAAACTGCGGGAAGCATGTATCGACGGCATCACAGCCAACGTCTCCCAATGCTCCCACTACCTGGAAAGTTCGGTGGGAATGGCCACGATCCTTGCCCCCCACATCGGCTATTCCGCAGCGGCCGAGATTGCCAAGGAGTCGCTCAGGACCGGACGGAGCACAAAGGAAATAATCTTGTCGCGCGAGCTTCTCTCGCCTGAGGCGCTCGCGGAGATAATCGATCCCTATCCCCTTACCACACCGGGGATATCCGGAAAAAGAAGCACAAAACCAAAGGAGGAATTATAATGATTGAAGAAGTAAAGAAAGTGCTTGAGATGATTCGCCCCGCACTCCAGGCGGACGGTGGTGACGTGGAGTTTGTCGAACTTACCGAAGACGGTATCGTAAAAGTGAAGCTTGTTGGTGCATGCGGCCACTGCCCCATGTCAACCATGACACTGAAAAACGGCATTGAAAAGACTCTCATGGAGAAAGTACCGGGCGTCAAGGAAGTTGTCCGGGTATCATAATTCACCCCAATCAGGCGGCGCGGGCGTTACCCGCGCTGCCTGCTAATTCCCGGTTCTCACATGATGCACTCTTCCTATCGACCGAAAAGAAGGTACGGCATCTTCCGCACGCCCCGTTTTCTGAAGCGTTTCAGAAGAAATACGCAGGCGTCCTCCTTTTCCGGGAACAACGTCGAACTCTACCGCAACGGCGGAGACTTTTTCCCGGCCATGCTGCGGGAATTCTCCCGTGCAACCCGCCACATTTGTGTTGAATTCTACATAATCCGCAACGACCTGACCGGAGCACTTTTTGCCGAAGCCCTGATAGCAGCGGCAAAGCGCGGTGTCGCCGTCTTTCTCGTCTATGACTATCTCGGCAGTATCGAAACCCCCAGCGCCTACTTCCGCCAACTGGAAGAAGCAGGTGTCTCGTGCCTGCCATTCAACCGCCCGTCCTTCAAAAAAGGCCTGTCCTGGTTCGACCGCCGCAATCATCGCAAGTTCGCGGTAATAGACGGCACCTGCGCCTTCCTCGGCGGCATAAACATCGGCAATGAGTATGCCGGCTTCGGCGAAAGCGTCATTCGCTGGCGGGATGTGGGCATTCGCCTGCAAGGTCCGGCTGTCGGGGAATTGCAGCGGCTGTTCATCACCCTTTGGAAAAGTGAAACCGGAACTGCTCCCCAGAAAATCGCGCCACCACAGTTGCCGATCGCGCAGGACGGAACCGCCGAAGTCATGGTGGTCAGTGGCGGGCCCCACCACAACGCATCCTTTATCCGCAGCGCATTCCGCATGGCAATCGCCGGTGCCTCGAAAAACGTCAGGATAATCACCCCCTACTTCGTACCCGGCCCTCGCATCGTTCGATCGCTGTTGCGTGCCGCCAAGCGAGACGTGCGGATCCAGCTGCTTCTGCCATCTGTCAGCGATGTGCCGCTGGTAAAAATTGCCAGCAGAGCCTACCTGTCGCCGTTGCTGAAGGCCGGAATTGAAATTTACGAACGGCAAGGAACTATTCTCCACGCCAAAATACTGCTGATCGACAGCTGCTGGGCCACGGTCGGCTCCGCAAATTTTGACCTGAGAAGCTTCCACCGCAACTACGAAGTCAATGTGGTTATCGACAGCCCGGAGTTCGGCCGCCAACTGGACGACATGTTCAGCGAAGACCTGAAAAGATCACGCCGGCTTACCCTTCTGGAACACGAAAAGCGGCCCTGGTTCGAAAAACTCCTCGAACGACTGTGCGACCCCATCCGCCGTTTTTTGTAAGAAAAGAGATCAATGAAAAAGCCCCCCTGCCAATAAAGGCAGGAGGGCTTTTCTTGTTCGCAACGCCCGCACCCTGTTACAGCTGCGGGCTAGCTATGGCACCCCTCTTTACAATGGGATACCGGACGAATTCTAAAGCGTGCAGTCCACATACGTCAGCCCTCCTTTCTCAGGATTTTTCGGGTTTATCGTATTGATGGATTAATAATAATACTCCGGCAGCATAAAGTCAACCATACACATATCTTATTATATGTATTTTTTCATAATACGCAGCAGACGCCCTTCCCGGACGCCGAGGGCATGATCGGGACAGAGTTCGCGACAACAGAAACAGCGAATACACTTCTGGTAGTCGATAAAAAGCGAGCCGTCCCGGATCTCCATGGCGCCCGGCGGGCAGGCATCCCGACAGATCCCGCAGAGCCGACACTTCTCGGCAATCGGATACGGGTAGGCGGTAAAATAATGACGAATATGCCGGGCAAGAAAGCGTGGCAGGCCAAACTGCACATCGGAAAGGGGTGGCAGCTTGAAATCGCTGACCTGTGCCGTATCAAGCGGATAGCCGCTGACTTGTATCGTTGAGCGGTCCACACCGGCAAGCGCCATTTTCTCCGCAGCCCGCTCCACGTAGAGCAGTCTCTTTGGAATCTTCAGGATTTCCGCTGCAATGACGTCAACGGCAACGGGATTTACTCCGGCAATCAACAAACCGACGTTACGAGGGTCGCCACTGCTGGGTCCATCCCCTTCCATGGCAACTATTGCATCGACAATATTGAGGTCCGGTTTCCTCAGTAGATAAATTTCCAACAGCATCCGCGCAAAAAGATCCCGATCCTCACCGGCCCGCAGATGCCAGGCAATCTTTCCCGCGCCGACCACCGCACCAAAAAGGTTTTTGACTGCACAGGTCATGGTCATCATGCCATGTGTTTTTAGTTTCGGTAAATTTATCACCCGATCCGCTTCCAGATAGGGGCGCGCCAGTTCGAAGCGGCGGAAAAATCCCGCTCCGTCAACCTGCAATGGTTCATCGAACTCCACCAACTCGGTTCCCGTCTCCTCGAGAACCTGCAGAATTCCGGATTTTTCCGCAACACGCCGAAGCCTGCCGACACCGGGACTGTCCCCCACAACGGGTAGTGCGCCAACCTCCCGAACCATGCCAATGACAGCTCTCAGCACCTCCGGATTGGTCGTTACCGCGGCTTCGGGCGGCTTTGCCGACAACAAGTTCGGCTTCAGCAGCACCCGCTCCCCCGGCTTCACAAAAGCGCCCATTCCGCCAAGTGGCTCGAGCAGGCGCCGTATGGCGCCGTCAACCGTATCGCGCGAATATCCTTCAGTCTTTTTCAGTACGATATGATTCATTGGAGAAATACCCATTCGTTTCAAACTGCCCAAATCCATGCTCTCGCAGCAAGACGCTACCCTTCCATGGGAACAGCAGCAACTATTTTCAAGAATGTAGCAAGCCAGGAATTTTAACTGTCAGTAAAAAACCTTTCCTCTGGACTTTTATTTTTGCCTATGATATTTTTCCTGTGCTAACTATATCTGGTAAATAAACAAGAGGGAGGTGAACATCTTGGCTTACACCATTTCTGACGAATGCATCAACTGTGGAGCATGCGACGATTCCTGTCCGGTAGGAGCAATCGCTGAATCCGGAAGCAAAAGGGTAATCGACGAAGCTACCTGCATCGACTGCGGCGCTTGTGTTGACACATGCCCGGTTAACGCTATCGCTGGCTAGTCAGCAACTTTCGCAACACAAAAGACGCCCGGAATTTTTTCCGGGCGTCTTTTTTTATACTCTCACTGCCAGCCGGTATCATGGGGCCACCGGCTCGACAGGACTTACGACCTCGACCGCGTAATCAGTAGCCCCTTTCGGCACGGCCGTGAAAACAATCATAAAAGATATTCCTTTACCAGGCGGCACATCGAGATTTGCCAGTGTCTCACCGAACTGGCGGTTCATCACTTTCTCCATGCTGGAATACGGCTGAAAAGCCAACTGCTGTCCGGAAAGGACATTGCCACAGAAAACCGTCCGCTGCACGAGCACCTCACCTTTGGGTCCAAAGATCTTTCCCTTGACCTGGATCGTTGTCAGCGGTTTCAGGGAAACATTGAAGGCATCCCCTCGCATCACGAAAATCTCCCCAGCATCCTTGTTGGCAACAAAAGCCCCTTCCAGCGAACGTATCTCCACCGGACCCGCGGCTTTCATCCCCAACCCGAGTTCACTACGCACGGACTCCGGCACCAGACCGGCCAGATCGAGGCCCTGGCCCGCAAACAGGTAGAAACCGGCGCCGCCCAACGCCAGGAGCAAAAGAATGCCGATCAGTACCGGAATCAGGGAAGAACTTTTCCTGCGGGAAGAAATGGAAAGTGGCGGCAGTTCATCCTCTCCAACTTCCTCATCCTTCGCATCGGCTACCGGCCAGAGATGCTCACGAATCGAGATGGTTCTCTCCGCCTCGCCGGCAAAAGCAGGCTCAAGCACATCATCACTTTCATCCGCCTCGGGTTGCGTGACGACAGGACCGGACTCCTCAACGGCCCCAGCTTCAACGGCCCCTTCGTTTTCCTGGGCAGGATGAATATCGAACTGGCTCGAAAAATCGGCATTTTCTTCCTCAGTCTGCGCCGCAGGGCCGTCATCTGCCGGCTCAGCCGCAGATGATACCTGGAACTGGGGCAAACCGGCGCCTTTCACCAAGAAATCCCGGAACGATTCGCCGGAATCCAGTGGCGTCTCGGCTTCCCTATCATGGTCTTCCTGGACCGAAGCGAAATCGGCCACGGCAGGTTCCTGGTCCTGGTCGTACCCGGTCGATAACGGCGCATCGTCGATGGATTCGTTGTCGAAAGAGTCGTCCACAGAGAACGACGCCTGCTCCTCACCATCCCACTCCCCGCCCTCGAACGCAACAGGCTCGTCCGCATCTGCCGCAAACGAATCCTCTGCCACCAAGAAATCAGTTTCAGCAGCAGTTTCGGCTTCAGTCTCGGCTTCAGCTTCGGAAGCAGTTTCGGCGGCAGTTTCAGCCGGCTCGCCGCCGCCAAGGCCCTGCAATATGGATTCGAAATCAGAATCTTCCTCAGGCGTATCCCGCTTGACGATAAAGGTATGACTGCACCGGGAGCAACGCACCCGAACACCGGCATCGGAAATTCGCGAATCGTCGAGTCTGAATCGGGTTTTGCATTTTTCGCATTGAATAATCATTTTCCAACCCCATCAAAACCAGTTTTGGGTTTTGAGTTTTAAGTTTTGAGTTATATATAAGTATGTTGATGGTCTTGCCTGCAGTCGTCACACCTGCTAGCGCATAGACATTCAGTTTTCTGCGGACGCAACAACTTCATACAGGGCCGGCAGTTCCCGATAGCGCTGATCCATGTCCAGTCCGTAGCCCACCAGGAAACCGCACACGTCCCGGATCCCGGCATAGTCGGGTTCGACGGGGAAGGAGCGCCGCTTTCGGTTGTCGATCAGGGTACAGATCTTCAGGCTTTCCGGGTTCCTCCGACGCAGGTCCTCGAGCAGGCGAAAAAGACACAGGCCCTGATCAACGATATCCTCGACGATCAGCACATTCTTGCCCTGAATGGAGCAACCGACATCTTTTACCAGAGTGACCTCACCGGTGGAATCCATGCCGCAATAGCTGGAAATCTCGATGAAATCGACAACCGCGGGAACCGTAACTTTCCGCATCAAGTCAGCGGCAAAAATGAATGCGCCCTTGAGGACTACCAGGAAAAGGAGCTCTTTACCTTTATAATCAGCGGAAATTTCCCGAGCCAACCGCCGAACCTCCCGCTCGATGCGTTCCGCTGAATATATTTCCCGTAATGTGATGTCCATAGGTGTGCAACCCTGCTTCAGTACAATGGTTTTCCCCTTGAATCTATAGCAAAAAGCGGACAGTAGTGTCAAATCAATATGGCTAGTGAAATCCGTTTATGGTATAGAAATATAGAGAACAAAACTGAAAGGCCGAAAACTTGTAAATCAAGTTTTGAGTTTTTGGTTTTGAGTTTTTAGTTGGAATGCCTTGAAAGAATCAATCATCCCCCCCAAAGGAGACCGCAATGAGACTCGGTTTACCCATCGCATCCATTCTGACTGCCTTGCTGTTACTTGCCGCACCCGCCCTGGCCGGGCCTCGATTTACTTTCGACAAACCGGTCTACGACTTCCAGAAAGTGACGCAGGGTAAAACCGTTGTCCATACTTTTGCCTTCCGCAACACCGGCGATGCCCCCGGAACCATTGCGCGCGTTTCCTCATCCTGCGGCTGCACGGTCGCGAATGTTTCCGAAAAGGTAATCCGGCCAGGAAAAAGCGGCACCATCAAGGCAACCTTTGACACCACCGACTTCTTCGGCCCGGTAATCAAGGAAGTCTTCGTCTACCTGGGCGATCAGCAAAAACCGGCCTACACCCTCACCATGAAGGGGCTGGTTGTCGAGGAACTGGTCATTACACCGAGACAGGTCAACCTCGGCTCCGTCAAGGCAGGGGTTCGCAAAGATGTGACCCTGACAATGGAAAACAAAGGGGACAAAACCTTGAAGATCACCGGCATTAAAACCGCCATGCCGCAGGTGAAGATCAATAACCGGAAAAGCAGTCTCAAACCTGGACAGAAATCAACATTCACTGTTTCCGTAACACCCCGAAGGGGCAACCGCTTTGTAAACGGTTATCTCACAATTACCACAAACAGCGGGATAAAACCTGAAAAAACCGTCCCCATCTTCGGGATATTGGAAAAATAGCCGACTCTCAAGTGCCCCTCACTAGACGATACAGCGATTTTACCCTTGAGAATACTGCCGAAATAGTGTAGATATAGATCCCTCGGGCGGTTAGCTCAGTTGGATAGAGTACAGGCCTCCGAAGCCTGGGGTCGTGGGTTCGAATCCCATGCCGCCCGCCAATTTTGTCATTACCTTTGCCCTCCCGACGGGCAATGATCGAAAAGCCGCTTCCCAGGAAGCGGCTTTTGTTTTTCTACCTGCAGATTACTCTTCTTTGCCAGCAAACCTTTCCCGAGCCTGAAAGAACACCCTATACTCTATTGGAAAACATTCTTGTTTATTTCGCAAAAACCATGGCAAGTCCACCAATGCCCGCCCCAACCCGCAGATACCGAGTAGAGAGACAACCATCGGACTAGCACACATTTACTCCTTATATTGAGAATCACTGCGGAAACCATTCAACCTTTCCGAGCATTTTTGGTTAACCCCATCGACCGCCTTGACAGCCGATAAAGTACCTCCTGTTTTTTCCGGAACCATCACCCAAAAGATTCCTTAAACAGCAGTTTATTAGAGATAGATTCCATCGCAAACCAAGCAATCACAACGTTTAAGCAAAAAAAAGATGCTCAGCGTTCCTTGACAAAAAGACTCATGAAAGTACTATTGACATAAAAGAAAAAAAGGACTAAATTGCCGCCACCTGAAAGATATTCTAATATTTTATAGAGATAATTTGTTTTTTAATGGGTGTTTTATCTACAAAAATCAAATGACCGGGAGGACTCAGTGAAACGACTTTTTTACAGACCATCCAACCCCGTTTGCATACTAAAGAATTCCAAGGGTCAAACTTTAGTGGAATATGGCTTATTGCTCATTCTCATTGCAGTGGTAGTCATCACTGCGGTTACCTTTTTGGGGCAACGAGCGAACAATACCTATTCAAAGATAGGAAATAATATGCCGCAACCACCAAGTTAACACTACCCAATAAATTAACATGGCGAACAATCTGTTCGGGAACCAAGAGATAACTCAGCACAAAAGAATGCTGCCAGATGCAATATTTCCTCAACAGCAACTTTGACAAAAGGAGGTGACTTGATAAGCTTCAAGGCGAAATCTTAACAGTAGGATTCACCTGCAACATGGTGTAAAACCACTATCAAGAAAGGAGTACTTGCAATGATGGATTATTTGACAGAAAAGTATGTAAGATTCATGACTGCCCTGAAATGTGAAAGGGGACAGACTCTTGTCGAGTACGCATTACTGTTGGTCCTTATCGCTATCGTCGTTATTGCGGCGGTAACATTCCTCGGCGGAAGAACATGCAACGTCTACAACAACATTGGTGCTAGACTAACCGTTGGAAGCTAGGACAAAAGAAGAACCATTTAATTTTCATAATGTTTTATTCAGACGAATCAAGTGACAGTCCCATTCTGGCATAAAAATGTCACAATACACTTTTCGAAAGGAGCATCTGCCTTCAACTTTTTCAGACTAAATATGCACCTGAAAAAATGAAACAGATGCTCTTTTTTTCACATTTTCCGTTCAAACAAAAACAGGAGAAAATAAAAGTAGTTATCCTTGAAATCGATCACAAGTTTCGGTTAGGAGTTACAAAAGATCTCCGATCTCAATGCCGGAACCAGACATATATGAGGTAAAGAAATGCGACCCTTTAAAATGACAAAAATCGATTGCAGCGGGCAGGCACTAGTGGAACTGGCACTCGTTCTACTGCTCCTACTCTTTCTGGTCCTAGGGATATTTGAATTTGGCCGCGCCATGTACATAAAAAACACCCTGACTCACTCGGCGCGTGCCGGAGCAAGGGAAGCAATAGTCACCCCCAACCTCCCTCCAAACACGTCCGACACAGGGTGTACATCCACTGATAAAGTTTTCCAGACAACATGCGAAAACCTCTACAGCGGCATAGAAAAGGATAATGTTACTATCCTGGTTCAGGTTTTCAGTCCGAACACGACATCTCCGAAGGCAACAATTGCAGCTCCCGGTGACAGAGTAAAAGTAACCGTTACGTTATCAAATTACACTCCGGTTGTCCCGAAGTTCATCCCGGTGCCGACCACTCTCGCAGGTGATACCGCAATGCGGTACGAATAGAGCATAAATACCATATCGATAGCACACAGAGGGAGGGCATATGACACGCCAGAAAACAGTTATCGTGATCACAGCACTGGCGATTGTTTTTGCGGTAGTAGCAGCAGGGTTGGTTTACAACTACCTGCAAAAGCAGGAACAGATCAAAGAGGGAACCTATCAGACTATCGTGGTTGCGGCGATGGAAATCCCCATCGGCTCCAAGTTAAACGAAACCATGTTAAAAACCACAGCATGGCCCAAGGAAAGCGTACCGCCCGGCAGCGCCACCGACCCCAAGGTGCTGAGTGCTGCCGGCAGGATCAGCATTAAAAAGATTACTGCGGGAGAGCCTATCACCGAAGACAAGCTGGCGCCGGCAGGAGGTGCAACCGGAGTGGGCTTCATGACTTATGTCATCCCCCCCGGCCACCGAGCGGTAACCGTGGCTGTAAATGAAGTAGCTGGAGTTGCCGGCTTCATCACTCCCGGCAACAAAGTGGACGTGGTTCTCACCACCCCCATCCCCGGCTCGAAAAACGAGACCATCAGCAAAATCGTCCTACAGAATGTCCCTGTATTGGCCACCGGCCAGATAGCCCAGGAACAGAAGGAAGGCAAACCAATCGTCGTTCCCACCGTCACCCTTGACCTCACCCCCGAGGACTCGGAAAACCTCGTTCTGGCAGCCAATAAGGGGCCGCTGCAGCTCCTGCTGCGCAACTACTCGGATACCGAAGAAGTTGAAGGCAGGGGCGCGACCATCAGGAAAGTCCTGGCCGGATCTCAGCCACCAGCCGTCAGCAAGCCCGCAAAAGTCGTGAGAATAATCCGGAGAGCACCGGTGCGCAAAGCTGCGCCGGCTCCAAACTACTACTCGGTTGAAGTGATCAAAGGCAGAGACCGATCAACAAAGCAATTCTCTCCGACAGCTAACGGCCAATGACGATATTTCAGGAAGCGAGGTGACATCAATGAAACTCAATACGCATAAATCCATTATTACCGCCATTCTGATGACCTTCATCCTTTCCGCGGCATCGGCTTTCGGCGGCATACCGACCCAGGTGGCGGTCAACAAGAGCATCCTGCTGAACCTGAACAAACCGGCGGTGCGAATCTCCGTAGCCAATCCGGGAATTGCCGAGTTCCTGCTGTTGTCGCCACGCCAGATCCAACTGAACGGTATTGCCCTCGGCACCACCAACCTGATCGTCTGGGAACGGGGCGAAGTCAAGCCGATTTTCTTTGATATCAAGGTCGGCGGCGACGCCAGCACCATTTCAGGCATGATCCGTGAAATGGCGCCGAACGACAACATCAACGTTGAATTCGCCCACGACACGGTCATCCTTACAGGCAACGCAACCAACGAAGAAACCATCAAAAAGGCCGTGGAGATCGCGGCCGCCTACTCACCCGGATCAAAAGTCACCACAACGATAACCGAAAAGGAAGGAATCAAGACCACCAAGACCGACACCACCGCCAAAGTCATCAACCACATCGTCATTGACCATCCGAACCAGGTACTCCTCCAAGTAAAGGTGGCCCAGGTTGACAAAACCTCCCTCAAAAAACTCGGCATCAGCGGCCTGATAAAAGGCAAGACCGCCGAAGGCTTCATGAACCTGGTCGGCGGGCCAAATGGGGACATAAGTGGAATCCAGACAGGCTCATCAAGTTTGACAACCTCAGGTTCGTCAACTACAGCATCTTCCGGAGATACCGGACTCGGTTCCATCAACCCGCTCGACGCCTTTCAGTTCGGTGTTTCCTACTTTCCCGCCGGCATTGGCGCAGTAATTCAAGCACTGACCACGAAAGGTCTTGCTAAAATACTTGCCGAACCAAACCTGCTGGTCAAAACCGGCGAGAGGGGTGAATTCCGGGCAGTGAGCAAAATCCCTATCCAGGTAGTGGAATATACCGGTGGCGGAGCAACCCCCACCATCGTATTCGAGGAAGTAGGTATCAAGCTGTTCTTTAACCCCGAGGTACTGGATAACGGCATGATCCGTCTACGGATAGATCCGGCCGAGGTAAGCAGCATCGCCGGAACCCTGGCGGTAAACGGCTATCCGATCATCGACACCAGGTCCGCCAAAACCAACGTCGAACTGAAAGACGGCGAAAGCCTGATTATTGCCGGTCTCCTCACAGATGAAACTATCAGTACCATGTCAAAGATCCCGATTCTGGGCGACATCCCAATCCTGGGTGCGCTGTTCCGCTCGACCCAGAAGGATATTAAGGAAAAAGAACTGGTCTTCTTCATCACGCCGAAACTGATGAAACCGACCGAGGCAGGAGTCAAGACTGAACTGCCAACTGACAAGCATCCGACTGAAGATGAAGAGAAGGAACTTAGGTGGATCCCGATTCCGTAAAAAATGTATATCTACCGTCCTCTCCGTGTAATACCAGGAGAGGACGCTCAGCTAAAAACTGATATACTGTAACGGCTGCCCTACTGCGTCTGTTCAGGACACGCCTAAAAAAGGAACAGATCATGAAAACACCATCAGTACTCATCAAATATTTCCGACGAAAAAGAAATCAGGGAATTGCAACAGTTTACGTTGCGCTATTACTTGTTGCTCTCCTTGCTTTCGTAGGGCTAGCAATAGACCTTGGATACATGTATTTAACAAAAACACAGTTACAAAATGCAGCTGATTCTGCAGCTCTAGCGGGTGCATCAATACTTATTTCAAGCGGAGCAATAACAAATCTTAGCGACCAAAGGATAACAGACGCAAAAAATGAAGCTATCAATTTCGCATTACAAAACAAAGCAGCAGGCGATAATATTGTAATTTTAAGCGATGGCACTAACACTTTAAGTGACACAAACGATGTTACTGTCGGATTCTGGGATGGTTCTAATTACACTCCAAATACCACGCCGGTTAATGCACTAAAAGCAAGGCCCCGGAGAACGGAAAATTCCCCAGGAGGAAAAGTTGCAATTTTTTTCGGCGAAGTTATTGGTATTTCTGAGATGGCAGCTTCTGCTGATGCTGTAGCAGCCTTGCCACTTCGGGCAGGGATATATATAGCATTGTGTATTAATACTTGTTCAGGTTGCACCGCAACACCTTGCTTGTTTCCAGATGGAAAACAGTATGAAACAGGGCCGATAGAACCTTACGATTATAAATTTGCTTGGACAACACTTTTAGAAAATCCGACAGCAGCTAACAAACTAGAAAAACTGATGTGCAAAGATACACCTATGCAAAACGTTTGCGGCAAAGATATATGGGCAACCATGGGGGGTCCAACAAGTACCCTACGTGACATGGAATCAGCTTTTTATAATATAAATCTTGATGCTTCCAACAAAGAATTCACAATTATAGATGAAATTAAGGTTGTAACTGGATGGAATGTTATTGTACCAATCACAGAACATTGCCCCCCTGGTGCGGAAGGTAGTGCATATGATCCTAAACGAGTTTCACATTATGCAAAATTACATATTTCCGCAATATGCGCGACAGGAGCTGCTAGCGGATGTTGGGGTACACCTCCAAACATAAAAGATGCCTGTAAGGATGGAGTTCTCCCAGCAAAGAATTGTTGTGAAAACTTCTCAAATAACGTGATTGTTATAGATAGTATTCAATGTGTTTCTTGCACTGACGAAAGCATTTTTAGCGGCACAAAACCATCAATAGTAGAGTAGCTTTTCTTGTGAACTGTTAATATCTGCACTGTTATTACTATAGACAATTGGTATAAAAGTGAACTTTGTATAGGAGTAAATAAATAACATGCCTCCACATATTTCCATGGTGATAATCGACAGCGACCAGCCATCACGCGACGTGATCGCCTCTATCGTGCGGCCATTTGCCGACACGATCCGCATCGAAGGGTCGGTAGACGACTTCGGTGAAGGCCTGAAATTAATACAGAAAACCTCGGCAAATATCGTTATTCTTGAAGTAAGCGACCTTAATCGTGGAGTTGAAGAAATTCAATACCTTCTGGCGAACCACCCGCAACTCTCGGTAATCGTCAGCTCTTTCGAGAAAAACCCTGAATGGATACTGAAACTCATGCGCACCGGCGCCGTCGAGTACCTTCTGCGACCAATCGCCCAGGATGAACTGATCCAGGCGCTGACGAAAGTCGGCAGGTTCTGGTTCGCTAAACCACCCACGGAAACGAAAGCCGGGAAAATCATTGCGGTGTATTATCCGACCGGGGGGGTTGGCGTCACGACCGTAGCGGTCAACCTGGCTGCGGGACTCTCTTCGGATTCCGAAAAGGTCGCGCTGGTGGACCTTAACCTGTTGACCGGCGACATCTCCACCTTTCTGGATGTGAACCCGTCCTACACGCTGAGCAGCGTAACCAACAACATCGCCCGACTGGACGCCAATTTCCTCATGGGAGTCATGACACGCCATTCATCAGGCCCCTATGTACTGACGGAACCGACAGAGGTGGACGAAGCAATCAATATTACCCCGGAGCAGGTCACCCGCCTGCTGCAGTTCCTGAAAGGGATTTTCGACTATGTGGTGGTCGACTGGGGCGGGCAGCTTGCCGGCTGCACCATGGCTATCCTGGAAAATGCAAACCTGATCTTTTTCACCACGGTTCTCAGCCTGCCGGCCATCAAGACATCGAAACGTTACCTGACTGCCATGGAAAGAAAAGGCATCAGAAAAAACCGGCTGAAGCTGCTGGTAAACAGGTATCTACCGAAGGCCGACATCCAGATCAAGGATGCGGAGCGGGTCTTGGGTTATCCGGTATTTACCGCGCTGCCCAATGACTATGAGAACGTCATCTCATCCGTCAACAAGGGAATACCTCTGATCAAGTTACTGCCCCGTTCGCCGGCAAGCAAAGCCTTTGGTACCATGGTGGAATTGACAAAAAAGGAAATGGGCGGGTAAGAAATTTCCCTTAACAGCACTGATCAACAACAACTAGTCACACTATGATAAGGAGTCTCGTATGGCTTTCGATACCCCAACAACAAATTCCGGAAGCGCTGGCAGGGACAGGGAATTTTTCCAGGAGCTGAAAACCCGCATTCATCGGCGGCTCATCGATAAACTCGACCTGTCGAAAGTTGATCTGATCGGCAGCAACGAACTGGTCCGCGAGATCGGCTATATCATCGAGAGCCTCATCGTCGAGGAAGGCGTACCCCTGAACCAGACGGAAAAGGAACGGCTCATCGTCGAGATCCAGCATGAGACTTTCGGCCTCGGCCCTTTGGAGCCGCTACTCGCCGACCCGGAAATTTCCGACATCCTGGTGAACAACAGCTCCCAGGTCTATATCGAGAAATTCGGCAAACTGCAGAAGACCGACATCTGCTTCCGCGACGACAAGCATCTGTTGCAGATCATTGAACGCATCGTGTCAAAGGTGGGCCGCAGGATCGATGAGTCATCCCCCTATGTTGATGCCCGACTGCCTGACGGCTCCAGGGTAAACGCTATTATTCCGCCCTTGGCCATCGACGGCCCTGCCCTCTCCATCCGCCGTTTCGGCATGGAACCGCTGAAGATGAACGACCTGCTCCGCTTCGGCACCATGGACAGCCGTATCGCCCATATACTGCAAGGCTGTGTTAAGACCCGGCTCAACATCCTTATCTCCGGCGGCACCGGCAGCGGTAAGACGACCCTGCTGAACGTGCTCTCCGAGTACATTCCCTTTGACGAACGGGTCGTTACTATCGAAGACTCAGCCGAACTCCATATGAAACAGGACCATGTGGTCCGCCTCGAAACGCGCCCACCGAATATCGAAGGACGTGGCGAAGTTACCCAGCGCGATCTACTGCGAAACGCCTTGCGGATGCGACCGGACCGGATCATTATCGGCGAGGTGCGCGGCGGCGAAGCCCTTGACATGCTTCAGGCGATGAACACCGGTCACGACGGCTCACTGTCCACCATCCACGCCAACACAACCAGGGATGCCATGGCGCGCCTGGAAACAATGGTACTCATGGCGGGCATGGACTTACCGGAACGGGCAATCCGTGAACAGGTTTCCTCGGCAATCGATGTTGTCGTCCAGTTGGTACGTTTCTCGGATGGTACGAGAAAAATTGTCAAGGTTTCCGAAATAACCGGCATGGAAGGCAACACCATCGTCATGCACGACGTATATGTCTATGAACAGCGCGGAATTGACAAAGACGGCAACGTGGTGGGCGAATTCAGGGCAACCGGTGTCCGGCCGTTCTTCGCGGAAAGATTCAGGGTGTACGGTTACGACATCCCCGAGGGTACATTCGAGAAATAGGAGGTAACCCGTGCTGCTGATCGTACTGCTCATATTTATCGCCGCATTTTTGACCGTACTTGCGGTCTATCTGAACTTCACCGCGGTGAAGGATTCACCGAAAGCCCATCTGCGGCGAAGACTGCGCCAGGTAGCCCTAACAAAAGGTCGCAACGCGGGAGGAATACCTGAAGATCTGCGCAGCGAAATTATCAAAGAGACCCCCCCGCTCGAGCGTTTTCTCAACGGGATTCCTTTGCTACGCCGCCTTGATTCGCGACTGGACCGCTCCGGGCTTTCCATGACGCTGGCAACTTTTCTTGCCATTGTCATTGGCCTTGGCCTCATAGGTTTTGTGGTCTGTTTTTTCTTTACTCGAAATTTTTACTTGAGCCTACCGGCCGGCATACTGCTAATGCTGACGCCATTCTTTTTTATGGAATATAAAAAACGGCAGCGGGAAGAGAAGTTCACCGAACTCTTCCCTGACGCCCTAACGATGATCTCACGCTCGATGCGATCAGGACACTCTTTCACCAGCGCCATTGGACTGGTGGGAACAGAAGTATCCGACCCGGTTGGCAGCCTGTTCAAGACCGCTTATGAGCAACAGTTGCTTGGGTTACGAATAAACGATACCCTCAACAACCTTAACAACAGGATAGACAGTCTCGATC
>JAQUHN010000261.1 GCA_028683555.1 Geobacteraceae bacterium | reverse complement strand
CCTTCTGCAAACTGGTCATAGAAGCCCATGACGGAATAATTTTCTGCCGTACACCGTCCGGTTCGAGCGTTGGAGACAGGACCACTGGTGTTGAATTTCATGTCATTCTGCCTTATCGTGAAGGTTCTTCCTAGAATGTCCTGAAAGAACCTGGGAGCACATGCACCTTTCATGCTCCGCATTCCCTTTCCGGCTTCCGCAGGACATGACTGTTTCTTTTCATCAGGACACGGTCTGTAACAAGACGCATCAAGCCCCGCTGTGCTACTTTCAATTCCTTTCCATTCCGGTATTCCCCGCTCTATCGTTACCACTGGCGACTCACTCCGAAACACCTAATTCGAGGGATGATTCACCCCCGTTCAGGCGATAGTTTTCCAGCATGTCGCATGCTGTGTTCTGCATATCAATACTCCATTCAGTTGTTGCCCACCTTTTCTGCTGATACCTACGGCACAAACGGTATTTATTTCACCGCCACTGCCAAACTCCGCGCCCGTTGAATGTGAAACCCCTCTCTTTTCCCTTGCGAAACATGGCTTGCCGTAGCGCAATGTCGATCCGAATCGTTCTGGCAGATAATCACCACCGTGGAACTCACCCCGAAATACCAATTTTGAGTGATTATTTACACCCTTTCAGGCGATGGCAGCCATGTACTCTACATGATAAAAGTATATCAATCACTATTCCAGCAATGCCGATGACTTTTGCGATTCCAATGTACGACGATTTTTCACCCCCAAAGTGGATCGTCTGGTTAACGGGCGATAAAAGAGCGGAGACGAAAAGGAGGTGACGGTCAATCCGCGCTTGCCCCGAAGAGCGAGTGGTACAACCCATCGAATAGCAAATAGAGGAGAAAGAACATGGCATCCAAATCGGAAACAATGTGTGCGAAACGGATTGACGTAGCAAAGCTGCCTGGTGCAACAGCCAAGGTAGAGGCAATCAAGGAAAGATTTATCAAAATCACCCCTGAGATCTGCGTAGAGCGGGCGCAACTGATCACCGAATCGTACCGCGAAACGGAAGACCTGCCGATTCACATCCGTCGTGCCAAGGCTTTTGAAAAGATCCTGAACGGCATGACCGTATTCATCCAGGACGACGAACTGGTCGTGGGCAACCAGTGCACCAAGCCCCGTTCAGCGCCGGTGTACCCGGAATTCTCCTGCAAATGGCTGGAAGCAGAACTGGACCGGCTGGAAAAAAGAACCGGCGACGTGTTTCTCATTTCCGAAGACAAGAAGAAGACCCTGCGTGAGCTGTTCCCCTACTGGGACAAGAAAACCTCCAACGAACTGGCAACGGCGCTCATGACTCCCGATGCCCTGGCGGCCCAGGGCGCCGGCGTTTTCACGGTCGGCAACTACTACTTCAATGGTGTCGGCCACATATCTGTCGATTATGCCAAGGTTCTGGCCAAGGGCCTGAACGGGGTCATCGGAGAAGCCAAGGCCGAATTGGCCAAACTTGATATCGCCAACCCCGATGATCTCAAGAAAATGCACTTCCTGAACGCAGTAATCATTTCCAACGAGGCGGTCATCAGCTTTGCCGAGCGCTTCGCGGGAGAAGCCGAGAAACTGGCGGCAAACGAAGCGAACAGCGATCGAAAAGCCGAACTGCTGGAAATAGCCCGCATCTGCCACAAGGGTCCGGCACAGCCAGCCGGCTCCTTCTGGGAAGCAATCCAATCGTTCTGGTTCATCCAGCTGGTGCTGCAGATCGAGTCAAACGGCCATTCCATCTCTCCGATGCGCTTTGACCAGTACATGTACCCTTACCTCCAGATGGATGCCGGCATCTCCACGGAGAAAGCGCAGGAATTGCTTGACCTGCTCTATATCAAATTCAGCGAGATCAACAAGGTTCGCGATGAAGGTTCCACCAAGGCCTTCGGCGGCTACCCCATGTTCCAGAATCTGATCGTCGGCGGCGTGGACCGTGAAGGCGAAGATGCTACCAACGAGCTTTCGTACATGTGTCTGCAGGCCACCGCCAATACCAAACTCTATCAACCGTCCATCTCCATCAGGGTCCACAGCAACACCCCTGCCGAACTGTACAGCAAGGCTGCCGAAGTAAGCCGGCTCGGACTCGGCATGCCTGCCTACTACAATGACCGGTTCATCATACCGGCGCTCTTGAGCCGCGGACTAACCCGTGAAGACGCTCGTGATTACGGAATTATCGGCTGCGTCGAGCCCCAGGTGGCAGGTAAAACCGAAGGTTGGCATGACGCAGCATTCTTCAATATGGCAAAAGTACTGGAACTGGCGCTCAATGATGGTGTCGACGCCCTGAGCGGCAACCAACTCGGGCCCAAGACCGGCGACCTGGCTTCCTTCAGCTCCTTTGCCGACGTCATGAAGGCTTACCAGTCGCAGATGGAATGCTTCGTAAAGTTGCTGGCCATCTCCGACAACGCAGTTGATATCGCCCACGGCCAGCGAACTCCGCTGCCGTTTCTCTCTTCCCTGGTGGATGACTGCATGTCCAAGGGCAAATCACTTCAGGAAGGCGGAGCGCACTACAACTTCACCGGCCCGCAGGGCGTTGGCGTCGGCAACGTGGGCGACTCCCTCACGGCGATCAAGAAGCTGGTGTTCGACGATAAGGCGATCACGTTGGCCGAGCTCAAAAAAGGTCTTGCCAGCGACTTCGCGGGCGTGGACATGGAAAGCATGCGGCAGATGCTCCTGAACCGTGCCCCCAAGTACGGTAACGACAACGAATATGCCGACATGATTGCCCACGAGGGCGCGCTGATCTACTGCCGGGAAGTGGAGAAATATACCAACCCGCGCGGCGGCAAGTTCCAGCCAGGCCTCTATCCGGTCTCGGCGAACGTGCCTCTCGGTACGATGGTTGGAGCAACAGCGGATGGACGCAAATCCGGTGCCCCGCTGGCTGACGGCGTCTCCCCTGTTTCCGGTGTGGACCAGTCCGGACCAACGGCGTCTGTCAAATCAGTGGCTCGTCTCGACCACGTTATCGCTTCCAACGGTACCCTGCTGAACATGAAGTTCCACCCGAGCGCCCTGAAAGACGAGCGCGGCATCCAGAACCTGGTCGGGGTAACCGAAACTTTCTTCAACGGCGGCGGAACCCACATCCAGTACAACGTAATCAGTCGTGACACGTTGCTTGATGCGCAGAAGAATCCGGATAACTACCAGGGCATGGTAGTGCGTGTGGCAGGGTACAGCGCCTTCTTTACCTCGCTCGACAAGGCAATCCAGGATGACATCATTGCCCGCACCGAACAGGTATTCTGATGAAATGAATGTTTGAGGCAAAGGGGAGCCGAACTGTTATGGTGAGGCTCCCCGGAAGCTACTACTCATACACTGCGGAACAATGTCGGATTTTCATACCAGAGGAGATGATGCAATGAACATATTTTTGGCTGAAACCATAGGAATGACTATACTTATCCTGCTTGGAACCGGTTGTGTCGCACAAGTGTTGTTGAAGGATTCGAAAGGTTCTACCGGTGTCCTGTCGTCGGGCTCAGGTTGGCTGGTTATCGCTTTCGGATGGGGTTTTGCGGTTACCTTCGGTATCTACGCAGTTGCCTGGGCAAGTGGTGCCCACCTGAACCCGGCGGTGACGATAGCGCTTGCAATACTTGGCAAAGTTCCGATGGAAAACCTGCACCTCTACTTTGGTGGACAGATGTTCGGCGCAATGATCGGCGCAACACTTACCTGGCTGGCATATCTTCCCCACTGGAAAGCAACGCAGGATCCGGGCCTCAAACTTGCCGTCTTCTCAACCGGCCCAGGCATCCGCAATTTTGCCGGCAACATAATCTGCGAGATGATCGGTACCGTTATGCTGGTGCTCGGCATTCTGGCGCTGATCGATCCCAATGTCCAGAAAGCTACTCCTCTTGGCGGGCTCACTCCTCTGTTAATTGGTTTTCTCGTTACGGCATGCGGACTCTCCCTTGGTGGAGGACTAACGAATCTCCCACACTGTCGCAAACGGCTAGAAAAGTTGGGCTTAATAAAACTGATTATATTGTGACAAAGATAAAATCAGATGACGAGAGTGATTGGTCTTCTACAACCACTTCT
>JAQUHN010000065.1 GCA_028683555.1 Geobacteraceae bacterium | reverse complement strand
GGAATTACAAGGACCGCAGGAACCACACGGGACACTAGGTGACACAGAGATAGTCTTGCCCCTCGCTGAAACCGGCGCCGACCGCCCAGCCCCGCACCTGATCCCTCGCACCGCGGGTACCGACGGTGACCAGCATCCGTGTCCCCTGCTCTGCCGTGACCTGATTCACACCGCAAACCGGCGCCCCGTGAAGGACCCGGCCGATTTTGCGCGGATCCACGTCCACCCAGCGAACTACCCTGATCCCCTCCTCCTGCAAAGCTCGATACCAGGCGCGCCCTTCAAGACCCGCTCCGGCAAGCATCACCTCGCTCACCCCAGCCAAAAATCCCCGCTGCAAATGATGAACCTTGCACCTCCTGAATGCCGCGGCCGTATATTCCGGCAGGGTCCGGGTGGCACGTTCAGGACGTTCGCGCCAAAAAAACAGGGTCTGGGGCAGGCGGGAAAAGCGGATACCGGCGGCAGCCAGCCGCAGCCAGAGGTCATAGTCTTCCGCCCAGCCGGTATCCCGGTAGCCCCCCACGGACAGCACCGCATCTCTGCGGAACATTACGCTGGGATGAACGAACGGCGACTCGACGAACAGATCACGTTGTATCTCGTCGTGGCAGGCAAGGCTGTTCTGCCAGTGCTCGTAGGCGCGCATTCCCTTGCCCAGACCGGTCCGGGGGAAATGGCGGAAGCCGCAGGCAACGAGTCCGATCATCGGGTTCCCGGCCAGGAACGCAGCCTGTGCCTCGAGTCGACGGGGGTGGGAAAAGTCGTCGCCGTCCATCCGTGCCACAAAGGGGGAACGACAGGCATCAAGGCCGGCGTTCAAGGCAGGCACGAGACCACGCCGGACAGGGCGCAGCACCCGCACGCGAGGTTCGCAGCGGGCAGCATCGGCAAGAATCGCGGCAGTTCCGTCCGTAGAGCCGTCGTCCACCGCAACCAGCTCCCACGATGCCAGGGTCTGGCGAAAAATGGATTGCAGCGCCGCCGGCAGGTAACGTTCCTCGTTGCGAACCGGCAGCAGGATGGAAACGGCAGGTTCCTTCATCAGCCGGCCAGTCCCGGAAGCAACTTGACGATCCCTTTGGCGAAGAATTCGACTGCAATGGAAGCCAGCAGAAGACCCATGAGGCGACTGACAATGGAAAGGCCAAGGGTTCCGATCAACTGTCCGATTCTGGTCGCCATGCGGAGGATAATCCAGGTGACGAACGAAGAGAGGACAACACAAAGGATGATAAGCCAGACATGAAGGGGGCCACCGGCCAGGTTTGCGTAGATAATGACGGTGGAGATGGAGCCGGGACCGGCCAGGAGCGGTACCGACAGAGGCACCACCGCAACGCTGGCCAGATCCGGAGCAATTTCCGCTGCTTCGTTGGCCCCTTTGGTGTCTTTTGCAAACATCATGGAAACCGCCATAAGCAGCAGCAGGATACTGCCCGCCACCTGGAAGGAAGCAATACTGATGCCGAAAAGCTGCAAAACCTTGTCGCCGACCAGGGCGGTAAGAGCGAGGACGCTTGCCACGGCAAGCCCCACAGTACGGGCAATTTTTATGCGCTCCGCAGCAGATGATTTTCCGGTAAGAGCGAGAAAAACCGGCAGCACGCCAAAGGGATTGAGAATGGCAAGGATGGCGACAAAAATCTTCACGTACGCAGACAGCTCAAGCATGAACGGACTCTCTTTCAATAAGGGAAAAAACATGGCTCAACCAGGTCTTCGCCTGAAGGAGCCGGCTATTCGACGCATTGAGAGTAGCAAAGCCCGCAAGTGTCGTCAATCATCTCCGGACCAAAGACTTTTGCCGGTACGGGATCATGCGGAAATTGGGTTCCCGAACAAGCGACAGCCGACGATCAGGCCCTGCGTCGAACGGTGGCATCATAGCAACTGTTGCAGGGTATCCTGCAGCTCTTTCACAGTATAGGGTTTTGACACCATGCCGCAGAATCCGTATTGCCTGAAATGGGCGAGAATCGGATCATTGTTGTAGCCGCTCGAAACAATGCCCTTAACCTGCGGATCCATTTCGCGCAGCGCTTTCATGGTATCCTTGCCGCCCATCCCCCCCTGAATGGTTAAATCCATGATAACGGCAAAATAGGGTAAACCCGATTCCAGGGCCGCGCGATACAGTTCCAGGGCAGATGCCCCGTCCCTGCAGACGTCAACTTCATAGCCGAGATAATGGAGGATTTCCCGGGCTATCTCGCGAATTATCTCCTCGTCGTCCATGACCAGGATTCTTCCGGCGCCGGCATGCGACTGCTCCTCCCGGTCCTTGTTTACCGCCAGTTCGATTTCTTTTTCCGACGCCGGGAGATAAAGACGGAAGACTGTTCCGGCTCCTTCCACAGATTCCACTTCCAGGTGTCCCTCGTGGTTTTTGACAATGGCATAGACCGTTGCGAGACCCAGGCCGCTGCCACTCTGTTTAGTCGTGAAATAGGGATCGAAAATTTTCACCAGGTATTCCTGGGGGATCCCTACGCCCTGGTCCCGTATCGAGATACAAATGAATCTGCCGTCTTTCAGGGACGGGATTTGTGAACCGTCAAGTGTCACATTCTTGGCCGAAACCGAAATGATCCCGCCCTCGGGCATGGCCTGATCAGCGTTGATGATCAGGTTGTTGATTACCTGGCTCATCTGCCCTTCATCCACATCGACCGACCACAAATCTTTTTGCAGATCAAATTCGCATCGGACATTTGATCCACGCAGCATGAAACCGGCGGAATCAGTGATAATCTGCACGATGGAAGCCGTTTTTTTGACAGGTGCCCCGCCCTTGGAGAAGGTTAGCAGCTGTTGAGTCAGCGCCGTGGCACGCTCGCAGGCCTTTTCCGCATCGGCAAGCCGCTCAAATGCCTTTGTCTCCGGGTCGGCGAACATTTTTGCCAGGGAAATATTTCCCAAGATGGCCATCAGCAGGTTATTGAAATCATGTGCGATGCCACCGGCGAGAACCCCCAGAGACTCCAACTTCTGGGCTTTCAGCAACTCCCCCTCCATTTTCCTCCGCTCGGTAATATCGCGGATATGTTCCGCCACCATCAGCACTTTGCCGCTTTCATCGAAGATTGGCACCGCGCGGATTTCCAGGTAGCCGATCCGGGCATTGTACATTTCCGTAAAAACCGGTTTTCCCGTTTTGAATACCTCCTGTGCCGCACATGAGTCGCACGGCTTTTCCTGCCCAGGGTTGTATGCTTCATAACAGAAAGGGTTCAGATGGCGTATTTCCGGTGGAACATACTCATAGCCGCCGAGCCAGTTCGAATGAATGATTCGCAGGTCCCTGTCAATGACCACCAGATGATCCGGATTCGCCTCGAAAATCCTGTTGAGTATCGCTTGCGACTTCCTGAGTTCCTGCTCCACCTCCTGCCGCTTTTCGATGTCGTCGCTTAATTTCCAGTTCAATTCAGACAACTGCTCATTGACGCTGAACAGGTCCCGGGTCCGTTCCTCGACCTTGATTTCCAGTTCGGCACGGGCCTTGCGCAGGGATTCTTCCACCTTCTTGCGCTTCCGGATATTGGTCAGCAGGAAAAAGACCAGCAATCCTAACCCTGCCACGCCGAACAAGGTCGCCCAGATGACACTCTTGTCGACCTTGCGAAACGTTTCCGGCTCGTTGATGATGGTGCTCTCATCCGGCAGCAGGGCCCTGTCAATGCCGAACCGTTTCAGCTGCCGGTAGTCGAACATGTACCGGGCAGGGTTCCTGTACACCACCGGGATTGTCTCGACCCGTTCGCCTTTCAGGATGCGCAGCCCCATTTTTCCTGCGGTAACCCCCTGGTCATAGCCGCTGGTAAGCTTGCCGCCCACCATGCCGAAACCAAGATTGAAGTCCCATGAACCATAGATGGGAACCCGGGCCTGTGCTGCAATACGGGAAATGCTTTCGATATTCTCATAAAATCGTACCGCCGGATCGCCGTAAAAGAAGGTATAGAAAATCAGCGCGTCGGACGGCAGTGACGCAACATCAGCAACGATCCTGTTCAGATCGACGCTTTTCGCGAAAGTGATCCGCACTTTTCCCGGGTACCGCGGCACCAGTTGATTCAACTGATCGCGAACCTTCCGGCCGGGAGTGCCGTTGTCGTTAATAACAAAAATCTCTTTGGTGCCGGGATGCAACCTGAGAGCAAGATCGAGACTCTCTTTGAGATCCGCCGTTTCACTCACGCCGGTAAAGAGGGATTTTCCCCGTAAATCCTGTTCTTCGAAGTAATTGACGCCGCAGAACACCACCGGAATCCTGCCGAAAATTTTATCCCGGTAGTCGAGTAAAAATACGAGTGCATCGGTATCCGAACAGACAATCAGGTCAAAGCGGGTCTTGGCATATCTGATTGCCAGAAGCCGGGAAAGTTCCTGGTAATAGCGCGCACCGTTCGCCCACTTGGTATTCAGGTACTCGATATAGATCCTGGTTTTATCGCTCGCGGGATCCATGGCCGTGATGATGCCCCGGGTTATATCGTCGGTCCATCGGAATCCCTGGTGATAAGAATTGAGAATGAGTACGTTTTTTTTCTCCAGTGCTTGGGACGCCGTAGGAACTGAAAACATGCTGATGAGTAGGATACCGAGAGCAAAGAAAACCGCAAAGAGCATTTCAAACTTTTTCCTGACGGGTCGGCTCGTGTGCAACCCATTTCCCGGCAATTGCGCGGCGTTAATCTGTTCGGCACACATCATGTCATGCATTGGAAATCTCCATACCCTTCCCCCTGGCAGAAAACGCCGTTAAGGAACAGCGACCATTACATACGAATCTGACCGGACGCTTGATGCTTATCGGAACAAGGGCAAATCTGCTGCAAATCTGTCGGTCCATATTCCACCGCTTATTAGGCAATAGAACAACTATTGCCTGCAAAATTAATTAAATCTGTGCTCATCCAGCCGAATTTTCACTTCGTTTTCCCACGTCCAACAGACTCCTAGTGGCAAAGAGAACATCGTCCGGAAAGAAACGTTACCCGAAAGGGCACGATACCGATTTCCGGTGGCAAACAGACATAATTTTTCTTCATGAAAGTATCGGCAACCCTTCTGATTACTTTAATCGGGTGCTGAAAAACCACCGAAGACGCCTGGTAGACCCTCCTGCATCGAAAAAGACACATCCCGAAGTCCTTGTCTCGGATACGCATCAAAAGTGTACCGCGAATTAACAAGTTATCAAAAAAACAAAGGTTTAAAACCTGCTTTGAAAACCCCGGAAGAGCATACCACCGGTTGGCGGTAAGCAGCGTACTGTCAAATGCTGTTTTTACTGTACGCCGCTCAACAACATGCGGTTGAGAGCTACCCGGTATTGCAGCGCAAACCGAGCAAATTTCCATGATGGCTTACGCTTGTTTTAGCAAGACTAAAATTCAAGAATTCAGTGAGTTAGACGATTTTGCGAAGAATATTGTATTTGACAAAATCAGAGCTGTTGTGTATTATTTTCGATGCGTTTACCGGGGTTTGTCCGGTTGCGTCTCTCGACTTGTGGAACCCTTTTTACCCCTGTCTTCTCGTAATAGAAATACAGTTTTACTAACACTGGCATCGCAGGTGTCTCGTAAGGCTTTCCATAGGTACTGAATTGTAATGCGATGGGCAATTCGGTAAACACTAAATTAATGGAGGTATGTCATGGCAGATGTAGTTCAGCAGATCGACCAGCTGGTAGCAAACGCACGCAAAGCAGCCGACATCATGAAAGGCTTCACTCAGGAGCAGGTTGACAAGGTCTGTGCAGCAATGGACGCAGCCAGCGTCGCAAACGAAGTCAAGCTCGGCGAAATGGCCGTTGAAGAAACCGGAATCGGACGTGCCGACCACAAGGCAATCAAGAATCACCTCGGCGCCCACGTTGTCTATGAGTACTTCAAAGACAAGAAATCCGTTGGCGTAATCAAGGAAGAAGACGGCGTGTCATACATTGCCGAGCCCTTCGGTGTGCTTGCCGCCGCCACCCCGACCACGAACCCGACCTCTACCGTCATGTTCAAGTCGCTGATCGCTCTCAAGAGCCGTAACGTCATTATCTTTGCCTGCCACCCCCGTGCTCAGAAGTGCAGCGTCGAAGCAGCAAGGATCATGCATGACGCAGCAGTGAGCGCAGGCGCACCGGTCAACTGCATCCAGTGGATCGCAGAGCCCTCCATTGAAGCAACCGGCCTGCTGATGAAGCACCCGGACGTGAACCTGATTCTTGCCACCGGCGGCAACGCGATGGTTAAGGCAGCGTACAGCTCAGGCCACCCGGCCATCGGCGTAGGCGCGGGCAACACCCCGGTTTTCGTATCGAAAACCGCTAAGCTCAGTGTTGCGGTAAACAATGTTATCGCCTCCAAGACCTTTGATAACGGCACCATCTGCTCCTCCGACCAGTCCATGATCTTTGACGACAAGGAAGTTTGCGACAAAGCTATCAAGATGATGGTGGAAAGAGGCGCCTACCTGGTTAACGCCGACGAGAAGGCCAAGCTTGAAAAAGTTATGTTCGACAAGGAAAGAGGCGTTCCGGCCATGGCCATCGTTGGCAAGTCTCCGCAAGTGATCGCCAAGCTTGCCGGGTTCGAAATTCCCGAAGATGCCAAGCTGCTCCTCGTGCCCCTTACCACCATCGGCCCCGAAGACTGGTTCAGCCACGAAAAACTGTCCCCGGTCCTCGGCTACATCTGCTTCAACAACACCGACGAAGCAATCAATGCCGCCAAAACCCAGCTCCGCTGGGGCGGCGCAGGCCACACCGCAGTTATTCATGCTCAGGATCAGAACGTAATCGACAAGTTTGCCATGGAAATTCCGGCCAACAGACTGCTCCTCAATCAGCCGGCAGTTCACGGCAGCGTCGGTCTCATCTACAACCAGCTTCCGCCTTCACTTACCCTCGGCTGCGGTACTGACGGCGGCAACTACCTGGGCAACAACATCAACTACAGCGACCTGCTGAGCATCAAGACGGTCGCAAAACGTATCGTTGATTACGAGAGAGACGAATAATCTCTAAAGTAACGAAGCAACTCCCCTAAAAAGCCCCAACTTTCCTCCTGGAGAGTTGGGGCTTTTTGCTTCATGTTCGAAAACATCGAAAAAAGTCACCATCACCCCCTCGTCAAACCTGCACAATGGCGCCAACCAGGCATCTAGCGTTAATGTCTGCACTATTTTCTGCTATACCTTCCCGCCCATTCTTCAATCAAGCCCAAATTATATTTAGTGTAAGTAAAATTTACTTGACTTTTTACTGTAATATCAGTTTAAATAAAATTGGTTTTACTGTAGTGAAAAGGCATAAAAGTAGCGACACCCAATTCTTCGTCTGCAAATAAGGTTTGGCTTCATTGGAGTGGGGGTGACTGCTGAATCTTATTTTTGTGGAGCAACGAGCAATATTAAGGAGGATCACATGAAAGACGAAAAAAGGTTTATGCAGGATGTGGGCATGTCGGAGCTGCCTTTTCCGATGAAAGTCCTGTCACGGGAAAACCCGGAAGGACAGCACACCATCGCCAGAATCTCCATTGCAGCTCGAATCATGCATGAATTTGAAGCACGCTGGATAGACAAATTTATCCAGATCCTTCACCAGCACCGGGACCACATCGGCACCGAGTCTCTCAAGGGGAATATTATCGAGTACATGAAGGAACTGAACGCGACAAAGGTGAAGGTTGACTTCAATTATCCGTTCTTTATCGAAAAGAAAACACCGGTTACCATGGATCCTTGCCTAGTCAGATATCAGTGCACCTATTCGGCAAGTGTTTCCAAAAGCGATCTGAAACCAAAGGTTTCCCTCAAGATTACCGTCCCCTGCGTTACCAGCTATCCGTCTTCCGACATTGACAAGCCGGGAGGCTTGTTCGGACAGTTGAGCAGTGTCGATCTTGAAGTGCAATCGCAAAAAGATATTTTCCCGGAAGAGCTCATTGAGATCGTCGACAAGCACTGCCTGGTTCCGGTTTACTCGTATCTCACCGAAGAAGATCAGGCCTTTGTCATAGGAAAAGTTCACTCGGAAAAGAAATCAAGCGTGGTCATGGTGGACGAGATCAAAGAAGAATTGGCCAATATGCGTGAGATCGACGGATATTCGTTGACCTGCTCCAACTTCGGCATGCTCCATTCCTATAGTACCTTCATCGGCACCGCAAAAAGCATGTGGATTCCCTTAAGCTGAACGCGCTTTGATCTGACTGAAGGGCTGGAATTTCTTCAGAATCTCGCGGACAGCACGGAGGAAGCTAACCATGCGGAGGCAACTGCACGTTACAGAAATAAGCCGGTCTTTAGCTGGTTGGCCCTTTGACCTCTCCGGATCCTGACAATTCACCCTAAAGGCCGGTTTCGCAAATTATATTTGTGGCACCGGCCTTTTCATTTTCCATCAACTTCAACTCAAACCGAATATTTGCCGCAAATAATTAATTTTGATTGTGGTCGAAACAGCTGATACATGGTACAAAACGAAGCAGGACATGCAGCATATGGTTGCTCAGAATCGGCGCAGATCACCGTATATTCAGCAGGCACAATATCAGGAAGCAACAGCCCCAGACAAGCAATCAGCTGTTTTATTATCAGTAAATCTGTACGAGCATTATTTATATCTTTAGTAAATTTATTTGAGTCGTGCTAAATTTTTCTTGACACTTCCTTGCCCAGGGGCTTAGCATAGGCCGGTTTGTTTCAGTATTCACCCTGGATTTGTTATGGGCAACCATAAGTTTTTAGCTAGACTTAATTCACCAGCTGCGATCGATGATAGCGCATACTTTCGCCTTAGGAATGAATATTACTGGAAAGGAGATGTCATGACACGGAGTACCACGGAATTGCTGGCTGTTCTGTCGAAGGGAGGTAAAAGATGGTAGACTCATTGATTGGTATCAGTATTTTACTGCCGTTTATTGCCGGCGCGCTCTGCTTCTTCACGAAAAATCACCGGGTGAGAGCTGCCATAATCGTAACAACAGGGATCATCCTGACGATAAGTTCCCTGATGATTTTTCAAAATCTCAATGGACCCTACCTGTACACCCCGGAGACGCTGCTCGGCTTGAAAGTCAATTCCCTTATTACTTTTGCCGATTTTGCCCTGCTGTTCATTATCCTTGCAATCGCTTTCAAGCTTGGCAACCCGCTGGTTATCGTGCTCACGTTGCTGCAGATAATTCCGCTGGCCTACTTCGAACTGAAGATGGCGCCCCATGTGGAAGTGACGCCGGCCTTGTACATTGACAATCTTTCCATCATCATGAACCTGATAATATCCATCGTCGGATCCCTCATCTGTATTTTCGGTATCCGTTACATGGAGGAACACGAGCATCATCTTCACCTGAAAAAGTCCCGCCAGCCAAGATTCTTCTTTTTCCTGGTGATGTTCCTTGGCGCCATGAACGGCCTGGTATTTGCCAACAACCTGCTCTGGCTGTACTTCTTCTGGGAAGTGACGACCTTCTGTTCGTTCATGCTGATCGGTCACGACAAGACCGAAATCGCCATCAGGAACGCAACCAGAGCCCTCTGGATGAACATGACCGGCGGTGTCGCTTTCGTAGCGGCGATTATTTTTATCTACTATAACACCCAGTCAATGGAATACCTTTCGCTGCAGGCACTGATCAACCACGGCCCTGAAGTAATGACCGCGCTGCTGCTTCCCTTTGCGCTGCTCTGCTTCGCCGGGTTTACCAAGGCAGCACAGGTCCCCTTCCAAAGCTGGCTCTGTGGAGCAATGGTCGCACCAACTCCCGTTTCGGCCCTGCTCCATTCCAGTACCATGGTAAAAGCCGGTGTCTACATCGTCGTACGAATGGCCCCCGGCTACCAGGGAACCTTTCTCAGCACCATGGTCGCAACGTTCGGTGCCTTTACCTTCCTGACAGCATCGGCACTGGCGGTTAACATGAGCAATGGCAAGAAAATCCTCGCCTACTCCACCATTGCCAACCTAGGTCTCATCATCGCCTGCGCCGGTATCAACACCCCGGCAGCCATCATTGCGGCAGTCCTGCTGATTATCTTCCATGCGATATCCAAGGGCCTGCTGTTCCTCTGCGTCGGCACCATCGAACATGCCATCGGCAGCCGCGACATTGAGGATATGCGAGGACTGTATAACAGCATGCCCGCCGTTTCACGCATAACCATCATCGGCATCCTTACTATGATGCTGCCGCCTTTCGGCGCCCTGATGAGCAAGTGGATGGCCATCGAAGCCGCCGCCAATATCCCCTGGGTTGTTGTAATGATAGCCTTGGGGAGCGGCCTTACCGTACTTTTCTGGGCCCGCTGGGCCGGCATCTTCGTCAGCGGTCCTCATCTGAAGGTTTTCGAGTCCCAGGGAAAAGAAGGTTTCTTCGCCCCGCTTGTGACTATTTTCAAGGGATTCTATACAAAAGCGAAATGGAAGGATCCGGCTTCGATCAAGGTCCCGCTCGTAAGCCTGGCAATCGGGGCAATAATATTGAGCCTGAGTGTCCCCTGGTTATACACTTTCCTGGTTGACCCTGTCCTGTCATGCTATAAACCGGGCCTTTTTGTCGAGCCGTTCAAGACCGGGCCGATGGGTTTCACCAGCGGCGCCGGCGCCTTTTATGTCCTGCCGGTCTTCCTCGTTTCAATTATCGCCTATCTCGCGGCGGTCGTTGCCGCCAAGCAGAAGGATCACCGGGTGTTCAGCGCACCCTACATGTGTGGTGAACAATATGCCGATATTGCGGAGCCGAAGTTCAGAAGCCACCTTAACAACTGGACGAACTACGTCCCCGCCAATATTTACATGCAGGATATTATCGGCGAAAGCAAAATATCCTACTGGATCAACATTATCGCTCTCATCATCTTGATTGTCTTGTTCGGGGAGGTTTTACGATGAGCATGAATGAAGTTATCGCAGTTCTGGCAGCAATATTCGTGGCGCCAATTATCGGCGGGATTGTCGCCGGTATCGACCGGAAGGTAACCGCACGCCTTCAGGGCCGCTACGGCCCCCCGTTACTTCAGCCGTTCTATGATGTGTTCAAACTGTTCGGCAAAGAAAAAATGATCGTCAACTACTGGCAGATCATCTGCGCCTACATGTACCTGGCAGCGGACGTGCTGACCGTCGTCCTGCTGGCCCTCCAGTCCGACCTGCTGTTGATCTTTTTCGTCCTGGCGGTTGGCGGCGTCTTCCTCGTCATCGGGGCACTGGCCGCGGAATCACCCTACAGTCAGATCGGTGCGCAGCGGGAGCTGATCCAGATGCTTACATACGAACCGCTGCTCATTCTCGTGTTCGTCGGCATCTACCTTGAAACGGGAAGCTTCAAAATTTCCGACATTATCGCAAATTACCATGAGCCGCTGTTACTTTCCCTGCCGCTGCTGTTCGTGGTCCTCGGCTATGCACTGGTCATCAAACTGAAGAAATCGCCCTTTGACATTGCAACTTCGCACCATGCCCACCAGGAGATCGTCAAGGGAGTGCTTACCGAGTATTCCGGACCGTATCTGGCAATCATCGAGATTTCCCACTGGTATGAGACTGTCTTTATTCTCGGTCTCTGTGCCCTGTTCTGGCACACGAACTTCATCTGGATGGCAGTACTGCTCGTGGTGACCTATTTCGGCGAAGTACTGGTGGACAACATCTGCGCCCGTCTTACCTGGCGCTGGATGCTCCCCCACGCCTGGACCGGCGGACTTATCATGTCGTTTGCCAATTATTTCTGGATTTACGAAAAAATAAAATAACGGAAAGGGATATATCAACCCTGACCTACTGACCAGCAACAGTTCGATTTTGTTCAACATATCTAAAACGGGACGGTTCGGAGACACAAGCAAAAAAGTGTCGTGACCGAGGCCCTTTAGAGAGGTTACCTGAATATGAAAAGTTTCATCAACAAATCGAGAGTAAAATCTCCATGGCTGATCCACTTCGACTGCGGCAGCTGCAATGGCTGCGACATCGAGGTTCTGGCATGCCTGACTCCTGTCTACGACATTGAGCGATTCGGGATTCTCAATGTGGGAAACCCGAAACACGCCGATATCCTGGTTGTTACCGGAACCGTCAATCATCGCAACAAGAAGGCATTGAGAAATGTTTACGATCAGATGCCGGAACCGAAGGTTGTGGTAGCAGTCGGCGCATGCGGAACCACCGGCGGTATCTTTCGCGAAGCATACAACGTCGTCGGCGGCGTAGACAAGATCATTCCCGTCGATGCCTATGTTTCGGGCTGCGCGGCCAAGCCCGAGTCAATCATCGACGGTGTTATCATCGCCTTGGGGAAGCTTGCGGAAAAAGGCAAAAAGGTCGATCAGGGGATCTTCGAACGGCTTGAAAACACCCAGAATTTCATAAAAAACAGATAGCAAACGGGAGGAGATCTATTCCATGAAAGATAGTGTGCTCATCATAAACGAGGATAATACCCCGGAGCTGTCACCGGACAAGATTATCACGCAGACCAGGATATTGAAGGATGAAGGCTTCCGCTTTGTCACCATGTCATCAACGGATCTTGGTGAAAGCATCTGCGTACTGTATCACCTGGACAAGGATCTGCAGCTGGTAAACCTGAAGGTGGATGTGCCGAAAGGTTCCAAAATACCAAGCATTGCCTCCGTTTATGGCAGTGCCATGCTGGTGGAAAACGAGATAAAAGAACATTTCGGCGTAGAATTCGACGGCCTCCCGTTAGACTTCCAGGGGATGCTGTATCTGGACGAAGAGGTACAAAAGACCCCGTTCTGCAAGATAGGGATTACCAGGGTTTGATCCCGGGGGACCGCATATAACTGGATTTTGACCTGCACGAGGAGGCATATACATTATGGCACGAACAGTAATACCATTCGGTCCGCAGCATCCGGTCCTGCCGGAACCGCTGCACCTGACCCTTACCGTAGAAGACGAAATAGTAAAGTCAGCCATTCCAAAGCTGGGCTATGTGCATCGCGGACTGGAAAAACTGGCTGAAATACGCGACCATTCGCAGATGATACAGATCGTGGAAAGGGTCTGCGGAATCTGCAGCACCCTGCATGCCATGTGCTATTGCCAGGGCATCGAGGAATTAATGAATGTTGAAGTCCCACCCCGGGCTAAATTTCTGCGCGTCATCTGGGCTGAGATGCACAGGATGCACAGCCACTTGCTGTGGCTCGGCCTGTTCGCCGACGCATTCGGGTTTGAAAGTCTTTTCATGCAATTCTGGAGGATCCGGGAACGGATCATGGATCTCCAGGAAGCGACCTCCGGCAACCGGGTCATCGTTTCCGTCAATTGCGTCGGTGGTGTAAAGCGGGACATCGATGCGGAAACCCAGAAATGGATACTCGACACCATGAAAATTGTCGAAAAAGAGGTGCTTCAGCTCAAATCCACGATTATGGACGATTTTACCGTGAAAAGACGTACTGTCGGTATCGGTGTCCTGTCCAAGGAAAAAGCCTACGAAATGGGCGCGGCCGGCCCCACACTGCGCGCGAGCGGCATCGCCCAGGACCTCCGCCAGACCGGATATGCCGCGTACTCCGATCTCAATTTCGAGCCGGTAATTGAAACGGATGGTGACTGCTACGCGCGAACCGTCTGCCGCTTCAATGAAGTCTTTCAGGCCATCGACCTGATTCGCGAGGCCTTTACCAAGCTTCCCGATGGAGAACTTGCCGTCAAGGCAAAGGGACTGCCGAACGGTGAAGTGGTTTCGCGTGTCGAGCAGCCACGGGGGGAAGTACTTTACTATCTGAAGGGTAACGGCACGAAGTTTCTGGAACGGGTGAGAATCCGCACCCCGACGTTTGCAAACATTCCGCCGCTGCTGGATATGCTACCAGGATGCGACCTGGCCGATGTTCCAGTTCTGATTCTGACGATAGATCCTTGCATCAGCTGCACGGAACGATAATCCATCGGGAGACGACACCATGTTCATGACGAAAATCGTTTTAAAGAACCTGCTGACGAAATACGCCACACGGCTCTATCCTTTTCAAACCAAGGAACCATTCAAGGACGTAAAAGGCGAGCTGAAAATAGTAATGGAAAAATGCATCCTCTGCGGTGTCTGCAAGCTGCGCTGCCCCTCACAGTGCATCAAAGTGGATAAACAGGCGAAAACCTGGGAAGTAGACCCGTTTTCCTGTGTTTACTGCGGAATCTGCGTTGAAGCCTGCCCCGTCAAGTGCCTCTACCAGGAAGGCCAGTACCGGGCACCGCTGGCGGACAAGGACATGGTTCTGCATGTCCAGGAAGCAAAAACTGTAGAAGCGCCGCCGGCGCCCTGATAGTATTTAAAATCCGGTTCGCACATGTGCCGAGAATGAAAAAGGAGCGGAAAATACCCGCTCCTTTTCTTTTTTCTGGACTATTCACACCGCCAATTACCTTCCCGCAAAAATGCCGGACATCAACGCTGTGCAAATGCCAGACGCACACCCAAGGAGGCAAAGATTCCAGCCGTCAGCCAGCCGAACCAGCGGGCAATACGGGGATTCTGCAGGATAACGTTGCCGACGCTGCCGGAAAGCCAGCCGATAATAGAAAATACCACTACCGCCTGGGCCATGAAAAGCACTCCCAGCAGAAACATCTGCATGGCAGCCATGTCGGAACCGGGTGAAACAAACTGGGGCAGAAAGGCGAGAAAGAAAAGTGCCACTTTCGGGTTTATGACATTCATGATGAATCCCCGCCGGAACAGAAACCAGAAACTCCGCCCATCACTCACACCCTGGGGAAGCAGGACCTGCTGCTCTTTGAGACACTTCCAGGCCAGGAAAAGCAGGTACCCGGCACCGGCGAATTTCAGGATCTGAAAGGCAGTGGCGGACGAGTAGAGCAGAGCGGATATTCCGAATGCGGCAGCGGTGGTATGGACACTGATGCCGCTGCACATGCCCAGTGCGGTAACGATGGCAGCCTTTCTCCCCCGGGATATACCCTGGGCCACGATAAAGGTATTGTCCGGGCCAGGCGCCACCGTAAGGGCAACGGAAGCACCGAGAAAACAAAGCACGGTTGCTGCGGTCATGGATTTTCCTCCTGGAAAACTAATTGACTGCCAGGTTTATCCTTCGAAATACTGAATCAGCCTGGAGAACTGTCGAATTTCCCGCCTACTCGATAAATAAGCCGCTCCCATGATACCACCAACACAATGAAAACAAAGCATTTTTTACTTTCTGAAACAGCTAGAACAAAGAAACCGTAATCCTTTTTTACAAGACCAATAGTGATACTTTCGCAACAAGTCCAGCAAGGCACTCGTTCCGTTCCAGACACCCTCAGACCTTTTCCAAACCTGCCATTCCTTTAAAATGGAAGACAGCGCACTACTGTGTCACAAAAAAAAGGGGGAGCCGAAGGCTCCCCCTTATCACACTATCTCCGGATCCGTTCTAGAGAATTCCGTCGGCCGGGGTTACATCCACCCAGTCGATCCAGATGATGCCGTTGGTCGCGGTGGTGCCGCCCGTTCCCGCTGCAACGTTCAGCGTGCCGCTGTTGCTGGTCGCGACATACTGGGAGAACAGGTCGATGTAACCGCCGTCGCCGCCATCTATGGTGCCGGCGCCGCCGTTGGCGGTGATCGCGCCGCTGTTGGTCGTGTGGCTGCCGGCGTACATGCCGACCCAGTCCGCACCATAGCCGCCCGTTACCCCGCTGCCGCCGTTGGCGATGATCTTGCCGGAGTTGACGATGTCGAGGGTCGAATAGAATTCCACATACCACCAGGCTCCGTTTCCGCCCTGGCTGGTACCGTTTCCGCCGGCAGCGTTGATGGTGGCGTTGTTGCTCACCTTGTCATGGCCGTAGAAGTAAACGCCGCCGGAATCTCCGGCATAGTCGCCGGCGCCGCCCGATACATCGAGGGCTCCGGAGTTGGCAACTTCGGTGGTGCCGATCGAGAACTCGCCTTCGGCTTCGAAGTCGATATAGCCGCCATTGCCACCGTAGTGACCGCCGGTCAGGGCACCGTCACCGCCCTTGGCCGATACCGGCACCTGGTTGATGATGGAGCCGACCGGAACGGCCATATAGTCGTCGCCGGTCCAAGCGTCTTCGGTGTAGATCTCGAAGTACCCGGCATCAGCACCTTCGGTGCCGCTGCCGCCGTTCAGGCTGATCGAAGAGTAGCCGACGAATTCCACCTGGGTTGCAACCGGGGCGGTCTCGTAGGCATAATCGGTTTCGATCTCAAAATAGCCGCCGGCACCACCGTAGGCGCTGCCGCTACCGCCGGAAAGGTCGATATTGCCGGCTATCCTGATGCCTTCCACCGGTGCCTGTTCACCATAGCCGTAGTCGTCTTCGTAAGATTGCGCCAGATACAGGTAGCCGCCGTCGCCACCGGCATAGCCGTCACCGGTGGAGTCGCCGCCGGCAAGGGAAATGTCGGCATTGAGAAGCAGTGCTCCTGAATTAGTGTAAATGGCCAAGTCCCCGCCATCATTGCCATTGCCGCCAACGCCGTTACCGCCGTTCGCCTGGATGACGCCGCCTACAACAAGTTTATGAGTTTCCCAAGGAGCGCCAGACACTTCTATAACTCCAGCGCTGCCGCCGTTCTCGCCGGTTCCATCACCGCCATCGGCGCTCAGCGTTCCGGACGTATAGACACTGGCGAAGTAAGAACCAACCCCAACAAGTCCGCCTGAGCCGCCGGCCCCTTCAGCGTTGTCGGCACCATCGGCACGTATCGCGCCGGTGTTGTAAACGAAAGTTTGAGCAACCAGTACTACGTAGTTTGCTGATCCACCCCCGGTAGCGCCATTACTTTCGATGGCTCCTTTGTTGATGGCTACACCGTAAGACGCAACATAGAGTTCACCCGAAGATGCGCCTGCTGTTCTGCCGCTGGTGGTTACCGTACCGGTTGTTCCGACTTCGAGGTACGAACCGGACTCGAGATCTAAAGTCAACGATTCAACGATCGTGGTCACAGTACCGTTGATTACGACCGCATTGGGGATATATACGTACGCTGCATCTCCCTCTCCGTAAATGTTGGTCGGGAAGCGGAGCGTGACTCCGGCGGCAACGCTCAGACCCGTCACCTGAACATCGCTTTCATCATCGCCGTCGCCAATGTAAAGAGAAGGGTCATAAGACCGCATGTAGAGGACACCGGCCCCCGGATCCACTTCCGGGTCGAGCAGGACGTCGGTATCGGCACTGACCGTGGCCTTCACGTCGCCGAAGCTGTAGGCATAGGAGGGAATGCTGAAGCCGACATCCACCGTGCCGCTTTTCAAAACCTTCACGTCGGTGTAGGAGTCGATGTAAATATCGCCGCCTTCACCGCCGGCCGATGAATAACTGCGGAACGCGTCGCCGCCGTCGAGGTTGATGCTCGAGCCACTGACCGGAATCGGATAATAGC
>JAQUHN010000064.1 GCA_028683555.1 Geobacteraceae bacterium | reverse complement strand
CGTGTGCTCTTCCGATCTATTTTGTGGTAGTAACCCCTTGCATATAGGGGTTTTTTTGGATATGTGATATGTTGTTAATTACGCACCATTAACGTGGTGTGGTAATTTGTTGTGCCTGCAATCTGATTTCTGGATTGCAGAGCAAACATAACCATGTAAAAAGGAGGAGCACGTGAAAAAGAGTTTGGTAGCATTGGTTGCTGCCTTGGGCGCCTGTTTTATGGCCGCGCAGGGAGCAGAGGCAAAGTCTCTCGAAGACGTCCTCAAGGAAAAAGGCGTGATTACCGAGGCAGATTATCAGGAAATCGCCAAGAGTTCCGCGAAGCTTGATTATAAGCTTGGCAAAGGTTTCACCGTTACATCTGCTGACCAGAAGTTCCAGTTGACCATGGGTGGCAGGGTTATGGTCAAGTACACCTTCCTGGACAAAGACAACGGTCAGGATATGAGCCAGTTCGCACTCGCGACCGGCCAGTTGTGGTGGACAGGCTATGCCTTCACCAAGGACCTTACCTACAATGTCCGCATCAACGTCGGCAATTCCGGCAAAAACACCATGCTGGAAACCGCTTATGTCAAGTACCGTTTCATGGATGAGATTCAGCTCCTTGCCGGTCAGGACAAGCTTGCCTTCGGTCGTCAGAACCTGTCCGCTGCTGGTAATCTCCAGTTTGTAGCAGTTTCTCCCGTAACTTCCGCATTCGCTCCCGGTTATGACCTTGGTGCCGCAGCTTCCGGTAACGTGCTGGGTGGCAAGATCAACTATGTTCTGGGTGTGTCGAACGGTGCAGGCGCAACCACGGCCCGTTCAACGAACAACAACGCTTTCCTCGCTCGTTTGCAGGTAAATCCCTTCGGCGCATTCGGCTTTGTTGAAGCCGACACGACGCGCAGCGCGAAACCGCTCGTTACCGTTGGTTCATCCTTCTATATGAACAGCTTGGCACGGAACGCAACCGGTTTCGAAACCAACAACCTCGGTTATGCCGGCACCAGCGGCTGGCTCGGCAAAAACGTCGCATCTTTTGCCACCACTGAGAAAGTTGATATCAATTCTGTCAACATCGATGCCGCCGTCAAGTGGATGGGTGCTTCCGCACAGGCAGAATATTTCTGGGCACAGGGCGATGGCCAGTTGACCAACAACACCGTGCGTGCACAGGGTTACTACCTCCAGGCTGGCTACATGGTTCTGCCCAAGCTTGAAGTTGCCATGCGTTATTCCTACCTGGATCCGAACCGTGATGCAGCAAACGACAGCCAGACCGAAATTCTCGGCGGCGTTTCCTACTACTTCAACAATCATGCTATGAAGGTTCAGGCTGATGTCGGCAACATCCACACCCAGAAGAGCAGTGGTATACTGACCGACGATATGCAGTACCGTATGCAGGTTGCAGTGGTGTTCTAAGAAGGTTAGAGTTGTACAAAATTCGGGAGTTTAGACTCCCGTTTTTTGGGATATCGTAATATAGGGCAATATAAGGCGTCAAAATTAATCTCGAAAATAATCTCTTTTATGTTGAGAGTTTTCATAAATTGTGGCACTTTGCAGTCGTTTTAATTTTATACACCGATTTCAATGCCGTCTCGGAGCCTTTTGTTGGCTTTGCTCGGCAACTTACCATGCAAAAAAGGAGGAGCACGTGAAAAAGAGTTTGGTAGCATTAGTTGCTGCCTTGGGCGCCTGTTTTATGGTCGCGCAGGGAGCAGAGGCAAAGTCCCTCGAAGACATCCTGAAAGAGAAAGGGGTCATTACCGAAGCGGATTATCAGGAGATCGCCAAGAGCAGCCCGAAGATCGATTACAAGATTGGCAGTGGTTTTTCCGTTACCTCGCCTGACGAGAAGTTCAAGCTCAACATCGGCGGTCTCATGATGGTTCGCTACATGTTCGCGGACAAGGACACTGCTCAGGACGTGAGCCAGTTCTCCTTGAAAAAGGGCCGGGTTTGGTTCCAGGGTTATGCATTCACCAAGGACCTGGAATACCGCTTGCAGTTGGCTTTTGAGAATTCCGGCAACAACAAGATGCTGGAATATGCCTACGTGAAATACAATTTCATGAAAGAGATTCAGCTCCTGGCCGGTCAGAGCAAGCCGATATTCGGCCGTCAGAACATGTCATCCGTTGCCAGTCTGCAGTTAGTTGATGTGGCACCCGTCGTCTCGGCCTTTTCCCCGGGGTACGATCTGGGCGCCTATGTCACCGGTAAAATCATGGGTGGTATTGTTAATTATGACTTGAGCGTATCTAATGGTGCAGGTCAGACCACCGCTCGCAACACCAACAATAACGCGTTCCTCGCTCACCTCCAGGTTAACCCGCTCGGTTATGTGGGTTGGGGTGAAGGTGACACCGGTATCAGCAAGAAACCTCTGGTTACCATTGGTTCCGCTTTCTATATGAACACCCTCGCCAGAAGCGGTGCCGGTTTCGAAACGAACAACCTCGGTTATGCAAGCACAACCAGTGGTTGGGTTGGTAAAAATGCTGCTGTCTTCAATGCCGCTGAAAAGGTTGATATCAATGCTGTCAACATCGATGCAGCATTCAAGTGGATGGGCGCTTCTCTCCAGGCCGAATACTTCTGGGGTCAGGCTGACGGCCAGATCACCGACAGCACCGTTCGTGCACAGGGCTACTATGCTCAGGCCGGTTACATGATTCTGCCGAAGCTTGAACTGGCAATGCGCTATTCCTACCTTGATCCCAACCGGGATCAGGCTAACGATTCGATCAGCGAGATTCTCGGTGGCGTTTCCTACTACTTCAACAGCCACAAGCTGAAGCTTCAGGCTGATGTCGGTAGCATTCATACCCAGAAGACCAGCGCTCTGGCGACGGATGATATGCAGTACCGTGTCCAGATGGAAGTTAATTTCTAGGAACCGCGCATAGTATTTGTAGTAAGATAATACGTTGAATTAAGGGGGGAGTAAGGTGATTCCCCCCTTTTTTTAATTGCTAACGCTATAGTCACTTGGTTATAATGCTTTGGCTCTGTAAATAGTATCATTACCAAAAAAAGGGGGGGGTATGAAAAAATCATTTTTTTCCGGTTTGCTTTCGTTTATACTGTGCGCCGCTTTTGCGACTCAGGTATACGCGGCAAGGGGGTTTATCCTGTTGGCCAGCACCATCGGCCCGGTTGACTCGGGCGTCGTTTCGGCTCTTGAGGACCAGTTCGAGAAGGATACTGGAATCCGTGTCCGGCACGTGGGCGCAGGTACCGGTGCAGCGCTGAAAATTTCATCGAAGGGCAATATTGACCTGGTCATGGTTCATGCCAAGTCCCTGGAAGAAAAATTTATCGCCGATGGCTATGGTACCGAGCGGATACCGCTCATGTACAATGATTTTGTGATCGTCGGACCGGCTTCGGACCCGGCCGGTATCAAGGGTATGACCAGCGCAATCGACGCACTGCAGAAGATCGCTGAAAAGCAGGTTGCCTTCATCAGTCGCGGTGACAAGTCGGGAACCAACGTAGCGGAGCTGGGATTGTGGGAAAAGGCAGGCATCAAGCCTTCCGGTAGTTGGTATGAGGTGTATGAGAAGGGTAAGGAAGGAAATGCCGCAACCCTGCTGTACACTGACCAGAAAGGCGCCTACACCTTTATCGACCGGGCAACGTGGCTTTCCCTGCAAGACAAGATCAAGCTTCCCATCCTGGTGGAAAAGGACGAAGCTCTGTTGAATTATATTTCGCTTATCCCGGTGAATCCGAAGAAGTTCCCCAAGGCGAACTATGAAGATGCCATGAAGTTCGTCACGTGGCTCACCGACCCGAACAAAGGGCAGAAAATTATCGTTGATTTCGGCATGGACAAGTATGGCAGTCCCCTGTTCTTTCCCAATTCCCCGGAATGGCAGGCACTGCAAGGCAAGCAATAAACCGAGAAAACCAACCAGCGAAAGGAGTAAGACCGTATGAAACAGTTCAAGACAGCAGCACTCTTACTGGTGGCATGTGCCGTCGCGATGTTTGCGACTTTTGCCCCCTCAACTTCCCAGGCGGCACCGGTCAACAAGACCATTATCCTGGCCACCACCACCAGCACTCAGGATTCAGGTCTGCTGGATGTCCTGCTGCCGGTATTTGAGAAACAGACCGGCTACTTCGTGAAAACCATTTCCGTCGGTTCCGGTCAGGCAATGAAGATGGGCGAAAAGGGTGAAGCGGATGTTCTTCTCGTGCATTCTCCCGACGCAGAAAAGAAATTTGTCGAAGAAGGCTATGGCGTTAACAGAATGCTGGTCATGCATAATGACTTCGTGATTGTCGGACCGCCTTCTGATCCGGCCAAGATCAAGGGGGCCAAATCGGTTAAGGAAGCCTTCGGCAAGATTGCCTCCGCGGATGCACTGTTCCTTTCCCGCGCCGACAATTCCGGTACCCATTCCAAGGAGAAAAAAATCTGGAAAGCCGCAGGAATCAACCCTGCCGGCCAGAAATGGTACCAGGAAACCGGTCTCGGCATGGGCGCAACGCTGAATGTCGCTGCCGAGAAAAACGGCTATACCCTTACCGACCGTGGTACCTACCTTGCTCTGAAGAAAAACCTCGGTCTGAACATAATTGTTGAGGGTGACGCTCTGCTGCTCAATGTCTACCATGTCATCGAAGTGAATCCTGCCAAGTGGACGAAGGTTAATAATGCCGGTGCCAAAGCCTTTGCCAAGTTCATGGTTTCGAAAAAGGCCCAGGGCATCATCAAAACCTATGGCACCGAAAAGTTCGGTTCACCGCTGTTCTTCCCGGATGCAGGCAAGAAACCCGAGTCTCTGGGGCTGTAATAGATGAATCTGATTCTTGAGGGATTAATCAAGGCTTTCCAGCTTATCGTTGCGCTGGACCCGGAAGTGCTCGGGATTACCTGGCTTTCGCTCAAGGTTTCGGGACTGGCGACGCTCATCAGCGTAGTAATCGGTATTTCCTGCGGGATGATCGTCGCCCTTACCCGGTTCCCCGGCAAAAAGCTGCTGGTAAGTATCGTTAACACCGGGATGGGCCTGCCGCCGGTCGTGGTCGGTCTTTTCGTTACCGTCTTCATTTGGAGAAACGGACCGTTGGGGTTTCTTGATATCCTCTATACGCCAACCGCCATCATCATTGCCCAAGCGGTCATTGCCACCCCGATAGTCATGGGCATCTCAATTGCCGCACTGCAGAATCTGCCTGCCAAGATGAGGCTGCAGATACTATCCCTGGGGGCAACCCGGTTGCAGATGGTATGGATCCTTCTTCGGGAGGCGCGCCTGCCGCTGATGGCGGCCGTCATGGCCGGTTTCGGCGGCGTTATTTCAGAAGTCGGTGCATCCATTATGGTGGGTGGCAATATCAAGGGCTATTCAAGGGTGCTGACAACCGCAACGGTCATGGAGACCGGCAAGGGAAACTTCGACGTCGCTTTTGCCCTTTCCATTATCCTGCTGTTTCTGGTATTTTTGGTTAACTATTTATTTACTATCATTCAGCAAAGAGAGAGACCACGGTGATCCTCAAGGATATTTTACTTTCAGTAGAAAATCTCAAGGTTGAACTTGGAGGGGTGTCGATACTTGACATCCCTTCCTTTTTTATCCGCGAGAAGGAATTTGTTTCACTTGTTGGCCCGAACGGTAGTGGCAAGTCAACACTGCTGCTGGTACTCAACTGCCTGGTTCGACCGGTCGCAGGACGGATTACCTACCGTCAGGATGCCGTTGCTTCGCGTGATGCGGTGTTTGATTATCGGCGCAAAGTTTCCATGGTCTTTCAGGAACCGCTGCTTTTCGACACTACCGTCTATAAAAATGTGGCATCCGGCCTGAAAATCCGCGGATTTACCCGTGAACAAATTCGTGAGCGGGTGATGCGTTATCTGAAATGGTTCAACATCGAACACTTGGCGCATCGTTCGGCACGCAAGCTCTCCGGCGGAGAGGCCCAGAGGGCCAGCCTGGCCCGGGCATTTGCCATCGAGCCGGAAATGATTTTCCTTGACGAACCATTTTCCGCGCTTGATCCACCCACCCGAATCGCCCTTACCGATGACCTGGTAAAGATTCTGCGTGAAACCGGCATCACCGCGATCATGGTAACCCACGATCAGTCGGAGGCATTGCGGATGTCGGATCGCATCGTGGTCATGAACAGCGGATCTATTGTTCAACAGGGCACCCCTCTTGATGTAATGAATAATCCCGCCAACGAGTTTGTCGCCAGCTTTGTCGGTATGGATACCATTCTCGAGGGTACAGTCATAAAATCTTCCGAGGGTTTCATTTCCGTTTCCGTTCCCCATGCGGAGATTGATGCCGTCGGTGACTGCCAGACGGGAGACAAGGTTTACTGCTGTATTCGCCCGGAAAATGTTGCCATCGATTTGGTCCATCCCGACGAACATACCAGTGCGAGAAATGTTTTTGCGGCAGAAATTCGTGAGATTTCTTCGCTGGGACCTTTCCTGAAACTTACCCTTGACTGTGGATTTACTCTTGTTTCCTATGTTACCCGCGAAGCATTTGCCGTTCTGGAACTCAAGGAAGGGAAAAAGGTCTACCCTTCTTTCAAGGCGACTGCTGTCCATGTAATTGGTTGTAGATAGTTTTTATCCGGAAGGCTCATGGAATTCTGACCCAGGGTGGGTTTGATTCTGCCGTAGGTTTGGAAAGTGTCAACTCAGCCCTGCTGAAAACTAGCTGATTGAAACCGAATAGTCTCTTTATTGTCAACGACCCTGTATTGCTTGCTATATAGCGATTTGGCGCTATACTTTATAAAGAATCCCAGGATTTTCTGGGGAAAACAACTACAGGAGGTGGCTTGACATGGCAGGTAAAATATTTTATCGGGAGCGGGAAAAAGTCGTTGATAAATCGAGTCAGCCACGCTATATGCTGGCCGGTGTTTCCGGTGTCGACCTGAAGATCTATGGCAAACATTTGCGGATGAGCGAGTTGAAATTTATCGCCGAGCAGGTGGGCGCTGAATTGCTGCTTCTACCGCGCGGACCGAAACACCAGGAAGAAGAGGAAGTGGAAGTGTGAAATTGAATGGACGAGACACGCCTTTGTGAAGGGAGCCGTTATTTATAGCGACTCCCTTTTTTACGATAGAAAAAACAAGCGCGATATTGAAGTATTTGTCATCTGCCGGTTGCTCTTGACCTGTCGAAAATTGGCACATTAACTTGACGGAAAGTGGATTTATCTGTTAAATGAAAAGTCCATTCAGTTTTGCCGATGTAATTCCGTGAAAAATCTTACGTATGGAGCTGCCTATCATGCCCACCTTTGAAGAAGCACGAAAGATAATTCTTGATAGTGTCATACCCTTGGGAGTAGAAAAAGTTGAAATCCTGACCGCTGTCGGCAGGGTGCTTGCCGAGGACATTGCCGCACCGTGGGACATGCCGCTGTGGGATAATACCGCCATGGACGGTTATGCGGTGCATGCCGATGACTGCCCGGAAGCTGCCACCCTGCAACTGGCCGGTTTTCTCCCTGCCGGTGGCTCGATGACCGAAGCGGTCGCGCGTGGCACTGCGGTGAAGATCCTGACCGGAGCCCCCATTCCTCCGGGAGCGGATGCCGTGATTCCCTTCGAGGAGACAGAGGAGAAGGACGGTCAGGTTGTCATTAAGAAGGCAGTTAAGCCGCGCGACCACATCCGCTTCAAGGGTGAGGATGTGAAGGCCGGCGAGACGGTTCTTGCTGCCGGCACGTTGCTGCGGCCTTCGGAGATCAGCATGCTGGCTTCCTTCGGCAAGGTGTTTGTGCCTGTCCACCGCAAAGTGCGCGTTGCCGTTCTTTCAACCGGAGACGAACTGGTGGAACCGGGTGAGGCGCTGGCGCCCGGCAAGATCATCAACAGCAACTCCCTTGCCCTTGCCGCGGCGGTCAAACAGGCCGGCGGCATTCCGGTCATGCTCGGCATAGCTCGGGACAACCGTGAGAGCCTGCGCGAGAAACTTGTCGAGGGGTTGCGGGCCGATGTTCTCATTACCTCCGCCGGTGTCTCGGCTGGTGACCGTGATTATGTTCGGGACGTTCTGAGCGAACTGATGGTCACCCAGGCCTTCTGGAAGGTGGATATCAAGCCGGGGCGTCCTACCGCCTTCGGTCTCCGCGATGGCAAACCTATTTTTTCTCTGCCGGGCAACCCGGTTTCAAGCCTGCTTACCTTCGAGGAGTTCGTAAGGCCGGCGCTCCTCAAGATGATGGGTCACCGCCGGGTGCTGAAACCGCTGGTCAAGGCGACCCTGAAGGAAGCGGTGCGCAAGAAGCCGGGTCGGGTGAATTTCATCCGTGTAGCTGTGGAACAGGAAAACGGCGAATTCTATGTGCAGAGCGCCGGCAAGCAGGATACCGGTTATCTCAAGACCCTGCTGCTGGCCGATGGCATTGCCGTGATTCCCGCCGAACAGGAAGACCTGAAAGCCGGTGATCAGGTAAATGTCCACCTGCTGGACGGCGATGGCGGCATGGTGGAGGCGTAACCTTGCCGATATGAAACACATAGCTTAAGGATTCTATACAGTTTTTTTGATAGGGAGAAAGCAATACCATGAATTTTAATCATTTTGACGATCAGGGCAGGGCGATCATGGTTGATATCAGCACCAAATCCGCTACGCTGCGGACTGCTATTGCCACTGCCACTGTTTTCCTGAAAAGGGAAATCCTGGGAAAAATTATCGGTGGAACCATGGCGAAGGGCGATGTCCTCGGCGTTGCCCGGCTTGCCGGCATCGCCGCTGCGAAAAAGACCCCGGACCTGATTCCTCTCTCGCATCCCCTTGCCCTCCATGCGGTAACGGTTGACTTTGCCACCGACCTGGAAAGCGGAACCGTCCATGTTGAAGCGATGGTGCGGGCTTTTGAAAGAACCGGCGTTGAAATGGAGGCCATGGTTTCCGCTTCGATTGCCGCACTCACCATTTACGACATGTGCAAAGGGGCCGATAAGGGGATCCGCATCGGTGAAGTGGCGCTTCTCTATAAAGAGGGCGGCAAGAGTGGTGTCTATCGGCGGGAGGAAAAGCCGTGAAGGCCGGAATCCTGACCCTGAGCGACAAGGGCGCCCGTGGTGAACGGGTTGATCTGAGCGGGCCGGCCCTTACGGAGTGGCTTCGCCCCCGCGGGGTGGAAACCGCTGCCTATGAGATGATCCCGGACGAGATGGGGCTTATTGCGGACAAGCTTGCCGAGTGGGCCGACAGTGGTGCGCTTGATATCATCCTGACCACCGGCGGCACGGGTGTCTCACCACGGGACGTGACACCGGAGGCCACCATGCAGATCCTGGAGCGGGTGATACCCGGCCTGGGTGAACTGATGCGCTTCCGCAGCCTTGCCAAGACCCCTTCTGCGTCCATTTCCCGGGCAGTAGCCGGGATCAGGGGTAAGACCCTCATCGTCAATCTTCCGGGAAGTCCGAAGGGTGCGGTGGAAAATCTCGAGGCAATATGGGATGCGGTGCCCCATGCCGTAGCGAAGATCCAAGGCGACCCCAGCGACTGCGCGGTCTGAAAACTGCCACCTTATTCTTGTTGGTCATCGCGTTGCGGTCATCAGCAGTCCGCCGTGTTGCACTTTTACACGGCAGGAGGAAAAGCCCCATCGTTTCAGACGGAACAGGAGAAACGGGGCTGCCAGTGGCGACGCAGAGGCAAAGAAGATCTGGCAGGGACCGGTAGGGGTTGTTGAATCATACGGGCGAAGACATTCGATCAATGCCTTCGTTTCATTCGAAGGACAAAACCTGCTGGTAAATGAGGGCAAGAGTGAAAAAAGAATCAGAAATGTCGTTTTACGTATCCCGTTGAATACTATCATGTACTGAATGTACTACGTACCGCCCTTGGCGATAAAGTTTTTTCGTTATGTGGGGGAAATGTATCATCTGACACCTCCAGCGTGTCCCAGTTGAGCTAATCATCTTATCATTTAGGAGAAATATAATGGGAAATCATGGCAGACACGATATTGAAAATAAACTCCAGGGGGAAACCCTGGTTCGCAAGGGGTTGATGAAGAGGCATGCCGGTGTTGAGCGCCTCAAACTGGTGCCGGAACTCAACGTGGTCAAGATTGGCGGCCATGGCGTAATCGACTTCGGCAAGGAAGTGGTTATTCCACTGATGAAAGAGATTGGCGAGCTTTCCGAGCAACACAAGATGCTGGTTGTTACCGGCGGCGGGGTAAGGGTTCGCCATATTCTCGATATCGGCATTGACCTGGGCATGCCTACCGGCGTGCTGGCCGAACTGGCGGCGAAGATCAGTGAACAGAATGCCGAGATCGTAACGCTGCTGCTTTCCAGGTGGCATGGCTCCAGAGTCAAGCCGGGCGACCTGCTCGATCTGCCCACCATGCTTCATCTGGGACTGCTGCCCGTCATCCATGGCACGCCACCCTACGGGCTCTTCGAGCATCCGCCGGAAACGGGCCTCATCCCGCCTCACCGGACCGATACCGGGGCCCTGCTCATGGCGGAAGTGCTTGGCGCCAAGAGCTGCATTCTGGTAAAGAACGTGGATGGCCTCTTTACCGAGGATCCTCGCGTTAATCCCGAGGCGGAACTGATCAAGGAGATTACGGTCGGCGAGCTCATCGAGAGGGACATGGAAGATATGGTAATGGAAAGGAAGATCCTCTTCCTGTTGCGCGATGCAGTGAACGTCAAGGAGATCAAGATCATCAACGGCCATAAGCGCGGCACCCTGGAAAGGGCGCTGAACGGCGAAAACGTCGGCACCATCATTCGCGCGTAACAGGTAATTGACATATTATTGCAAGGGGTATATCCTTTTACTACACCCTCCGAAGTACCCAGGGAGGAATAAAAGGAAGGAGGAACCCCTTCATGACAGGAAAGATTTTTTACCGTGAAAGAAGCAAAATGGTGGATGGCGCGAAACAGCCGCGTTACATCCTGGTGGCGGTCTCGGGGCTTGACCTTAAGGTGTATGGTCAGCATCTCCGCATGTGCGAAATGAAGCAGATTGCCGAAGCAGTCGGCGCTGAACTCATTGCACTGGGCAGAGGCCCGAAGCACGCGGAAGAAGCCTGCAAGTAACAGGCTGAAACCGAGGTAAAAAGAAGGGGGTGTCGGAAACGGCACCCCCTTTTCTATATTTTCCAATCTTTCGGAATGATTAGCGTGCTGCTACGCAGTCAATTCGGCAATCCTTGCCCTGGTCTCTTCGTTCAGGAAGTCCCATAAACCGAGCTCTTTCAGCGTATCCACCGTGGGGATTCCCCGCTCGTTCCAACCACGCTTCCGATAATAGATTGCTATCAGCTCTTGCAGTTCACGTTTTCTTGAATTCATCAGGGTTTGCCGCTTTTCCGCCGTCGACATCAAACGGACCTCTTCAGGCGACTTGGCAAGGATTGTTGCCACCTGCTGATCGTTGTATTCCTGCTCGTTCTCGTAGAGAAGGTCGTCGGTGGCGCCGATGGCACGATCCGGGATCCAGTCCATTGCGCCGGCGTCGGTACCGTAAACCATGACGTTCATGACCCGCTGCAGGTTGATGTCCCGGTCGGTCTGCTCGAATATCTGCTGCCAGGTCATATCGGTGCCTAATACGCCATTGTAGAATTCGGCATAAATTTCCTGGGATGCCGGGTTGATGTGCATGTCCGGATTTTCCACCTTTGCCGATTCGGGGTTGAAGACGTCCACCCAGGGAAGTTTGCACACTCCCATGTTGTCATTGCCGAGACGGACTCGCGGGTAGGTGATCAGCGCCTGGGCCTTGTCTTCAAAGGTGGGGAATGCGCCAAGCAGGTCCACCTTGATGAGCCATGCAGCGGCATGATGGGCGCCGATATCGCTGGCTGCGGCATAGGATGCCTGCATGGAGAGGGACCGGTGTGTGCGGTAAAAGGAGAACGGCAGCTCTTTGGTTTGCATGGCGAACAGCTTCAGTTCCGGCAATGGGTCGATTCCGGTTTTTTGGCGGTAGCGCTCGGCGAGCCAATCCACCAGCAGAGTCATTCCTTTGCCGGCGGCCCGTGCCAATTCGGTTTCGCCATGGGCCAAACGGTGAATGAAGGTCAGCGCATCGGCCTCTCCACCCCAATTCATTTCCAGACCGTCCATATCTGCTTTGGTCAGGAAACCGCGCTGGAAGCACTCCATGAGGAAAGCCATGATGGTGGCGGTGGTGATGGTATCGATGCCGTAATTATCACAATGCCAGTTGGCTTCCATGATGAATTCGGCGTTCCAGATTCCCAGGTTTGAACCGAAACCCGCGGCTGTTTCATATTCGGGACCGTCAACCCAGACCTTGTCGCCGACGTGGTCTCCCGATTTGAGAGTCACCCATCCCCCTTTGGTGCATTGCAGGTTGCAGCCGGGAAAACAGCCGTCCATGCCCCGGTGCTCGAACAGGTTCTCGGCGTAGAATTTGCCGCATATCTGCGGCGCCCGTGGGTCCGATCCCATCTGGAAGTTGTTGACCGGCAGGGATTGGTATTCCGGCTTGTTCATAAAGGTAATGAGCCCGGCGCTGCCTTTGCGGGACATTTTCAAAGATTGCGGATCAACTTCCTTGATGACTTTGTGCAGTTTGGAGCCGGCCTGCCGGACTTTTTCCCAATGTGCGGCACCGAAAGGGTTTTCGCCCTGTGGATGGTTGGCGAGAACGACAATGGCTTTGATTCTTTTATTTCGCATGACGCTGCCGATGCCGGTGCGGCCGGCCTGTTTGGTGCGGAAGATGCCCCGTCCGGCAGGGGTCGGCTTGGTGACGTCGTAGTAATGGCTGTTGATGCAGCCGAAAGATGTGTGCTCGGCGCCGAGGCCGGTCGACATGAAAGCGATGTGGCGCTTGTCGTAGCCAGCCTTGGTAAACCGATCGGCAATGGCCCGTTCCAGGTCGAACACTTCTTTCAGGTCGGGAGCCTCTTCCAGGGTAATCTTCCGGGTGAAGCCGTCGATAACGATAATCGTTTCCCGCTCAGCTTTTCCCGTTACCTGCAGGGCATCGAAGCCGGCATATTTCAGATACGGTCCGAAATATCCGCCGAAGTTGGAGACGCCCGGTACCCCGGTGAGCGGCGAGAGGGCGATCGCCATTGACTTGGCTGCTCCGGGAAACTGCGGGATGCCGCCGAGCGGTCCGTTCGCGAGGATCAGCGGATTCTCCGGGTCGGTGGCCTTGGTCCCGCGAGTCGTAGAGCTATGCAGCAGATAGAGCCCGAGGCTCCGTCCGCCGAGAAAATAGTCCCTTACCTTTGGGTCCAGGTCAGGGGTGCTGATGGTTTCCGTCGAGAGATCAATTGCCAGTATCCTGTTGGTGTACCCGTGGATAATCTCGTTTGATGTGTATTCCATTGCCGATTCCTTTGTTCACAGTTTGCCTGCACCGGGGCGCACGCTAGTAATAATTGTGGATACCGTATTTTTACGGCACTGAAAGATACCACAGAGGTTGGTTATGGGTCCAGTATCTAAATTGTTTGGATCTGTCATTTAAAAGAAGGCAGACCTGCCTGGTTTGCGGAAATCGGGCAGGTCTTGTCTGAAATGGTTGGGGGGCTGGAAACTAGCAGGAACGGAATCCGCTGCTTTCCAGGAGGAGCTGCCTCTCACCCCGGCCCTTTTTAAACCGAATATCGCCGATTTCCGCAAATATCTCCCTTTTTGACATGCGTCATAACCTTCTTTGCTTTGTTCGGCTATTCTGCAACCATCTTTCGATGTTGAACGAGTGAGAAACCAGGATTCTTTGCGAAACAATTCCCTGTACTAAAAAGGAGATACGGATCATGAAAAGGAAAATCGTTGAAATAGACCAGGAAAAATGTGACGGCTGCGGGCTTTGTGTTCCTTCCTGTGCCGAAGGGGCAATCAAAATCATAAACGGCAAGGCGGTGCTCGCTGCCGATAACCTTTGCGACGGTCTCGGCGCCTGTCTTGGCGAATGTCCGAGGGACGCCATTCGCATCATCGAGCGCGAAGCGGAGGCTTTTGATGAAAATGCGGTAGCGGCTGTCAGTGCCAGGCATGCCGCCGGATCGGTGGCGGGAGCGCACCATGGTAATTATGCCGCCGGTCATCATGGCGGAGGCTGCCCCGGTTCGCGGTTGATGACCCGGCAAGCCCCGGCAGCGCAAACTGCCGGAGAAGAAAGCGGTAGCCGCCAGAGCCGGCTTGGCCAGTGGCCGGTGCAGTTGAGCCTGGTCCCGGTTGATGCCCCGTTCTTCGAAAATGCCGACCTTTTGATCGCAGCCGACTGTGTCCCGTTTGCCTATGCCGACTTCCACAAAGATTTCCTGGCCGGCAAGGCTCTCCTGATCGGCTGCCCGAAACTGGACGATAATCAGTATTACACGGGCAAACTTACCGATATCTTGCGGAAATCATCGGTACGCAGCGTAACGGTGGTGAGGATGGAGGTTCCCTGCTGCGGGGGAATCGAGGTGGCTGCGAAAACTGCGCTGGCGGCCTCGGGCCGGAATATTCCGCTCAATGTTGTAACTATCGCTGTGGATGGTACAATTCGGTAGCCTAGGGCAGAAAAGGAGGAGGGGTATGCAGGAACGGTTGGACAAAGTCGGCAATGCGATGCGGGACTATTTCGGTGATGATCAGCGGCGGATCGACCATGCCCTTCGGGTGACCGGGTTTGCCGAGGAGATTCTGCAGCATGAGAAGGCCGATCGCGAGGTGGTCATTGCCGCCGCTTTGCTGCACGACATTGGTATCCGTGAGGCGGAAAGAAAGTACGGTTCGTCTGCCGGAGATCTGCAGGAGCGCGAAGGTCCGCCGGTTGCCCGGGGTGTCCTGACTTCGCTGGGATTCGATAAAGCTGTTATTGATGAGGTCTGCGAGATTATCGGCGCACACCATTCGCCCGGTGAGGTGGATACGGACAATTTTCGGGTCATCTGGGATGCGGACTGGCTGGTGAACCTTGGCGATGAGTTCGATGTGCGGGATCATGGCAAAACCCGGGACCTGGTCCGAAAAATTTTCCAGACAGCGGCCGGCAAGGCCATTGCAGAACGAATATACTTGTGAAGTTTCGAGGATGGCGGGGCTGCGCAAAATCGCACCGTTTATTTGTAGCCGCGGGGAGTCGTGGAAATTTATCACGTAAAGGCAGTGAACAGGCTTGTCACCATACGGTGTTTCATGGTATAAAATAACACTTTTGTTTGCGTGATCGCTGAGAATGCCGAACAGGGATTCCGGGAATAAAAAAAGCCGCATCGTTTGATGCGGCTTTTTTTAGTCGACAGGACCTTGCTTATTTCGCAGCAGGGGCAGCCGGAGCTTCTTCTTTCTTCACTTCTTTTTTCGGAGCAACTTTCTTCTTCTTGATGTTCTTTACCGGCTTCTTTACTTCTTTTACTGCTGCCGGTGCGGCAGGTGCTGCCGGTGCTACGGGCTCAGCGGCGAAAGCGATACCAGCGAAAGCAATGGCTACCAGGGCAGCAACGATAGTGGAAACAACTTTTTTCATTTTGGTACTTCCTCCTTGGTTGGTTTATGTCTTTGGTTGAGCATATTGCATGCCAAGGATTGATTGTTTTATCTCTTTGAATTACAAGACAATTTTGGGTCACCTGCTATTCGTGATATACTTTTGATGACCGCAAATCCTACTGTCTCTACCTCATTTGCGGTATGGATTTCATGTGGTGGCGGGTAATGCCGCAAGCCCGACGTTTTTGATACTACCAATTCGCCAGTCGTAAAACCATTGGGTGCCCGCGTCTCAGCTGGTATCCGGCAGGCGACCAATTCTCTGCTCAGTACGGAAGTTTTCCCGGAGCCCGGAGATTGTATCCACCTGCCTGTATAGAGGAGGTCTTTTGTCGTACGATTCACTTCTTTCCGTTGAAAAACCTGCACGTTACATGGGTAACGAATTTGGCTCGGTTGCCAAGGAAGCCGTTGACGTAAGGTTTGTGCTGGCTTTTCCTGATGTTTATGAAGTAGGGATGAGCCACCTCGGGCTGCAGATCCTTTATGCTGTTTTGAATGAAGTTCCCTGGGTTGGCGCCGAACGGGTGTATGCTCCGTGGCCGGACCGGGAAGACGCTATGCGCGCCTCGGGTGAGGTTCTTGCATCGCTGGAGACCCGTACGCCGCTGGCCAAAGCCGATATCATCGGATTTACCCTCCAGTATGAGCTGTCCTGCACCAATATCCTCAATATGATGGAGCTTTCGGGAATTCCCCTGTTGGCGGCGGAGCGGGATGAACATTTTCCGCTGGTGCTCGGCGGTGGACCCTGCGCCGGGAATCCGGAACCGCTTGCTGATTTCTTCGATGTTTTCCTGTTTGGCGACGGCGAGGAGGCGATCCTCGAGATCGCCGAGGTTTACCGCAACTGGAAAAAAGCAGGCGGGACCAAGGCGGAATTGCTTGACAGGCTTGCCACGGTAGAAGGTGTCTATGTCCCGTCGCTTTTCTCGATTGCCTACCAGCAGGATGGCAGGATTGCGAACATTGTTCCGCTCAAGCCCGGCTACGAGAAGGTCAAGCGGCGTATCGCCGCGGACCTGGAGCAAATGCCCTATCCAACCAAACCGGTGGTGCCGTTTCTGAAAACGGTCCATGATCGGGTCAGTATGGAGATCGCCCGTGGTTGTACCCGTGGCTGCCGGTTTTGCCAGGCCGGGTATCTGTACCGACCGGTTCGCGAAAGAACACCGGAAAAGATTCTCGAATCTGTCGAAGCCGTGCTGAAGAATACCGGCTATGACGAAATTTCGCTGCTGTCCCTTTCGTCGGCTGATTACGGCTGCATTTCGGGACTCCTCAAGGCACTCATGGAAACCTATGCGGCGCAGCATGTTGCGGTATCCCTGCCGTCGCTGCGGGTCGGAAGCCTGACGAGAGACCTGATCGACGAGATCGTAAAGGTGCGGAAGACTGGCTTTACCCTTGCTCCCGAAGCCGGGACCGAGCGATTGCGCACTGTCATCAACAAGGGTATTTCCGAAGAGGATCTGGTGCTGAATTCGCGCAACGCCTTCGAGGCCGGCTGGCGGGTGATCAAGCTGTATTTCATGATCGGTCTGCCCACCGAGACGTGGGATGATGTTCGTGGCATTGCTGAAATGTCCGCCCAGGTTAAACGTGCCGGCAAAGGAACCGGTCATGGCGGTGAGGTGAATGTTTCGGTCGGCAGTTTTGTTCCCAAGCCCCATTCCGCCTTTCAGTGGGAGCCGCAGATCGGCTATCAGGAGATCCTGGAAAAACAGCGGTTCCTGCGTGGCGAGCTGAAAAAACGAAAGCTTTCCTTCAAGTGGCACGATGCAAACCTTTCGTTTCTCGAAGGGGTTTTTGCCCGGGGTGATCGCCGTCTGGGCCAGGTCCTGCTCGAGGCGCGGAAGTTGGGCTGTCGTTTCGACGGTTGGGGTGAACACCACGATTTCCGGAAGTGGCAACAGGAGATCGG
>JAQUHN010000260.1 GCA_028683555.1 Geobacteraceae bacterium | reverse complement strand
CCGATCTCGACAAAAACAACCCCATCCACGCCTTTCAGGATCAGCTTGCGCGACGCATCGTAGAAAACCTGCCCTGGTACGGTATAGAGGTGAAACCTGGTTTTAAATCCTTTTATTTCACCCAAAGCCAGCGGAAGAAAATCAAAGAAGAGGGTTCTCTCCGTTTCAGTGGCAAGACTGATCATCTTACCCTTTGCCTCGGGTGCTGTTTTCGAGTAGACAAACTGGAGGTTGGTCGTCTTACCACAGAGACCAGGCCCGTAATATACGATCTTGCAGTTGATCTCACGGGAGGCGTAGTTGATGAAAGACATCTGGTATCACCTCGGTTGATTGAGTTCTTTTAGGAACATACCGGCAAAACCGGCGTACAGTGTCCGGCGAATTTGCCGGGCACAGGAATTAACTAAAGAGATTATCAATATCGTCGTCGGTTATCTCGGCAAAAGGAAAGTCGCTCTCGCCGCTTTTTTCTTTCTCTTCAGCTCTTTTGGCAAGACTTTCGAAAATATGGCCAAGCTCTTCCGAAGCCTTCTTTACTCTGAGGCGAACTAATCCGAGGGAAGAGCGGCTATCAAACAGCACCACCAGAATAACACGACCACCGACAATGGAGATATGCAGGTTATCCTTTTCACCTTCGTGGAAAAGGATCGAAAACTCTTTTTCACCGATCAGCTTTGCCAGGCCACCGGTAGCAGCTATGTTTCCCGCGGTAAGCGAGGCCAAGGAAGTCGTGTCAAAACGCTCGGTTTCACCCACGCCCGAGATCAACTGGCCGTTTTTGTCCACGAGGAAAATCACCTTGGCATTGGCTTCCCTCAGCAGTTTTTCCAATATGTAATTTAACTGCTTGAAGTCGTCGTCATACATGACCATTTGCGGAGTCGCCATTGCACACACCCCTCGAGCTGTACTAATTATTTGGGCAGCGGGTCATTTTATAACAAAACCGCCCGGACATATCAAGTTTTTAAATTATTTTAACAATATTACGTGACCAGCAGAACATCTGGCGGAGTAGCTTTTCTGGCCCTCGAAAGAGGACGACATATAAAAACGCTCCGGAGAGCCGAAACCCTCCGGAGCAGATAGTAACACAATATTCAGACAGTTTGAGTAATTCTATTCCTCATCGCCAGAGTAGGACATCTTTGCCATTTGCTGATAAAGGGCATAACGACGAGCCGTCCACTGGTTTGCCTGCTTGATAAGGCTTGCAGCAGTTTTCGGATTATTCTTCTTCAAGACACGGTACCGGTTCTCGCCGTAGGCATAGTCCTCGAACGAGATGGAAGGCGCTTTACTATCAAGCTGCAGCGGATTTTTGCCTTGTGCAGCAAGGTCCGGGTTATAGCGGTAGAGCGGCCAGTGTCCGCACTCGACTGCTTTTTTCTGTTCGTCAATACCGCGGGTCATGTTTATCCCGTGGGCTATGCAGTGTGAGTAAGCGAGTATGAGCGATGGGCCATCAAAGGCCTCTGCCTCGATGAATGCCTTTACGGCCTGGGCCGGATTGGCCAGCGAAACCGAAGCGACATAGACGGTGCCATAGGTCATGGCTATCAAACCGAGATCTTTCTTCGGCATGATTTTACCGCCCGCGGCAAACTGGGCCACAGCACCGAGCGGTGTTGCCTTCGATGCCTGACCGCCGGTGTTGGAATAAACCTCGGTATCAAGAACCAGGAGATTGATATTTTTGCCCGAGGCAATCACATGATCAAGACCGCCGAAACCGATGTCATAGGCCCAACCGTCACCGCCGACACTCCACACGGATTTCTTCACCAGATAGTCGGCAACGGAAAGGAAACGCTTGGCCAGAGGACCATTACAGGAGACAAGTTTATCCTTGAGAACCGCCACACGCTCGCGCTGGGCTTCAATCTCCGCCTGAGTGGACTGGCTAGCAGCTTTGATTGCGGCAAGAACTTCCTTAATCTCAGCGGCGCCGGAGCAATCAGACTCCATGATCTGCACCAGCAGTTCGTTTGCCGATTGGGAAAGCTTGTCAACGGTAAGACGCATACCGAAACCAAACTCGGCGTTGTCCTCGAAGAGGGAATTGGACCATGCCGGGCCACGCCCATCAGCGCGTTTCGTCCAAGGGGTGGTTGGCAGGTTGCCGCCATAAATCGACGAGCACCCGGTAGCATTGGCAATGAGAGCTCTGTCGCCGAAGAGCTGTGAGAGAAGCTTGATATAGGGAGTTTCACCACAACCGGCGCATGCTCCGGAAAACTCAAACAACGGTGTTATGAGCTGGCTGCCTTTCAAGGTATCCATCTTGAAGATGGACGTATCGGTATCAGGAATACTGAGGAAGAAGTTCCAGTTCTTGACTTCCGTTTCACGGATAGGCGACTTGAAAGTCATATTGATTGCCTTGTGTTCAGGGTTCTCCTTGCTCTTTGCCGGACAATTGTGAACACAGGCTCCGCAGCCGGTACAGTCTTCCGGGGCCACCTGCACAGTGCACTTCATCCCCTTGAAATCCGCTCCGCGAGCATCCGCGGAAAGGAAGCTTTCCGGCGCATCTTTCAGGAGAGCGGGATCAAACACCTTCATCCGGATGGATGCATGGGGACAGACAAAGGAACAGATGCCGCATTGAACGCACAATTCCTTGTCCCACTGGGGAATATCAACGGCAATGTTTCGCTTTTCAAAGCAGGATGAACCAGTCGGGAAAGTACCATCCGCCGGCATCGCCGAAACCGGAAGCCCGTCCCCGCGACAGGCAATGATTTCTGCCGTCACGTTCCGGAGAAAATCCGGAGCATCGGGACTGATCGGGGATTTGATGGTAATTTTACTGGTTGCCTTTTTCGGCACCTTGACCTCGAAGAGGTTTTCCAAAGCGGCATCCACCGCCTGGTTGTTCATCTCGACAACCCGTTCACCCGCCTTGCCATAGCTCTTCTTGATGGCACTTTTAATGGATTTGACGGCGGTTTCAAGGGGAATGATATTCGATATCTTGAAAAAGGCGGTCTGCATAATAACGTTGATGCGCGCACCGAGTCCCAACTCCTCAGCCAGCTTCACCGCATTGATGACGTAAAACTTGAGTTTCTTGTCAATGATCTGCTGCTGAACCTCGCGGGGGATCGTATCCCAGACCTCGTCCTTGTCATAAAGGGAGCAGAGCAGGAACGGCGCGCCATCCTTCGCCTTGGAAAGCATGTCATACTTTTCCAGGAAGGTGAAGTTATGGCAGGCAATGAAATCAGGCCGGTTGACAAGGTATGGCGCCCTGATCGGGTTTTTCCCGAAACGGAGATGGGAAATGGTGACGCTACCGGCCTTTTTCGAGTCATACACGAAGTAGGCCTGCACGTTGTTGTCGGTTTTTTCCCCGATAATCTTGATTGAATTCTTGTTGGCGCCGACGGTACCGTCGGAACCGAGCCCGAAAAACACGGCAGAGTAAATTCCGGAAGCGATATTGGTAAAAGAGGGGTCATAGTCGATGCTTGTCCCGCAAACATCGTCGTTGATGCCCACGACGAAATGATTTTTCGGTGTTTCCTTGGCCAGGTTGTCATAGATACCCTTGACCATGGCAGGCGTGAACTCCTTGGAACCAAGCCCGTAGCGTCCGCCAACAATGCAGGGGTAAGCACTGAAGGGAGCAGCCTTGTCATCCATTTTCTCGCCGATGGCAGTACGAACATCCAGGTAGAGTGGCTCACCAAGCGAGCCGGGCTCCTTGGTGCGGTCCATGACGGCAATTTTCTTTACCGTCGACGGTAATGCGGCAACAAATGCATCCGCCGGGAACGGCCGATACAGTCTGACCTTCAGCACACCGACCTTTTCGCCGCGGGCGACCAGGGTTTCTACCGTCTTGTGCACGGCATCGGCGCCGGAGCCCATGATAACGACAACACATTCAGCATCCGGAGCACCAAAATAGTCAACCAGCTTATACTGGCGACCGACAATTTTGGCGAACTTGTCCATCTCTTCCTGCACGATCTCAGGCGTCGCCAGGTAATATTTATGAACCGTCTCCCGTCCCTGGAAATATACGTCCGGGTTCTGCGAAGAACCGCGCAATACCGGGTGGTCGGGAGAAAGGGAGCGGGCCCGATGTGCCGAAACCAAATCTTCGTCCAGCATGTCGCGCAT
>JAQUHN010000063.1 GCA_028683555.1 Geobacteraceae bacterium | reverse complement strand
GGCAATGCTCTTCGCAGACGATGCAGTTGACCCCTTTGGCAAAGGGCAGACAGTGATTCTTGTCCAGCACCGCCTTGCCGACCACCTGCCGCTTTTTCTACTCCAGCGGAAGATCGGGGATGGCGCCGGTGGGACAAACCTGTCCGCAGAGAGTGCAGTTATACTCGCAGTAGCCGAGTCGGGGGATGACAAGGGGCGTATAGAGGCCTTCGGCGCCGGCCTGCAGGATGGCCGGATAAAGGGCATTACGGAGACACACTTTCATGCATTCGCCGCAGCGTACGCATTTCTTCAGCATCGCCTCCTCATCCAGCACGCCGGGCGGCCGCAGCACGGTTGCCTGCGCCCGCGGATTGCGGAACCGGAACAGCCGGGCAAGGAAGAACCCGGACAGCAGCCCGCCCAGCAGCACCCTTCGTTCGGGAAAATATGGCAGCCCTGCAGCATGCCTGCCGAAGTGGAACGAAACCCGGCCGAAGCGGCACTTTACCCGGCACGCCATGCAGCGGATGCATTCTTCCTGCTGCATCAGCTCCTGGTCAAAGGAAGTGGGACAGTGACTGCGGCAGTCCCCGCAGTCCGGACAGAGTTTTTCCGGAATTCGGCCAAAGGGCGAAACGCGAGCCAGCAGGCCGAGCAGCGTACCCAGCGGGCAGAGACGCCGGCACCAGGTGCGGGTTTCATACCTTTCCAGGAAAACGATACCGAGGAACAGCAAAAAGGACAGGAAGGCAAGCGGATAGAAAGTTTCCCGGAACGGAAGCAGGTAATCACGCAGCAGCACGTAGCCCGGCGCCAGGACATCCCGGCCTTCGCCGAGAACCCGGTACAGGCCGACCCAGCCCTGACGCACCGTGGCGCCGAACAGTGGGTAGAGGGAGAATGTCAGGGCCCGGACCAGGATCGCGATCGGATCGAGAAGCCCGACCAGGTTCACTGAAAAAAGGGAGGCGAACAACAGCGGGAAAAGCAGCCAGTATTTGACTCGGCCCTGCAGGAAGCGGAGCGGCGCTGTCTTGCTGATTCTTCCGGTCACCAGGTCGAGGATCGTGCCGAGCGGGCAGATCCAGCCGCAGAAAAATCGGCCGAGAACGAGGGTAGCCAACGCCAGCAACAGGGCAGGAAGCAGCAGCAGAACAAACGACTTCTCGGCCAGCACATAACCGAGCGCAACCAGGGGATCGGCCCGAAAGAAGCTGTTCACCGCAACAGAAATGCGATCGCTGCCCCGGTATTCCGTCTGCACGAACAGAACCAGGAAAAGAAGCAGAAACAGCAGCTGGCAGATACGCGCCGACGTGATTTTCCCCGGCTTCAGCCCTCTCATACCCGGACAATCCGCATTTTGTCGACCTTCATCTCCCCGAGCCCCCGCCGGTAGGCCGCCACGGTGGTGGAGATCTGCTCCGGCCGCAGGCCGAACAGCGTCGTGGCCACGGCATCCGCGGCAACGATGTCGCCGGAGGCGAGCACCTTATTGAGAACCTTCACATCATGCGAATCCCCGCCCTGCGGGCCGTGAGCGGTCAGTATCCGGGTGGCGTCAACAACGGTCAGCCGACTTTTCAGTACGGCATTGATGTCCGCCAGCGCTGAGTCGATATGGCGGTGGATGCTGCCCCGGTTGCCGCCCATCACGCCCATGATGTTCTTCAATCCGAGAGTGAGACCGGTCAGCCCATGGTGCTTTGCCACCGGAACATTGATAAAGACGTCGGCGGACAGGGCTTCGTCGTACAGATCCCATTGCCGCAGGGTACGGCCATTGAGTCGGACCGGCCTGAACCGTTCCTCCTCGATGTACTTGAGATCCACCCCCTTCATTCCCCGCAGGGCAGCCTCGATACCGCTGTTGACATAGCAGCGCCGCGGGTCATTGCAGGTCCGGTCGAACACCTTGACCTTGCTCGCTCCGGCACGGAGCGCCTCGGCAACCACCGTCCGGACAACCAACGGATGGGTGTTGGCCGCTTGTTCGGGACGCCGGTCCCAACCGATATTCGGCTTGACGACCACCACGTTGCCGGGCTTGACGAACCGTCGCATGCCGCCGAGAGCATTGAGGGCCTTCAGGGTCGCACGCGAGAAATCACGGTCTTCGGCAATCGCCACCACCGGCGTCTCAGCCGCCAGGGCCTTTCGGAGCAGCAGGTTGGAGAGCAGCGGCGAAAGCCCGAGCAGTTTAAGGAAATGTCTTCTGTCCATAGATGCACCTCCGCAACACTAGCCACGCACCACCAGAGTTCGGGCAACCAGATCGTGCAACGCCTGTTTCCGCCGGGTGAACCCGGCCATCAGAAACCCGACTCCGAAAGTAAGCACCGAAAGTATTTTCGCCCAGTAGCGACCATTTGCCCTTGCCAGGGATATCCGACGGTCCTGTTCATCGGTAACCCTGATACCGATGAACATCTTGCCGAGCGTCGCCTGCAGCGAAGAGCTTTCCATCAGGGTAAAATAAAGCCATTTCAGTAAAAACCCGAACACGGCGCTCGCCAGGTAAAGGGACCGGATTTGCCCCCCTTCCCAGTCAACTCCCGCCAGCAGCAGATAGCAGATGCACAGGGCAAGATTCAGCAATCCCAGCAGCAACCTGTCGACCAGCAAAGCAGCGACCCTGCGCCAGAAGCCGGCATACGACACGGCATCAGCCGCACGCGGTTCCCTGAAAGAAACCGGATTTTGCCGCTCCTCACCCGCCTCGCTCACAGTCCCGGGAAGTTCGAGACCACAGCCCGGGCAGAACCGGTATCCTTCCGAGAAGATCTTTCCACAGCGGTGACATATCATGTGCGCCTCATCATACTCAAAGTTTTGTCTGAAAAAGGATGCTCCCTGCCCGGCAGTGACAGACGACGGGACCAGCAGCAGGCAACAAGGCAGCCGACGCGACGCGCCACTCTTGCAACGACCTGTTAAAGAATACCAGCATGAAGTGACACCGTCCATGACAAAGAAACGGAAATTTTGACGATAGCAGAGCTACCATGCTGCCGAACCAGCAGATGCTCATCCCCACATATCCGGCAACTGTCAGACACCGGCAAAATCGCGACCATACAGTTTTACCCTATAAAAAAATTCCATGTGCTTGTTTTATTTTATAAAGAGCAACCTATACTTAGATACGGTATGGTAAAGTACGAAACCTCGGCAACACCAACCGTTAAGGAGCACCACCATGAAACTTCCGGGCAAGCCGACCCTTTGGAGCATGGCCGTCCTTGCAGCGCTGCTGCTCTTCATTGTCTTCTTCCTGCCAGGCATCATACGGAATATTGCCACCAGCAAAATTGAACAGGCAACCGGACGCAAGGCATCCATCGGCCGCATCACCCTGAACCCCTTCACCTGGAATGCGGAAATCACCGACTTCCGCCTCACGGAAAAAGACCGGATAAAGCCATTTGCCTCGTTCAGCAGCGCCCGTATCAAGGTCAGCCCCGCCTCCCTGACCAAAAGAGCTCTTATCGTTTCGAAACTGCAAATCACCGCACCCCGCCTCAACCTGGTCCGGAACGCACCGAACAGTTACAACTTTTCCGATCTTCTCACCGGCAAGAAATCCCGGCAGGAGGGATCAAGCCTGCTCTTTTCGGTCAACAACATAGAAATCGGCAACGGCGCCGTTGACTTCCACGACCTGGCGGCCGGCAAAACAACCGAACATGCAATTCGAAAGATGAAGGTTTCGGTTCCCTTTATCAGCAACATTCCCTACCTGGCGGACATCTATGTTGCGCCCCATTTCAGCGCCGTCATAAACGGGGCCCGTTTTGTCGCCGACGGTAGATTGAGACCCTTGGCCGAATCCATGGAAACGTCCGCCATCATAACCATCCGCAAGATGGATATCCCCCATTATATGGGCTACCTTCCTCTCACGACACCGGTTTCCTTCAGTTCGGGAGAGTTTTCCACGACAACCGAAATAACCTACCGGGTCTCTTCCGGCGCAAAGCCCGAGGTAACCTTATCCGGAGCCCTGAGTTTGGAAAACATAGCCTTGAAGGACAAGAAAGGAACCCCGCTGCTGGCTCTGGATAGCGGATTGCTGCGGATCAACCGGGCCGACATCATCTCGCGCAGTTTCGACCTTGCGTCCCTGGAAACCGCCGGACTCGAGGTTTTCCTGGAACGGAACGCAGACGGCAGCTGGGCCTGGCAGAAACTGCAAAACACCCCTGCGTCAACGGTAAAACAGGAAACAAAAGAGCTGCCGAAACCTTCCCTGAAGGCAGGTCTCATCAGGTGCAGTGGCGGCAAGATCCATTTCCGGGACAGAATGCCGCACGGCGGTTTCGCAACCGACCTCGCGGCACTCGAGGTGACGGTACGGGACCTGACCACGAAGAAAAACGGCAAGGCTGCCTGGGACGTGTCCTTTCATTCCCTCCGCAAGGAATCGGTTGCTCTCAAAGGAGATCTGACCCTCGACCCGCTTGCAGTCACGGCACAGCTGAAAACCACCGGTATCGACCTGGAAAGTTACCATCCCTACCTGGCTGACCGGCTGCGCGCTCCCCTTAGCGGAAAACTCGACAGCAACGCCCTGGTGAATTTCAACACCGAGGATGGCCTGCGGGTGAGTGACATGTCCCTGAACGGACACAACCTTGCCGTCGATTTCGGCAACAAGGAAGGGGCGCAACTGAGCGAGCTTTCTCTCAAGGAGGGCAAACTCTCCCTGAAGGAGAAATTGGCGGAGGTGGAATCGATCACTCTTTCGGGCGGCACTATCAGGGCGTCCCGTGAAAAGGATGGAAAATTTTCCCCCGAAAAGATTTTGCTTCACACAAAAGGGACGACAAAAGCGCCCGGCAAGGGTTCTGCCGCCGCACCTGCTTTCAGCTACCGGATCAAAAATGTGGCCGGTACGGATCTGAACGTCATGCTGACCGACCGAACCCGGAAAGGAAACCCGGCATTCCCGCTGAAGGGACTCCGGTTCACCCTGCAGGACATCACCGGACCGACCATCGGACCAATCCCCGTCACCCTTGCGACACGGTATGGAAAGCAGGGCAGGATCGGTTATTCCGGTAGCGTCGTCCCCTCCCCCCTGAAACTGCACGGCACCCTTGACCTGAAAAGAATTCCGCTACGGGATTTTGACGCATATCTTCCCGACAACCTGGCCCTGTCCATCGCCGGAGGGGCGGTGGACAGCCGGCTGAAGCTGACCCTGGCAAAGGCCGGAGAAAAGGTCAACGGAACATTTAACGGTTCCGTCGGCATCCGCTCCTTCTACTGCCTCGACACAAAACAGAACGAAGACCTGTTGAAATGGGAGCGCATGCAAGTGAACGGCATCAAGGGACAACTCAGCCCCTTCAGCCTGAAGATCACCGATGTGTCGCTCAGTAACTTCTACTCACGGCTAACCATTACCAAAGACAGGACTCTTAACCTGCAGAACCTTATGACGGAAACACCCGAGCCGTCCCGGGAACCGGGCGAAAAACCGCTCCCGCCAACGCCATCGCCATCGCCGCCGCAGATCGCTGGCAGGAAACCGGACATCCGAATCGATTCGGTAACCCTTCAGGGCGGGACCATGATATTCAGCGACAACCATCTCCGGGCGCCCTTCAGCACCACTTTCTACAATCTCGGCGGCAGAATCAGCGGGCTGTCTTCCAATGAACAACAGCTGGCGGAGGTTGATCTGCGAGGCAATCTGGAAAATCATTCGCCCCTTACCATTACCGGAACCATCAACCCGCTGCGCCAGAATCTGTTCCTTGACCTGAAGATTGCATTCTCCGATATCGAGCTCTCCCCGACAACACCCTATACCGGAACATACCTCGGCTACACGGTAGAGAAAGGCAAGCTGTTCCTGCAGCTGGCATATCGCATCGAGAACAAAAACCTTACTTCGGAAAACAAGATATTCTTCGACCAGCTGACCTTTGGCGAAAAAGTGGAAAGCGACAAGGCAACCAGCCTGCCGGTGCGTCTCGCGGTAGCACTGCTGAAAGACCGAAAAGGGGAAATCCACCTGGATCTTCCGGTTACCGGCAGAACGGATGACCCGAAATTCAGCGTCTGGCGACTCGTTTTCCAGGTACTGCGGAACCTGCTGGTCAAGGCGGCAACATCACCCTTTGCCCTGCTGCAGGCCGCTTTCGGCGGCAGCGAGGATTTTTCCGGCGTGGCTTTTGCCCCCGGATCAGACGAACTGACCACGCCGGAACAGGAAAAACTGCGCAAGTTTGCCTCGGCAATCGAGGATCGCCCGAACCTGAATGTCGAGGTAATGGGTTATGTGGACAAAGACAGTGACCCGGAAGGATATCGCAATGAATTACTGGCGAAGAAGATGCGGACGGAAAAATTCCTCGCCCTTGTCAAGGACAAGAAAAACCTGCCCGGCCAGACGCCGGATTCCACCAGTATCCTCCCGGAGGAATACTCGACCTATCTGAAGATCGTCTACCGGAAAGAAAAGTTTCCCAAACCGCGCAACCTGATCGGCATGCAAAAAGATCTGCCGGACAGCGAGATGAAAAAACTTATTTTTACCCACACGGTCATGGGCGATGCGGAGCTCAAAATGCTGGCACAGCAACGTGCCGCGACCGTGCGGAATTTCTTGATAGAACAGGGCAAGGTTAACCAGGAAAGGGTATTTTTGAAAAAAGATGATATCTACAAGCCCCCCGGGGAAAAGGGGAAAAGTGCCAGCCGGGTGGAGTTCGGCGCGCTGGTGAAATAGATTTCATCCGGAAGCCCATAAAACTGCCGGCCCAGGCTGGGTTGCGGCTTTCACGGGGCCTCTTGTGTGGCTGCAATGTAGCAATTCAGCAGGCTACCGTGCTGCCGCTTCGCGGCAGGCATCTTCCAGTTCCCGGCCCCTTGCCGCCCAGGAGTGCCGGGCAACAACCTCAGTCCTGACCTGTTCCGCCAACTCCCGCCGCAGCCCATCCTGCAGAACCAACTCTTCCAATCGTGCGGCAAAATCGGCCGCATCGCCAAAACGGGCATAGACTCCGGCATCACCCAGTATCTCCCGGTTGATCGGCGTGTCGAACGCCAGCACCGGGATTCCGCAGGCCATGTAGTTGAAGAGTTTGCCATTGGCTTCAGAGAGGGAAACCTTCGGCGACAGGGCCACATCGCCGGCCGCAAGCAGGCGTGGCGCATCACGGTAGTCGATCCTACCGGTAAAGGTAATACGACCGGAGATCCCCTCATTGATCGCACGTTGCTGATACTGCTGGTGGGGAAACCCCATCACCAGGAAATGCAGCGGAGTTCCCCGCCGCTGGAAGATCTTCACCACTTCCAACAGGATGTCGATACCCTGGTAACGGTTGAGGACACCGAGAAAGACCGCCACCGGGACGCCGGACGGCAGGTTGAGTTCCCGGCGGACCTCCTCGCCGGGGTACGGCTGGAACTGCCCGGTATCGACGCCGTCCATGAGTGCCCGGACCCTCGCCGCCGGAACTCCCCAGCGCTCGATCAGGTCGCGGGCAGCCGGACCCGAACTGGTCAGGATCAGGTCGGCCCGGCCATTGACGAAACCTTCGATGCTGCGGAAAAGTCGATATGGCAGTGAACCGGGGCGAACGAAATCGTGATCGACGATCTCGGTGGTCAGGCTGCCCTGGCAGTCGAACAGCAGCGGTATGCGGAAGATCATTTTCAGAAAAACGCCAAGCAGCGCCCCTTCATGGAGATGGGCGTAGATCAGGTTGGGACGGAAGCGGCGGACCTCGGACAGCGCCTTGCAGAACAGCAGAATATCAAGGTAGGGTTTATGCCAGGAAGGACCGGCGGCAAGCTTCCGGTACCAGGGAACCGGGGGAATCCGGCAGGTAGGAATTCCGGGCATGTCCCTGCCCAGGTGGTAGGTGACCAGCCGCACCTCATGGCCACGCCGGATCAACGCCCGGGCCTCTTCGAAAATCCTCACGTGGCAGCCGCGATCGGAAAAAAACGGGGTTGGGGCCAGCATCAGGATGCGGAGCTTTCCGTCAGTCAAGGGTGTCTCCTGGAACCGCGGCCAGCGGAACGCGGAAAATAGGATGGGAGAGAAAACCGGGAACGCGATTGGACCTGGATGGCTTCGCGAAAAATCAGCGACGTGCTGTTGTTGTCATAGTGGTTATTGTGCGTGGCTGTCAACCTTGGCAAAATAAAAACGGATCATGCATCAGGAATCAAGATTGATTCTTTCCTTTACCACATAGATCGGTTTGCCCTGGGCCTCGTAGTAGGTGCGGGCGTTCAGTTCGCCAAGAAGCCCCAAAACGATGAACTGCACTCCCATGAAGAGGAGAAAGGCGGTAAGGAGCAGCAGCGGATTCCGGTTCATGCTGGTGTTCTGGAAAAACTTCATATAGACCGTCGCCCCACCGGTCAGGAAGGCGGCGAACAGAGTGTAGATACCGAGCCGGCCGAAAAGCTGGATCGGACGGGTCGAATAGTTGAGGAGAAATTTCACCGTAAAAAGGTCAAGGATCACCCGCATGGTGCGGGAAATGCCGTATTTGCTCGTGCCGTGAAGCCGCGGGCGGTGCCCCACCGGAATCTCGGTCACTCGCGCGCCGAACTGCGAAACGAGGGCCGGAACGAAACGGTGCATCTCGCCGTAGAGATTAATCCCATCCAGGACTTCCCGGCGATAGGCCTTGAGAGTGCAGCCGTAATCGTGCAGCCTGATCCCGGTCATGCCGGAGATGAAGCGGTTTGCCAGAATAGAGGGCAAAGTACGGTTGAGAAAGGCGTCCTTCCTGTCTTTGCGCCAACCGGAAACCACGTCGAAACCTTCGTCGATCTTTGCCAGCAGTTTCGGAATATCGGCGGGATCGTTCTGCAGGTCGCCGTCAAGCGGAACAACGACCCGCCCCGTTGCGGCATCAAACCCTGCCGCCATCGCGGCGGTCTGACCGAAGTTGCGCCGAAAGCTGATAACCTTGACCCGTGAATCCCCCGCGGCAATCTCCCGCAGCAGGCCAAGCGAACCGTCCGTCGAACCGTCATCAACCAGGATGAGCTCAAACTGGATTCTACAGGTTTCCAACGCAGCTACCACCTGCCGGTGCAGTTCGGAAACATTCTCTTCCTCATTGAAAATCGGGACTACGATACTGAGATCCAAGCACTACCACCTTTCTTACCTGTGATCAGGAAAAAACCGGCGCTGACCTTCAAACTTTGCTCCGCGAACCGGCTATCCTGAAAATGAATTGTACTTGTTGCTGACGACCGGCCGAAAGATCTACCAATCGCTACCGTCGCCGAAGGCCTTTACCCGCCGCAGGTTCACCGCACCGCATGGCCGCATCCTTTTCCCGGCGCCGTGAGCGAGAAAGCCGTACAACAAGCCGACGCCATAGGACAGGTGAAGGATGGGAAACAGCAACGGCAGGAAGAACGCGGGAACCGTTTTTCCGCTGACGACAGCAGCATGAATAGCGCCGAAAAGGCCCATCACTAGGTAGCACAAAAGCGGCAGATAGTAAACAGGGAGATGGAGAAACGGCAGGCTCAACAAATAGAGCAAGAACAGGACCGGGACAAACGTGGTGATACCACAGCCGCCGCCCAGCAGGATCTGCTGCGCCCTCCCCCGGCCATAACCGAACAACTGCCGGACAAAGGCACGCAACGAAGGGCGCTGACTGCGGTAGACAGCCAGAGCGGGATCATGAATCAGTTTCCATCCCGTCCGCCGCATTCTCACCAGCAGTTCATTCTCCTCGTTGGGGTAGAGTCGCTCATCGAAACCGCCCATCTCGGTGAAAGCCGCGGCTGAGATACTGAGATTGCAGAGAATGAGTTCGTGATCGCCGGTCTCCCGGCGCTCGCCGTGCCGACGGTAACGGTTGCAGACCCCGCCGCCGCCGAAGGGCGATGCAAGCGCAAGCCCGAATGCCTGGCGCAGGGGAGGCTCTCCCTCCGGGGTTAGGGAAGGACCTCCCACCGCCGCAACGGCGGGGTTTCCGTAGAGGGGGGCGATCCGCTGAAGAACGTCGGGGGCGACAAGGGAGTCGTCATCCAGGAAATAGAGGATTGTTCCCCGCGCCTCTTTGGCCGCCTGATTGCGCTGCCGACTGGGACAGGTCCCTTCCGCAACCAGCACCTCGAACGAATCGTCCGGATACTCGACTGTGCGCAGGCCGTCGAGGGCACGCACCTCCCCCCCCGGTTTAACCGGAATGATGATTGAAACTGCAGGATTTGCCACCAAACCACTCCCTTGCATTATTCTGACTTACCCGCCCCCATAGCTGTGCAGCCCGGAGAGGAACAGGTTTACCCCCAGATAGCAGAAGATAGTCGCGGCAAAACCGATAATGGAGAGCAGTGCGGCCCGCTTGCCGACCCAGCCCCGGGTAATGCGGGCATGGAGGAATGCAGCGTAAATGAACCAGACGATCAGCGACCAGGTTTCCTTCGGATCCCAGCTCCAATAGGAACCCCAGGCATAATTCGCCCATGCCGCACCGGTAATGATCCCCAGGGTAAGAAGGGGAAAGCCGAGCATGATCGCCCGATAATTGAGATCGTCCAGAACCCGGGACGGAGGAAAGAGCGAAAGCAGCCCCCCGGCCGGGGCATTCCCGGTCGAGCCTTCCTGCTTTACCTTTACAAGGTACATGATCGAGACACCGCAGGCCACCGCAAAAGCCGCGTAACCGAGAAAGCAGGTGACCACGTGATAGAGCAGCCAGTTGCTCTGCAGAGCCGGCACCAGCGGCTGAATCTCCTTCTGCTCGCCAACCATCAGCTGGGCCCATGCCATCGCCAGCAGGGCAAAGGGCAGCACGAAAGCGCCGATCGCCCGGTAGCGGTACTTTACATCGATAAGGAGGAAGATCAGTACAATGGTCCAGGCAAAAAACACCACCGATTCATACAGATTCGAAAGAGGCGCGTGCCCATGCCCCATGGCATAGGATTCCTGCCAGCGAAGCCCGATGGCAAGGGTCTGGACCAGGAAGCCGAAACAGGCGGCAATACTGCCGGCAAGGCCGATGGTCCTGTGCTTACCGGCAAGATAGGCGAAAAAAAGCACCGTCGCCGCAAAGTAGCAAATCGTCGTCATATTGAAGAGGAGAGAACTGGACATCCGCATACCTCCGAAACCGAATCGTTTCCAGCCGGAAACGCCTAGTCTTTTTTCAGTTTTTCAACCAGTTCTTCAAAAGAAGCACGGAACGCAGCCTGGTTCTTGCTGGTACTCCCTGCCACAACGACCCGCCCGCCGCCGATTCGAACCCAGATCCGCCGGTGCGAGAAGAAAAAAGCGATGAAAATGCCGGTCAACAGAAGGAAGCAGCCAAGCCAGACAACCCAGACCCCCGGATCTTTGGTAACCTGGAGGCCGGTGCGCCATTTCTGAGCAATATCTTCAAAGGTGAAAATGTATGCGCCACCCCGATCGGCATTGAAAGCGGGATAGTTCTTCAGCAGGGCAAAAGGTTCCGTAGCGGAACTTTTTGCCGCCACCTGTACCTGCACGCCAGGCCCGGAAAATCCCGGGTAGATGCTGCCGATCTCCGGCGCAAAGCCCGTCACGACCAGAGTTCTCCCGTCGGGCAGCGCAACCGGTTCGTCTCCGGTCACGGTAATCACCCGTGCATCTCCGTTCTTGCGGTTGCGAACCGTAAAGCGGAACGAGGGCGGGCCTGCCTGGCTGTAACTGGACTGGTAGAAGGTGATTCCCCGGTAGGTTAACGGAGAGTTGACGATGACCGGTCGGTTCGCCACCACGGTTTTGCCGTTTTCGATGATGCTGAGGACGCTCCGATATTCCTTCGGCGCTCCCGTTCCGTAGAAGGAAAGGGCAAACGAGTCACAGCGCACCGCGAATCCCAGATCGAGATCAGTTCCTGCTATGGTCGATACAACAGAGGCAGACTGGCCCTCTTCAATCTGCACGTAGCCCTTGTAACCGAACAAGGAACCAATCATGGCACCGATGAAAACAATGATGATGCTGGAATGGAGGATATAGACCCCAAAGCGGCTGAAACGTCCCTTCTGGGCAAAGAGATGGTATTCGTCGTTGATCTTCGTGACAGTGGGAACGGCAAACTCCCGTCCAAGAAGCCCGGCCACGGAACGCTCCAGGGCGGCCGCATTCCCTGACACCTTCCACCATTGAACGTTCGGCAGGTTTTTTTGCTGGGCTTCATCAAGCACCGTCACCGGCTCACGGAAGGACTTCCAATCGTGGGGAAGCCGGCGGAGAGAACATGCCACGAGATTCAGGGTCAGCAGATAGAGAAGCAGGATAAACCACCAGGAGTGGTACATGTCGAAGAAACCGAGCGTGCCGTACAGCTTGAATTTCGCCGCTGATATGGTCTGCAGGTACTCCGCCGGCGGCGGCGTCCCCTGGGGAATCACCGTGCCGATAATAGATACCACGGCCAGACCGATCAGCAGAAAAATCGTCAGCTTCAGTGAAGAAAAGAAGCGCCACAGGGACGAGATAAAGTCGCCAGGTTGATTTTTCAAGAATAGTCTCCCGGTTAGAACTTGGTTACAGGAAGCAGGAAAAGGACGAGTAACGATCTGCCGATACAGAAAAGGAATAACAATGAAATAGTATTGTTATTCCCCCTCGAAAAAGTTACTTCGTTGCCATCCGGAAAGTATCAAGCTTGAGCTGAACGGGAACGTCCCCCGCCCCGCGCCTAAAGAACCCTTTCAGGACAGAAGCTTCTTCATTGTAGCCAGCCGCCATCTTCTGTCAAGAAGAAACACTTGCGGCGCCCTCTTTGGCGGACACTAGCTGGTGCATTGCGCAACTACTAGGAAAAAGCTGTCTTTTCCGCATCATGCATCTGTCAGCGGAAACGACTTTCGAACGCTATCGGGGGCCTTCTTCAGCCCTGCCAGAGAGTCTCCGGCACGTTTTTTACCTTGAAAAAAATGGCGTCAGGTGCTACAAGTGCACAAGTTTTCAAGCTTTTGACCCGATCCGCAGACGGCTCTCCGCTTCCTGAAAAGGAGCAGACCGCATGCGGGAGGATGACGTGCTCGCTCCCCTATCGTAGCGGGAGCCCCCGGAGGGAAAAACGATGGGTTTTGCTGACGTTGCGAAAATCTGCGGCACACTGCGCCTGCGCTCAAAGATGTTTCTGTTGATGATCGTACTGCTCATCGGCGCCATGTTCATATCACTGGCTGTTTTCCAGACCCTCTCCCGGGTAAAGATCGGCAGCGAAAGCTACCGGAAAATCATCCTCACGCGGGACACCCTCGAGGGAGGGATTCTCCTCAAAGCGGACATCTACCAGCTTCGCACCGAGCTGCAAAAACTTGCCGGAGAGTCCGGCGATGAAAAGTTCCGGGCCGGTATCACCAGCGTCAAATCTCTCGCTGCCGATATTCCCGCTCGACTCTTGGCCCTCTCCAGCGGCATTGCCGCGCCGGACGCAAAGGAAACCCTGACTGACGTGCGCGGATCCTGGCACGCACTGGCTGGTGTCGTGACAGAGGATATCCTGCCTGCAGCGGAACGGCACGACCGGGCACGGCTGCTGGAACTGGTTTCAGGCTCGCAGACTGCCGCATACGACCGGCTAACGGCTAGCCTCGACAAACTGATCGGATCGCTCCGCGCGGAAGTTGCCGCCGGTGAAATGCGGGAAACCTCCTATGTCAGCAAGACCATTGTCATGGGATTCGTTGTCGGTGGCGGGTTGCTGCTGCTGATGCTGCTGATTGCAGGAACCGCTGCCGCCTCCATTGCCCGGGCCATTTCCCGGGAGGCCGAATTTGCCCATGCGGTGGTCAGCGAAGGCAACCTGACCGATAAACTGGCCATCGACAGCAAGGATGAAATCGGCGATCTGGCCGGCTCGCTCAACCAACTGGTGGACATGCTGCTCGACATGGTTACCAAGGTGGATGTCTCTTCCGGGGAACTCTCCCGCATCTCCCGAGCCCTTTCCGACGCGTCCAAACAGGTGGTCAGAGGTGCTGAACATAGCAATACCCGGGTTGCGGAGACGTCATCGGCAATCATGGAGATCAATGCCTCCATCAAGGAAGTGTCCCAGGGCGTCGACAGTCTCTCCCTCTCCGCCTCGGAAAATTCTTCGTCGGTACTGGAAATGGCCGCCAGTGTCGAAGAAGTGGCTCTGAACGTGGAAAACCTGGCGCAATCGGTGGATGACGTCAGTTCCTCTATCATCGAAATGGCCGCCGCCATCAAGCATATCAACGACAGTGTGAACGGCCTCATCGATTCCTCAACTGTAACCGCCTCGTCTGTAATCCAGATGGACAGCTCGATTCGCCAGGTGGAAAAGAGCGCTCTCGACACGACGGCCATATCAGAAGAGGTGCGTCAGGACGCCGAAACAGGCAAGGCTTCGGTGGAGGCAACCATCAGTGGTATGCAGGAGATCAAGCGTTCCTCCCACATAACCCATGAGGTAATCGTCACCCTTTCGGAAAAGGCCAACGACATCGGCACGATTCTCTCGGTTATCAACGAAGTTGCCGAACAGACCAATCTGCTCGCGCTGAATGCCGCCATCATTGCCGCACAGGCAGGTGAACAGGGCAAGGGTTTCGCGGTGGTGGCCGACGAGATAAAGGAACTTGCCGACCGGACCAGCAGCTCGACCCGCGAAATCGAAGAGCTGATCCAGGGCGTTCAGGAAGAAACGCGACGGGCCGTCGATGCCATCAACCTTGCCGAAAAGAGCATCGCCGACGGCGAACTGCTGTCCCAGAAATCAGGCATTGTCCTCGGCAAAATCGTCGATGGGGTGGGAAAAGCTTCGGAGCAGGTCGGGGAGATTGCCCGTGCCGCAGCCGAACAGGCAAAGGGCAGCCAGATGATCAGGGAAGCCATGGAGCAGGTCACCGACATGATCATGCAGATTGCCAACGCCACCCAACAGCAGAACAAGGGCAGCGAACTGATCATGACGGCCGTGGAGCGCATGAAAGTGCTCACCTCCCAGGTTCGTTCCTCGACCCGGGAGCAGAGCAAAGTCGGCACTCTCATCGCCGGTTCTACGGAAAACATCACCAGCATGATCCAGCAGATCAAACGCGCCTGCGATGAACAGTCGCGTGGCAGTGAACAGATCGTGACTGCGGTAGAAGATATCCAGAAATCAACCCACGAAAACCTGACGGCGGCCGGAACCATGGAAAGATCGGTTGGCGGCCTCTTCCAGCAGGTCGAGGTACTAAAAAAGGAAATCAGCGCTTTTTCGCTGAATGAAAACAGGTAAACAGAAATGGGCAGACTCACCGAAACATTCAAGAAATTACGAAAAAACAACGAGAAAGCTCTCGTAACCTTCATCACGGCGGGCGATCCCGATCTGGAAACTACCGCAGCGATGATCCTTGAACTGCAGAAGGCCGGATCCGATATCATCGAACTGGGTATTCCCTTCTCCGACCCGATGGCCGACGGACCTACCATCCAGCTCTCTTCCGAACGTGCCCTGACTGGCGGCACAACGCTGCCAAAGATCCTGGAAATGGTCCGCTCGGTGAGAAAAACCTCCGATATCCCGCTGGTTCTGATGGGCTATTACAACCCGATATTTTCCTATGGTACGGAGCAGTTTGCTGCTGATGCAGTGGCTGCCGGCGTTGACGGCATCATCCTTGTCGACCTCCCGCCGGAAGAAGCTGACGCGGAAGGCTTTTCCACCGTTGCGCGAAAAAGCGGTCTGGATATAATTTTCCTGTTGACCCCAACCTCCGACGAGGCTCGCATTCGTAAAGTGGTACAACGCGCCCGGGGCTTTCTCTACTATGTATCGGTTACCGGCGTAACCGGTGCCAGGAGGGACATCTCGGCATCGCTGGGTGAAGAATTGCAGCGGATTCGAAACGCCACTGCCATGCCCCTGGTGGTCGGCTTCGGCGTCTCCGACCCCGCACAGGCCGGCAATGTCGCAAGCCTTGCCGATGGCGCGGTAGTGGGCAGTGCCCTGGTAAAGCTTTTCGAAAACAACCAAGGCGAGGAACTGAAGGAAAAAGTCCGGGAATTCGTCTCTGCCCTCAAGGCGGGCATTCGTGCCGCGACCCCGGGAAACTGAGCGGCCCAGCAGCGGGCCCACCCTTTTCACTTCCCTTTTTCCACCATGACATGGTACCGTGACAAACATTTTTTTACCGGATTTCACGGACGGCGCCCCTCTTCGGCAGAGGAACTGCCGACCGGCAGGGGCACAGGCGGCAAATGCTCCGGAAAGCGGGAATTTTACTTATGAGGCATAGCTATGGGCTGGTTTAGCAGAGAAAAAGCGCCGATTGCACAGAGTGACGAAAAAAAGGTCCGGGTTCCCGAGGGGCTCTGGACGAAATGCAAAAGCTGTAACGAGATCATCTACTCGAAAGAAGTGGAAAAGAATCTCAATGTCTGCCCGAAGTGCGACTATCACTTCCGCATCTCCGCCAAGGAACGTCTCGATCTCATCCTTGACCCGGCCACCTTCACCGAGTTCGACCGGGATCTGGAGTCCGTAGACTTTCTCGAATTCCAGGACACCAAGAGCTATCAGGATAGAATCCAGGCAGCCGTTCAGAAGGGAAACGGCAAAGAGGCCGTAATCTGCGGCGAAGGCTTGCTGGACGGCACTCCCATCCAGATCGCGGTCTTCGACTTCTCCTTCATGGGGGGAAGCATGGGCAGTGTTGTCGGAGAAAAGATCACCAGGCTCATCGAGCGATCCATTGAGCGGCAGACGCCGGCCGTTATCTTTTCCTCATCGGGTGGAGCGAGGATGCAGGAGAGCATCATCTCCCTCATGCAGATGGCAAAGACCTCCGCTGCCCTTGCCCGTCTCCGTGAAGCGGGTCTGCCCTATATTTCGGTTCTCACCGATCCGACCACCGGCGGTGTAACCGCAAGCTTCGCCATGCTCGGCGATATCATCATGGCCGAACCCAAGGCACTGATCGGCTTTGCCGGCCCCCGGGTCATCGAGCAAACCATCAGACAGAAGCTCCCCGAAGGGTTCCAGCGCGCCGAGTATCTCCTGGAACACGGCATGGTGGACCTGATCGTTCCGAGAAAAGATATGAAGCAGCGGCTCTCCCAGATCGTGAAGATGCTCTTTCGCTCTGCGCCCGAAAAAACGGGGAAAACGCCCCGAAGTTGAAAACGCGTTGTTGCGGCATCGCCTTCACCATGGACTATCGGCAAACGCTGTCCCACATCTACGGATTGGTCCGGTTCGGCATAAAACCCGGGCTTGAAAGGATCAGGGCTACCTTGCGAGCCCTTTCGGATCCGCAGGATGCCGTACAGGTAATTCACGTGGCCGGCACCAACGGCAAAGGATCGACGGCAGCCTTCCTGGCCGCCATCCTCACGGCGGGAGGCTACAAAGTGGGGCTGTTCACCTCGCCGCACCTGATCGCTTTTCCGGAACGGATCCGCATTAACGGCAGCGGAATTTCCGAGGAAGACGTGGTTTCGCTGGCTGACCGGGTGTTGTCCGTGGCGCCGGAAGGAACCACCTTTTTCGAAATAGTAACCGCCATGGCGTATCTCTACTTTGCCGAACAGGGAGTGGGGCCGGCAATCATGGAAGTGGGCATGGGCGGACGGCTCGATGCCACCA
>JAQUHN010000259.1 GCA_028683555.1 Geobacteraceae bacterium | reverse complement strand
CGAGGGCATGATCAACAACCGGATCAAACAGATCATGGTACCATTCGACCCAGGCCTCGACTGTCATTATTCCGCCAACCACCTGTCATGTTTTTGTATCTTTTTTACCAAATAAATGCAAACCAGTTCTTTTTCTTTTCCCCGGGACATTGTACAGCAATAAAAGTGCCACCATTAACCGGGCATCCGGTCACACGTGGTTTCTGAGCATCAGTTCCATCGGGTGGGGAGTGAGGTAGGTCTGTTTTTGCAGATATTCCTGGTCATACTTCCTGACATAATGTTTCAGTAGCGTAACCGGAACGATCAGTGGCACATGCTTGTCATGATAACCGCCGATCACTTCCAGGAGTTCCGCCTTTTCCCCTGGTGTCAGCTGGCGTTTGAAGTAGCCCATGATGTGGGAAAGAACATTGGTGTTCTTCTTCACCGTGGCATACAGGGTGAGCGCCCGCATCAGCAGCTCCTGGTAACGTTCCAGGAGTTCCGTTCGTGCCATGGATTTCCCCTCCGCGACCAGCCGGCCCATCTCACGGTAGAGTTCCGGAGAATGAGCCATGATCTGCAGCTTGCGCACGGTATGAAATTCCACCAACTCTCCCAGTCCGCTGTTTCCGGACAGAAAATCCTTCCAGCTGCGGAAAGCGAAGATTCTTTCAATGAAATTTTCCCGGATATTCATGTCGTAAAGCCGCCCCTCCTCCTCGACCGGCACCAACGGGAAGTGCCGCACGAATGCTTCGGCAAACAGACCCCGACCATTTTTTATCGGAATGCTCTTATTGTAGACCTTGACCCGAAAAAGCCCTGAACTGGGGGAACCCTTCTTGAAAATGAACCCGCACAGGTCCTCTTTCTCCAACTCCCGCACCTTCCGGCGACAGTACTCGTCCATCCGGTCGGTGAGATCGATTGCTGTTCGGTTGGTAACCAGACGGGGCGCCGCTGGATTTCCTTCCAGGCGCATCGCCTCTCGGGGAATGGGCAGTCCGCAGCCAACTTCGGGACAGACTGGAACAAAGCGAAAAAAAAGCCCGAGGGTATCGGTAATGTAATGGTCGTGCTTGTGACCACCATCGTAACGAACCTGTTCGCCAAGCAGACAGGAACTGACACCGACTGCTATGGAACTTGACATGATAGCCTCCCTTGTCCGGACATCGCAGGAAAATCAACTACTGAAAGTGCGCATCAGTGCCGCCGTCTCTCTGCAAAATCTCACTTCGCTGCTGCTCGTACGCTCCGTGTGTTGAGTAACCCCGTTTCTCGAGGCGTTCCCCGGGAGGAGTCAGCAACTCGTTCCGGGCCTGCGAACCCTCATAGATACCCTGAACGACGTTATTTACCGTACATCCCGTCGCCAGGAGCAGAAATCCGTTAATAACGAGCAACCTGTTCGTCACCCTGCAAGCTTGCAAAAATGTCATAACCTGACACCTCCCTTCACCTTCCGACCGGGTGAGATCCCTGTCCTGATCGGATAGTTTCGAGATGTTTTCCGATTTCGGCCCGGTGACGATAGGTCTCACGGACGATCTCCTGGGTCAGCGTCTTGAATTCTCTGGAATCGCTTTCCAGGACGGAAAAAAATTTTCTTTCCAACAAGGAATTTTCAATGTCGAAGGCGATCGCAAAAACATTTTCCCGATGCAGCTTCCCCTGGGCGCAGTTTTCTGTAACGGAAAGCACATAGTCGAGCATCGACTCTACCGCTTCGAAGCGAAGTCCGCCACTCCCCGTGCGAATTTTCCCGGCCTTGCAGATGGCAAGCAATTGATCCAGCCAACCCGAATGTCGATCTTCGTCCGCAGCAATAGTTTCCCAGATTGCAGCATCGTCAGGAAAAGACCGGGCAAACTGACGATACAGCCGCGAGATTGCGCTCTCGTTCTCGTTGAGCTTTTGCAAAAGCACTTCAAGAGATTCATTCATTATGGCATCGGACTCTTTCTTGTGATTATGACGACATTTTCTTTGTACCAAAACAAGTGGATAATTACCACGATGTTCAGCAATAAATTTCCTGCATCACCGGAGTCGATGCGAAATACATAAGTAAAACCGGCATCAACCAGTCTCACGGTTACTGGCAAAATGCTGCGTCATCCTCTAAAACAAAAAAGTTACTCATCGAAAATCGATTGACATTAGAATTTTTTATTAGTACATTTTTATAAATTTTCTCAAAGGAGGCTTTTAATGAAAAGAATTGCTGTACGTCTATTTCTCTGCATGCTGGCGATACTGCTGGCCGCAACGGTTAGCCTGGCTGCCCCAACCGATGGAACGTCCTCAGGGGAACCGGTAAAAATGACATCGAAGAAGCCGCGCAAAAAATCATCGGCGAAGAAAAACCTGGTCGACATCAATAGCGCGACAGCAGAACAGCTCGCTACCCTTCCGGGTCTGAGCAAAGAAGACGCAAAACAGATCATTGCCGGCCGCCCCTACACCCGCAAGAATCAATTGAAGCAGAAAAACATCCTCTCCGCCGCGACTTATGACGGGATAAACAAACTGATTGTCGCCAAAAGGCAGAAGAAATAGTTGGCAGGCCAACGGCACCGGATAATCACGCAGTACTCAAAAGGCCGCTTCGGTCCCCGGTCGGGATTGAAGCGGCCTTTCTTGCTGCAGAGTTCTGGAAATCGCAGCACGACACCTGAGCATATTGGAAGTTACGCGAACATATTCATTATTTCTTCTTGATAACCAACCCCTCCCCTGTTATGGAGAGTTCCACAAGCACCGCATCCCCTTCGCTGAATTTGCCTTCGAGAAGCATGAGGGCCAGCGGATCCTGGATTTTCCTCTGAATGGTTCTCTTCAACGGCCGTGCACCGAGGGCCGGATCGAATCCTTCCTGGGCAAGGTATTCGCGGGCCTTGTCGCTGACCTCGAGAACAATGCGTCGTTCTTCAAGCCGTTTCCTCAGGGCATTAAGCTGGATGTCGACAATCTTCTTAATCTGCTCCAGGGGCAGGGCATGATAGATAACCACTTCATCCACCCGGTTGAGGAATTCGGGCTTAAAGCTCTCCTTCAATGTCTCGGTGACCATGCTCCGCATCCGCGAGTAATCGGTGGCTCCGTACTGCTGGATCCACTGGGAACCGAGGTTGCTGGTCATGATGATAACCGTATTGCGAAAATCAACGGTACGCCCCTGCCCGTCCGTCAGGCGGCCATCGTCCAGCACCTGGAGCAGAACGTTGAACACCTCGGGATGGGCCTTTTCGATCTCGTCAAACAGGATAATGCTGTAGGGCCGCCGCCGGACCGCTTCGGTAAGCTGGCCACCCTCTTCGTAACCAACGTAACCGGGGGGCGCTCCGATGAGCCGGGCCACGGTATGTTTCTCCTGGTATTCGCTCATGTCGATACGGACTATCGCCTGATCGTCGTCGAACAGGAACGCTGCCAGCGCTCTGGCAGTCTCGGTCTTGCCCACGCCGGTGGGACCGAGGAAGATGAAAGAACCAATGGGGCGGTTGGGATCCGACAGTCCGGAACGGGCGCGGCGCACCGCATTCGACACCAGCAGCAAGGCTTCGTCCTGCCCCACCACCCGTGACCGCAACCGGTCTTCCATCTTTACCAGCTTGGCCGATTCACTCTCCTGGAGACGGGACACCGGGATACCGGTCCATTTGGCCACGACTTCGGCCACCATCTCGCCGTCCACCTCTTCGGAGAGCATCTTGCTTTCCTTCTGCACCAGGAGCAGTTCCTGGTTCTTGGCCGCCATCTCCTTTTCGATGGCCGGGATTTCGCCATAGCGGATCTCCGCGGTACCGGCAAGGTTGCCTTCCCGCTCCAGCTTCTGGGCCTCGGTTTTCTTGTCTTCGAGCCGGTTCTTCAGCTCGCGCTGCGTCTTGATGATCTCCTTTTCCTGCTGCCAGTGAACCTTGAGCTGCGCCGACGCGGCTTTGAGCTCTTCCAGTTCGTCGGCAAGCTTGCGGAGCCGTTCCTGGGAATGGGGATCCTGCTCCTTGAGCAGTGCCTGTTTTTCAATCTCCATCTGGATGATCCGCCGCTCTATCTCGTCAATCTCGGTAGGCATGGAGTCGATCTCGATCCGCAGTCGCGACGCGGCCTCGTCGATCAGGTCGATGGCCTTGTCCGGCAGGAAGCGGGCGGTGATGTAGCGGTCCGACAGGGTCGCGGCCGCCACGATGGCG
>JAQUHN010000062.1 GCA_028683555.1 Geobacteraceae bacterium | reverse complement strand
CCCGGAGTTCCATGCGGAACGGCAGGGATTCCGTGGCACTGGTGACCCGCGCGGTCGGACTCTTCTTCCGGATCTGTACCATATCATCCGCCACAAGGCGGTGACCGCGGATAACCAGATCAAGGGCGCACTCACTCTTGCCGATGCCGCTTTTACCAAGGATCAGTACCCCCACGCCAAAAACATCAACCAGAACACCATGGACATGGGTAAGCGGCAGAAGCCTGTCCTCAAGAAATTTCGTCACCAGTGAAATAAAGGTGGAGGAAAGGTGCGATGTCCTGACAAGTGGTATCCCGGCCTCTTCGGCAATCCTGACGAGGCACCCAGGGGGATCGAGCCCCATGGTAACCACAAAGCAGGTAATGGGAAATGCACACAGCTTTTTCAGGTGGCTACCGGCCGTTTCTTCGGGCAACTGGCGAAGATAGGATATCTCCGTATTGCCGAGGATCTGTATCCGGTCCGGATGCAGGTGCTCCGTGTATCCTGTCAGGGCAAGACCTGGTTTCTGGATACGCGAGGTTTCAATCTTGTTGCCGACGGATCTCTCACCCGCAAGCAAGGTGAGATCAAGTCCATACTCGCCATCATGAAGCAGATCTTCGATTGTGGGGGGGCACACTTTCAAAGCCTGTTGTCCTGTTCCTGGATAATTTCATACAAGGCATTCGCATCCGCGGCCTCGAGCAGACGATTACGCAGCACCCGGTCTTTCAGCAGACGTGAAATTCTTGCCAGCAGCGTCAGGTACAGGTCAACGGAATCCGTATCGGCAACCAAAAGAAAAAACAGCTTGACCGGCCTGCCGTCCAATGCGTCATAGGCAATGCCGGTCGTACTGCGCCCGAATACAACAAGGGGACTCCCCACATGTTTCAACTTTGCATGGGGGAGGGCAATACCTCCGCCGATCCCGGTACTGCCGAGCAACTCCCTCTCCAGCAGGACACGGAAAACTTCATCCCGATCAATTTCACTATGACCCGCCAAGAGCTTTTCCGTGAGCTCTTCCAGCACTTCTTTCTTTGTCGTGGAAATGAGGTGGGGAACAATATCATAGCAACTGAAATAATCACCGATTCTCATCGACACCTCAGGCAATGTGACATGGCATGAGTGTCCGCCCGCTCATCATCACGCTTTTTGCGGCTCGATCAAACCATAATTGCCATCCTTGCGGCGATAGATGACATTGATTTCTTCCGTTGTCGAATCGGTATAAACGAGAAAATCCTTATGGAGGAGATCCATCTGCATTACCGCCTCATCCACCGACATCGGCTTTATGGAGAAAGTCTTGGACCTGACAATGACCGGTTCCTGCCGCTGATCAATGCTCTCTGCGGTGAGAACGCTCTTCTTTACCCGCCGATCGTCAATTTCATTGCCGGGCTTGTGCTCTTTGATGCGTTCCTTATAGCGACGGAGCTGTCGTTCGATCTTGTCGACTACCGCATCAAGCGCCGCATACATGTCGTTGGTCTCTTCAGAGGCCTTGATGGTAATCCCCTTCGCGGTTATGGTTATTTCGGCGATATGGCGTATTTTTTCAACCGACAGAAAAACCTGGGCAACGATCGGCTCATCAATATACTTCGCAACCTTTTCCAGTTTTTCCTGAGCATAGGTTTTCAGTGCTTCGCTGGATTCCATATGTCTGAATGTGGTTGTTATTTGCATAATTGTTATCTCCTTTTCACATGGTAATTACATTGATTTGAATAGTCGTCCGGCGCACGCTTACAAGAAATTAAAAAAGCCTTTTCCTTTCGGAAGACGAGCCAATCTTGAGCATCTCGCGGTATTTGGTGACGGTACGCCTGGCAATGGTTATGTTATGCGTGGACAATAGTTCCGCTATCCGCTGATCGCTTAAAGGTTTACGCGGGTCTTCGCCATCAACGATTTCCTTGATGATATTCTTTACACTCTCGGAGGCAATGGCGTCACCCTCAATGGTTGAAATACCGCTGTTGAAAAAATACTTCAGTTCCAGCAACCCTTGGGGAGTCTGCATGTACTTATTGGTTGTAACGCGACTGATGGTTGATTCATGCATCCCGATGTCTTCTGCAATGTCCCTGAGAACAAGCGGCTTCAAATAGGCTATGCCCCGTTCGAAAAATGCACGCTGGAATTTGACGATACTCTTTGCGACCCGGAAGATGGTGCGCTGACGCTGATGAATACTCTTGATGAGCCAGAGAGCCGATCGCATCTTGTCATTGATATATTCTTCCGCTTTCTGGTCATCCGCCCCTGAAACACGCCCCTCACCGGAATACAAGGGATTGATCCTGATGTTCGGCATACCCTCGTCATTCAGCACGACGACAAAATCTTCCCCTACCTTGTAGACGAAGATATCAGCGGAAATATAGTGGACATCTTCCTGGGAAAACTGTCTGCCGGGTTTCGGATCAAGGCTGGCGATAAACTTGGCGGTAATCAGAACCTCGTTGAAGTCTATCCCGAGCGATTTGGCAATCTGCTTGTATTTACGTGCTTCAAGTTCCTTCAGATGATCGCGGAGCAAGGCTTCGACCACGCTCCCTTCCATCCCCAGCTGTTTCACCTGCAGCAGGAGACACTCCTGGAGATCCCTGGCCCCGACACCGATGGGATCGAACTCCTGGATTTTTTTCAGCACCGAATCGACAAATGATTCTTCCACCGAGCAAGCCGACGCTATGTCGGCAAGGGTTGCCCGCAGGTATCCATCCTCGTCGATGTTACCAATGATCTCGGACCCGACATACAGTTCGCCTTCCTCCAGCCGGGTCAATTTCAACTGCCAGAGCAGGTGATCAAACAGCGTTGCCTTTCTGGTCAACAGGTTTTCATAGGAAGGCCGGTCATCATCGTCGTCGTAATACTGTTCGCCGGAACTGTAATTGTAACTGTCCAGGTAGGTAGCCCAGTCCATCTCCTGCAGCGTTTCCTCACCGGCCTTTACTTCGGTGAAGTCTTCGACTTCTTCTTTCGGCGGCTTCTCCTGTTCCGTAACTTCAAGGGTATCAGTTTCCTTGACCTCTTCAAGTTCGGTTGTTTCGTCGAGAACGGGATTCTCTTCCAATTCCTGGCGCACAAGGTCTTGCAGCTCGATTCGGGAGAGTTGCAAAAGCTTAATGGCCTGCTGCAACTGGGGAGTCATCACCAGTTGCTGCGAAAGTTTCATTTGTTGCCGCATTTCAATGGCCATAGACGATAATACCTTATGCTTGAGTTGTGGGCATAGCAGCCTCCTAGAGACTGAACTTTTCTCCCAAATAAATCTCGCGAGCCGTTTTGCTCTCGGCTATTTTTTTCGGATCACCGTATTCTAAAACCTTGCCTTCATTCAAAATATAGGCTTTATCACAGACTCCCAGTGTTTCCCGCACATTATGATCGGAGATAAGTATTCCGATGCCCCGAGCTTTCAGCTCCGAGATAATGTTCTGAATATCGAGCACCGCTATCGGGTCGATGCCCGCAAACGGCTCATCCAGCAGTATAAAATCAGGATCCGTTGTCAATGCCCGCGCAATCTCGACGCGACGTCGCTCCCCGCCGGACAGGGCATAGCCTTTGATATGGGCAAGATGCGATATTTTCAGTTCAGCCAGAAGACGTTCCATCACCGAAATGCGTTCTTCGGCAGACATGTCTCTGGATTCCAGGACAGCCAGCAGATTGTCGCGCACGGTCAGGCGGCGAAAAACCGACGGCTCCTGGGGAAGATAACTGATCCCCTTGCGGGCCCTGAGGTACATGGGAAGTCCCGTGATATTTTCATCACCGATGAAGACCTGGCCGGTATCAGGCCGGCAGAGACCTACCACCATGTAAAATGTGGTCGTTTTTCCGGCACCGTTCGGCCCGAGAAGCCCTACCACTTCACCGGAAGGCACCTCAAGATCGACGCCGTTGACCACCACCCGGTTACCGAAGGTTTTTTTCAGGCCCAAGGTGGAAAGGGTTCGTTTAGGGCTTTGCTGCGTCATTCCGTTCCTTCCCCTTCGGATAGATTACCGCCTCGACCCGTGCATTGGAAGTCCCGGTCACCACGCTTTTCTCCTCATTCACAAAGTAGGTGATCTCACTTCCGGAAACCATATCCTTGCCTTGGACCACCTTGGGAGATCCGGTAAGGACTATCCTTCCGTCTTTGGTAAAATAGACCGCATGCTGTGCAGTCCCGATACGGTTCTCCTGGACAATGCGCACATTACCGAAAGCCTCGACTTTTTCAACATCACCACCCTTCTCGGCATAACGGACAACCAGCCGGTCGGTATGGATGGTAATATCAGCCTGCTTCGCAACGACTTTACCGATAAAAGTAGCGGTTCTTGTTTTCGTATCGGCCTGCAGTTCATTTGACTTGATTACGATCGGCTGCCCGCCGGAATCTTTCCCCAAAGCAGCAGCGAAGGCAAAAGAAGCCGTAAACAACAACACCATGCATACGATACCAGCGATTCTTTTCATATCATTTCTTTCGGGTTGTTATGACCGCAGTGACGTTGTGCAGCACCCTCACGTTTCTGCTGTCCACCCGCAATTCCATGCCTGTTCCTTCAACGGACAGGGAGGTATCCTCCAGACGAACATGATCGTCAGTTGAGACAAGCGAGCGCGATGAGTTATAGTCCAAATGACCGGTGGAAAACGTCATGCCCGATTCACTGGTCGCGGTAATATTGCCGACAAGCATTACATCACCGGATTTCTTGTGATAGTCGGCGGTATCTGCTTTCAGGGTATAATTCTCGCTGCCGCCCTTGCTGAACAATACCATTTCCGGCTGGGCAAACCGAATCACCCCGGAATCGTTATAATAGTCAACTTTGCGTGCCAGCAGATCCCACTGCAAAACCCCATCCTTGGTATTGGTATAATGCACTTTCTGCAAAGAGAGGTCGATATTCTTGGGGAGATCCGACAGCATGTCGGCGGGACCCTTCAAACGATGGTATTTTAATGCAATAACCACCATGAGATAGGAAGCCGCAACAATAACGACAACAGCCAGAACCTGCTTGATTTTATTGAATTTCTGCATAGTTCAGGCTGAGTATAACACCATAAAAATTGGCTGTAAAGCAGATTTTTGTCAGAAAATATAATTTTGGCACAGAGATTGAAGCAGACAAGTTCGGCTCAAAAAATGGCCTGATAAATATGGGGCTTTCAGAGGAGAAAGTACCTGGCAGTGACCGGTTCCCACGCTGACTGCTCTTTCAGAATGAGATCACAGACTTCACGCACAGCCCCCCATCCGCCACCGTTTTTCGCTACGAAATGGACATAGGGGAAAATATCGGCAACCGCGTCGGCTGGTGCTGCGGCAAAGCCGACCCGACGCAGAATCGGCAAATCGATGATATCATCACCCATGAAGGCGACTTGATGGTCGGTGAATCCGGTTTTCGCCAGGACATCCTGATAGGGAGCCATTTTGTCCAGTGACTTCTGATAGACGTGGTCAATGCCAAGTTCGACCGCACGATTCGCAACCACCTGCGATTCCCTGCCGGAGATAATGGCAACGGCAATACCTGCCCGTTGCAGCAGCTTTATGCCATGGCCATCCTTCACATTGAAGAACTTGCTTTCAATCCCATTGGAGTCGAAAACAATCCGGCCGTCGGTGAGGACCCCATCGACATCAAGGATCAGCAGCCTGATAGGAGCAATTCTCTGTTTCATCACGCAAGCCCTGCTTTCAAAAGATCATGAAGATGAATAATGCCAACCGGTTGATCGGCAGAAGTGTCGGAAAATACGAACAACGAGGTTATGGAGTGTTCTTCCATCCGCTGCAGGGCCTTGGCCGCAAGGTCACCCGCAGCGATTCTTTTCGGGTTGCGCGACATGAGATCGCCCGCGGTGGCATTGAGGATATCGGCACCCCTTTCCAGGGCCCGCCGCAGGTCGCCGTCGGTAATAACGCCCACGAGAGATCCCCGGGAATCAACGACGCCGGTGATTCCGAGCCCCCGGGAGGTAATGACGAAAAGGGCTTCGCGCATCAGGACTTCTTCGGCAACAACCGGCACGGCGTCACCCGAATGCATCAGATCCTCGACCCGGAGAATGAGTTTTTTACCCAACGCACCGCCGGGATGGAACAGGGCAAAATCTTCGGCCTTGAACCCTCTTTCGACCAGCAGCGCCACGGCCAAGGCATCACCCATGGCCAATGCAGCTGTCGTCGAAGCAGTTGGAGCCAGGCCGAGAGGACAAGCCTCTTCCTTCACCCCGATCTCGAGAAACACATCCGCTGCCTTGGCAAGCGTCGAGGTACGGCTTCCCGACATTGAAATGAGCTTAACGCCGATCCGCTTTATTACCGGCAGGATTCGAACCACCTCTTCCGTTTCGCCACTATTGGAAAGGGCTACGACCACATCACCCCGCATGATCATTCCCAGGTCTCCGTGGATTCCTTCGGCAGGGTGCAGGAATAAAGCGGGGGTTCCCGTTGAGGAAAGGGTTGAGGCAATTTTCTGACAGATAATTCCTGACTTGCCCATTCCGGTCACAACAACACGGCCCGGCGAGGCAAGGATCAGTTCCACTCCCTTGGCGAACTCGCCATCCAGGGACTCCGCCAGGGCCAAAAGCGCCTCGGCCTCGACACGTATAACTCTTTTCGCTTCTTCCAGGATCACAACAGCCACCTCTCTGCACAGAAAAAAGGAGTAAGCTGGCGTCATCGCGCCTTGTATCTTACTCCGGGTCGTTACGTCTGTTTTGCTTCCGCCCGGCAACCCCGGACACGAAACTACTTGACTATCGCATCAATCGCCTTCAGTTTTTTCAGCAAGACGGGAAGGTCATCGAGCCTTATTGAATTGGGACCATCACAGAGGGCCTTTTCGGGATCCTCGTGAACCTCCAGGAAAATCCCGTCCACCCCGGTCGCCACAGCAGCCCGGGCAAGGTATTCGACAAATTCGCGCTGCCCGCCCGAAGATCCCCCCAAGCCGCCCGGCAACTGCACGCTATGGGTCGCATCATAGACGACCGGATAACCGGTCTGCCGCATGATGGGAAGGCTCCGCATATCTGAAACAAGATTGTTATAACCAAAGCTCACGCCCCGCTCCGTCAGCATAAGCTGAGAATTTCCGGCGGCAAGTGCCTTGTCAACGACATTGCGCATATCCCATGGCGCCAGGAACTGGCCCTTTTTGATATTAACGACTCGGCCGCTCCGTGCGGCGGCCTCGATCAGGTCGGTCTGGCGGCAAAGGAACGCCGGAATCTGCAGAACATCGGCAACCTCCGCGACCAGGCTGACCTCCTCAATGGAGTGCACATCGGTCAAAACCGGAAGGCCGAGTGATTCCTTGACCTTGGCCAGGATCCGCAAACCCTCGCGCATGCCGGGGCCCCGGAACGCGGTAGCAGATGTACGATTGGCCTTGTCGTAGGAAGCCTTGAAAACCAGGGGAATCGAAATGCCGTTACAGATCGTCATCAAGCGCTCGGCGGCACGGAGCGTCAGGATTTCACTTTCTATGACACACGGTCCGGCAATCAGTACCAACGGCCTGTTGCCACCTATCTTCACATTTCCGACAAGTATCTCTTTTACCACGCTCTCTCCCTGTTCCAAGTAATCCGGCTACTGCCCCGAGTCAGTGTGCCCTGGCGAGCGCCGCAGCAATAAAGGCCTTGAATAGCGGGTGCGGATTCAGGGGCTTCGATTTGAACTCCGGGTGAAACTGACAGCCCACAAACCAGGGATGATCCTCAATCTCCACCATCTCCACCAGCCCTTCTGCCTCATACACGCCGGAAAGGGTCAGACCTTTTTCGAGCAACAGGTCCCGGTAGTCGTTGTTCAGTTCATAGCGATGCCGGTGACGCTCGCTGATCTGGGTCGTTCCGTAGATCTTCTGCGCCAGCGTTCCCTTGGTCAGCGTACAGGGGTAGGCGCCTAGCCGCATGGTGCCGCCCTTGTGCTCGACCCCCTGCTGGGTTTCCATCAGATGGATGACGGGATGCTCGCAGTCCGGTTTGAATTCGCTGGAGCAGGCATCGGTAAGACCACAGACGTTCCTGGCATATTCCACCACCGCCATCTGCATACCGAGACAGATGCCGAAGAACGGTATCCTGTGTCTGCGGGCATACTCGATCGCGAGAACCTTCCCTTCGGTTCCCCGCTCGCCAAAGCCGCCCGGAACGAGAATACCGTCCACATCGTCAAAATGGGAACCGATCCCCTCCTGCTCAATCTTTTCGGAATCAAGATAGCGAACGTGGACCCGGCAGTCGTTGGCAATCCCGCCGTGGGTCAACGCCTCGGACAGGGACTTGTACGACTCGGTGAGGTTTACGTATTTGCCGACAATGGCAATCCGGACCATTCCGCTGGACGGGTGCTTCAGGGTATTGACGACTTCCTGCCAGTGGGTGAGGTCGGGCGCCTTGGTCCAGATATTGAGTTTGTCGACGATCTGGTCGTCGAGGCCTTCCTTGTTGAGCGCCAGCGGTACCTCGTAAATATGCTCCGAATCGACGCAGGTAATGACATCCTTGACATGCACGTTGCAGAACAGGGCTATCTTCGCCTTCATCTCGGCGGGAAGATCCCTTTCGCATCGGCAGAGGAGGATATCCGGCTGAATGCCGATCTCCCGCAGTTCCTTTACCGAGTGTTGGGTCGGCTTGGTTTTCAACTCGCCGGCAGTCTTGATGTGAGGAACCAGCGTAACATGCATATAGAGCACGTTTCCCGGCCCACGGTCAAACTTGAACTGGCGGATCGCCTCCAGGAACGGCAGGGATTCGATATCACCCACGGTACCGCCGATCTCGACGATGGCGACATCCATGCCCTTGGCATTCGCCAGAATCTTCGACTTGATCTCATCGGTGATGTGGGGGATTACCTGCACGGTGCCGCCGAGATAGTCGCCGCGGCGCTCCTTCTCGATAACCGAGAAATAAACCTGGCCGGTGGTAAAATTGCTCTTCTTGGAAAGCTTGGCGGTCGTATAGCGCTCATAATGGCCAAGATCCAGATCGGTCTCCGCACCATCGTCGGTAACGAAAACCTCACCGTGCTGGAACGGCGACATGGTACCCGGATCAACGTTGATATACGGGTCAAGTTTCTGGATGGTAACGCGTAAACCCCGTGCCTCCAGCAAAGCTCCGAGAGAGGCAGCGGCAAGGCCCTTGCCGATTGACGACACAACTCCGCCGGTCACAAAAATAAATTTAGTCTTCATGAAAACATCCCTTTAATGAAGAAAGTCCCAGATTACTGGGACTTTCTCAGTTTTTCAAGAACCTTTTCCAGGTCCGGAGGAGAATCCACCCCTATGGATTCGTGCTCGGTCTCGACCACCCTGATTCGGTAGCCGTTTTCCAGGACACGAAGTTGTTCGAGCTTTTCGGCACGCTCCAGGTAAGTCTGGGGCATGCCTGCATAGCGTATCAGGAAATCACGTCGATAGACATACATACCAACATGTTTGTAACAGAGGAGCCTGCCGGAGTCAAATGCCTCATCTTTCAGGTCGTCCCATTTGTCCCGGAAAAAAGGCAGCGGCGAGCGGGAAAAGTAGAGGGCGAACCCGTTACAATCGGTAATGACCTTGACCACGTTCGGGCTGAGAAAATCATGGAGATTCCTGATACGGGATTTCAGCGTGCCCATTACGATGGAATCGTCATCAATGAGCGGCCTGATTGCCTCGTCTATCATTGCCGGCTCGATGAGCGGCTCATCCCCCTGCACATTGACGATAATCTCCGCATCGATTCGCGCGGCGACCTCGGCAAGGCGGTCCGTACCGGTTTCGTGGGACAGGGAAGTCATCTCGACCCGTCCGCCGAAAGATTTGACCGCAGCTTCGATACGCGGATCATCGGTAGCCACAATCACTTCGGAAACAAGGGATGCCCGGGATGTCCTTTCATAGACATGCTGCACCATGGGTTTCCCCATGATATCGGCAAGGGCTTTCCCTTCGAATCGGGTGGATGCATATCTGGCGGGGATAACAGCAGTTACGCGCATAAGGAATTTTGGGCCATCACGGATAAAGTCCGTCCCTGCTCAAGTGGTGGGACGAATAACGTTACATCAAAACCCGGTAAACTGTCAAGGAGAGATGAACTCCGGAAAGGGAAACAGGAAAGCAAAGAAAAAAGCCCCTTGAAAAAGGGGCTGAAATTTTTCACCAACCGGCCAGAGAACATAATCAATCGAAGGTTATGCGGTGACCAGCAGCCCGCAACACTAGCGAAAATCGGCAAACCGCGAAATCACCAAGTCTCGGTCGGCCGCTTCCTTGACATGGCACTCGTAACAATTCTTGACCGGATCAATCCCGCTCGGCTTGCCCTGCGGAGTAAAGCCGGCAAAAAGCCAGCCGCCGGTCTCTTTGTACCGCTTATCCTTTTTCATCAGCACAACCATCGATTTCTTACCCTGTACCGGCTTGCCGCCCTCCTGGCGTATGCCGTACTGGACAACGACGAACTGACTGCCTTCCGGATAGGTCCCAACACCCTTCTTGTAGGTCTTCATGGCCTTTTTGTCCACATAGAGATAGTGGATACCGTAGAAGAGGGACTTCTTATCGTTATCGATCTGCTGTTTACTTTTTTCCCACTTCTCGTACCCTTTCGGCAGGGTCACGGTTGCCGCGGCTGCGGCAATCGACACTGCAGCGAAAAAAGCCGCAACCGTTATCGTCAGAATTGTACGCTTCATCTGGTTACTCCCGAAATCTTGAAATGTGTCTCTTCGTTTCCAAGACTACCTCAAGAAAAAGACCTTTGTCATGTAAAAAAATGTTATAGCGTTCCAAGTAGCTGCAATCCGTGAGGCAAAAAAACCATTGGGCAAACATCGTATGCCGTTCGCTCAATGCCGTTACCTAGTTTGCTTTACTGGTACAGTAAAAGTAATTTTCCGTCACACTTGCGGGGTAGATGGGTCGGCAACCCTCTTCGCCGTTCCCGTCAGGAAAATTCTTCTACAGATACGATAGTTGCTGTAGCAAGAACTTGCTGCCCCACTCCCACTCCACCATTCGGCGCAACGATTCGATGCGCTCCTCCTGCAGCAGAAACGGGTCGAGAGTCGTGCGAAACTGGTGCGCCACGCCGCTTTCCCTGACCAAGAGAGCGCTTTCCCTGGCGATCTCGCCGCTGCCGGGCATTCCCGTGATCCGTTCATACTCATGAAAAGGCGCCTTGATATCCATGCCGACCCAGTCCAGATGCGGCAAAAGGGTGCGCAACCGGCCGGGATACGGGCCGGCGGTATGCAGCCCGACCAGAAATCCCATTTCCCGTAAGGTTCGAATCGCATGGTCAATCCCGTCTTGCTGAGTAGGCTCGCCGCCACTGAAGACCACGGCATCCAGCAGTCCGCGCCGCCGCTCGAGAAAACGTAGAATTTCTTCCCAGGAAACCGTTTCGCGGTCATCCGAATCGAGGAGATGTCGGTTATGGCAATAGCTGCACTGCCAGGGGCATCCGCGGCAGAATACCACTGCGGCCAACTGGTCCGGATAATCGATGGTGGTGCAGGGAGTTACTCCGCCGACGGTGAGCACGGCGTCTCCTTTGCCGGCGATTCACGGAAAAAGCGTCTTTGGCGATATTCCGCCTTTTTACCGATATTGAAGGATTCCACCGGTCGATGATAGCCCATCACCCGCGTCCAGACCTCGCAGCTCTGCCGTTCGGCATCATCCAGGTATATTTCCTCAAAATTCTTGTCATTGCCGTTCATACTCATACTCCTTTCATTACCCTGCTTCAGAGACCTGCCAGGTTTCGAAAACCTGGCAGGTCTGTTTGAAATAATCTGGCACCTGCCTCACACCGCTGTTTTCTTCCGCAGCAGCTCCTCGTCGCACAGCGGGCAGAAGGGATGTTCTCCCGGCAGATAGCCGTGCTTCGGACAGATGGAAAACGTCGGCGTGATGGTCAGGTACGGGATGCGGAAGTTTTCGAGAACCCGGCGCACCAGGTTGCGACATGCCGCGGTGCTGGTCAGCGGTTCGCCCATATAAAGGTGGAAGACGGTGCCGCCGGTGTATTTGCGCTGGAGGCTTTCCTGCTGCTCAAGGGCCTCGAACGGGTCATCGGTATAGCCCACCGGCAACTGGGAGGAGTTGGTATAGTACGGTGCTTCCTGCGTACCGGACTGGATAATGCCGGGCCAACGCTTCCGGTCCTCCTTGGCAAAACGGTACGTGGTCCCCTCGGCCGGCGTCGCCTCCAGATTATACATGTGGCCGGTTTCCTCCTGGAAAAGCAGCAACCGGTTACGGATATGATCCAGAAAGCGGGCGGCCATGGCTTGCCCCTCCGGTTCGGCGATATCATAGCCATCGCCGGTAAAGTTGCGAACCATCTCGTTTATGCCATTGACGCCGATCGTCGAAAAATGATTGCGCAGCGTGCCCAGGTAGCGCCGGGTATAGGGGAACAGACCGTCGTCCATATGCCGCTGGATAACCTTACGCTTGATTTCCAGACTGGTGCGGGCCAGTTCCAGCAACTGATCGGCATGACGGAGCAGGGCATCTTCATCACCCTGGAACTGGAAACCAAGCCGTGCGCAGTTCAGGGTAACCACACCGATGGAGCCGGTCTGCTCCGCCGAACCGAACAACCCGTTGCCCCGCTTCAGCAACTCCCGCAGGTCCAACTGCAGACGGCAGCACATGGAACGGACCATGTGGGGGCTCAGTTCCGAGTTGATGAAATTCTGAAAATAGGGCAGCCCGTAGCGGGCGGTCATTTCGAACAACAGCCCGGCATTGTCGCTCTCCCAGGGAAAATCGGCGGTAATGTTGTAGGTGGGAATGGGAAAAGTGAACACCCGGCCCTTTTCGTCTCCGCTGCACATCACTTCGATGTAGGCCCGGTTGATGAGATCCATTTCGGCCTGGAGTTCGCCGTAACGGAACGGCATCTCCTCCCCGCCGATCACCGGGACCTGGTCTCGCAGGTCTTCGGGACAGACCCAGTCAAAGGTCAGGTTGGTGAACGGTGTCTGGGTGCCCCAGCGAGACGGCACGTTCAAATTGAAAACCAGTTCCTGGATGTGTTGTCTGACTTCTTCGTACCCGAGGTTGTCTTTGCGAACAAAGGGGGCCATGTAGGTGTCGAAGGAACTGAAGGCCTGGGCGCCGGCCCATTCGTTCTGCAGGGTGCCGAGGAAGTTGACGATCTGGCCGACGGCGCTGGACATGTGCCGGGGCGGACCGGCTTCCACCTTCCCGGCCACGCCGTTGAAGCCTTCCGTGAGCAGGGTGCGCAGCGACCAGCCGGCGCAATAGCCAGACAGCATGTCAAGGTCGTGGATATGGAGGCTGCCGTCCCGGTGTGCCGCCCCGACTTCCGGCGGGTAAACGTGACTGAGCCAGTAGTTGGCAATCACCTTGCCGGAAACATTGAGGATCAGACCGCCGAGGGAGTATCCCTGGTTGGCGTTGGCATTGACCCGCCAATCGGACTGTTCCAGATATTCGTTGACCGATGATGCCACGTCCACCAGGGTCTTGCGGTCCCGGCGGAGTTTCTGGTGCTGCTCGCGGTAAACGATATAGGCTCGAGCCGTCCCGAGGTGGTTGGCAGAGATCAGCACCTGTTCCACCGCATCCTGGATTTGCTCGATCTGCGGGGGAATGGCGTCGAATTTGTGGCGCATCACCTTCAACACCTGACTGGTCAAAAGACCGGCCTCATCCCCGTCGAATTCTCCTGAGGCCTCTCCGGCTCGCCTGATGGCGGAACGGATCTTGTCAGCCACGAACGGAACTTTAGAACCGTCCCGCTTTACTACCTGACGAAGGGGAAATCCCTGGTCGGCATGAACGTTAACCATAGTACTTTTCATTTCGTTACCTCTCTGGGGTTGAAGCCTGTAAAAAATATTTCAATACCGCGGACCGGCATAACGGGAATGCTGCGCGTACCGGGCAACCGGGACTTTCCCAAAGGTAGCATTCCGGCACCTGGCGACATAACCCAACAGCGAACAGCATGCTGGGGGAGAGCGTCAGCAAAAATGATGGATAGAACGCAGCGTCCGGAATCTGTCACTTCGATAGACTCGGGAACGATAGTGTGCAACTCGATAGACGGATTTCCTCAACAGCCTTACTGCGGCGTGCTAGGGTGCCATCAAGGGAATAAGGGCCGTGCGGACATGATGTGCAGACAAACGGAAAGAATGGTCAACTGGAAAGAAAAGAATGAATCGTGGCATGAGCGCCTCCCCCGAAGCTTGCGAATGGAGCGGTATTCCGGCTCAGGGCAACCTACTTGCCCGCCTTCCCAGGTAATTTTGACCGAAAACAGTCATTTCCCGATCGAAACATTCCCAGTGGCTTTTCCGCCATGCGGCGGACGGGCTTTCGTTCCCTTTACGGCTGCGGGGCAGCGGGGGCCTTGCACCCCTCTTCCTCGCTTCCATCCGTTGTTGATTTATGCGGCAGTTGTAGCACCCCAAATGCGGGATGTCAATGTATTTAACACAGAAAAACACAACATATAGTACAACATAAGAGAAAAACTACAATATATCCGTAACCACTCCCTTACATCGGGAGTGGTTACAGGACATGAGACGTCACCGCACAAGTGGTGTCCTCGCCACTTCCCGGAAGAGATCGAACTCCAGCAGCACGTAGCCGTAATCGATATCGTTGCCTCGGCCAGTTGCGTCGCGGAAGAACTTGCCGGTAAAGAAGCGATCGTAGCCGACCAGGAGCGACAGGGAGTCGTTCACGGCATAGGTAAGGGTAAAATCCGTTTCCAGGCCGATCCGGCGGCTGATACCAGCCTCCACCGCATTGGCGTAGAAATAGCGGAACGCCGAAGAAAAGTTCAGGTCTTCGGTAAGATCGACTCCCCAGCCCAGGTTGAAAATCTGCAAACCGCTGGCATGGTGGTCTCCGGCATCAACCCCGGAAAGGTCGCCGACAAAGCTCATATCGCCGGTCAGGGAGGTATCGGTAGCGGAATTGCGGAACTCCCGCCGTGAGGAAATACCATAGGCCGCGTCCCTGTCGCCGGAACCGTAGGCATAGCCGGCGAAAAAGGAATTGGTCCTGCCGAACAGCTCGGTTTCCAGCGTTGCCTCGGCATGACCGCCCCAGGCACTGATCCGGTCATTCAAGCCGGTCAGGCCGCTTGTGGTTCTGCCGCTTTCGAATACCGGCTCTATCTCCAGCAACACCGGCCCGAGCGCAGCGGTGGCGCGAAGGCCCCAGATATTCAGATATTCGCCGGAGTGGTGTTCCTCTGCCCCGGTGTCATTGAACCCGTAGGCCTCGAGTACAGTGCCGCCGCCGAAATCATAGCTGGCATAGCCCCCCACGATATTCCCCTTCATGCCGTCCGACCAGGGGGTGGCATACCAGCCGCCAAGGAGGTCCAGGGTCAGGGCATTGAGCGGTTTTACCCGTACTCGTGCGGCATCGAAGGTCAGTCCCTGGAACCAGGAATTACTCCCCAGGATAAAGGCGCTGCCATAGACCAACTCCTGGCGGCCCACCTTCAGGGAAAGCAGATCGGTTCCCGGCAAGCGCCCCTCGACATACCCCTGATAAAGGGAGTACTTGCCCAGGTACTGACTGCCGCCGGTATAGCCGTATCCTTGCCCCTCCAGGTGGATATCGAGAAAATCGGTTGGATGCCAGGAAACGTAGGGAAGGACCCGGTAGAGGAAACGTCCTTCGGCGTGGCCCGGATTGTAGCCGAGCTCGGGAAGCCTGAAATTGCCGCCCCCTTCGCCGCGCAGAAAACCCTTCACGCCGTATCTGAGCAGAAACGAAGGCTCCTCCGCTGGATAGAGCAATCTTTCCAAGGTTTCGCGGCGGGTCTGATATGCTTCCATCGTCCCCAGGTGCTCCTTGAGCTGCCCATGAAGTCGAGCTATCTTCTGCCAGTCTTCCGCAGGGACGGCATCCCGCCCTTCCGCCTCACACTTTGCCACCACTTTCTCGAGGATGGTCGCGAACTTTGCCGCCAGATCGCTTCTGGAATAGCGCCCTGCCCCGGTTGCCGACGTCGAAGCAGGGCCGGGAGATACAGCATACTTGTTTCCCAGCTCTTCCAGATCCCGGCACGACCAATGCTCGGAGGTAACCTTCTCCGGAATCAGCAGCGCCTCATCCTCGGCCGAAAAAGCCGGGACAGAACACAATACCGAGAAAAATACCGGCAGCACGCAGAAAAAGATCCTCTTCATCCATCATTCCTTTCTGTTCAGGTTTATGATTCCTTCATTCAATCGCTCAAGCCGTAAGACCGGACCGGTGCCTCCAGCGTCCCCCCCTCGTCAACCGGGTACAGGCTCCCCGTCATCGTACCGAGTCATTGCCATGAGGCTCGTCCACACACCGGACACCCCTGCATGGAAAGGGGCTTCTCCAGCCGGCACTCGGCCAGGAGTCGATCATTGGCGAAAATTTCCCGGGTAGGGCCATCCGCCTTAACCTCGCCCTCGTGCAGCACGATGGTTCGTTCACAGATATCAAGCACCATATCTAGATCATGGCTGGTAAATATTTTCGTATGATTAAAATTCCGGAGAAGCTGCATCAGCTGCCGTCTGGCGCAAGGGTCCAGACCACTGGTGGGTTCATCCATCACCAGGATATCCGGTGACATGGACAGCACCGTGGCGATGGCGACCCGCTTTTTCTCGCCGCCGGAAAGATGGTACGGGGCCTTGTTCATCACCATTGCAGCCCCCACCTGTTCCAAGGCCTCCCGCACCCGCTGCTCCACCTCGTCGCGGGGCAAGCCGAGATTGAGAGGGCCGAAGGCGACATCATCGTACACCGTCGGCATAAAAAGCTGATCGTCCGGGTTCTGGAATACCATGCCCACGGTCCGGCGGATCTCCGGCAGCGTTGCACGGGTCAGAGGAAAGTCTCCGATCCGGATAGAGCCCGCAGTGGGAACGAGATGACCGTTCAGATGCTGGAGCAGAGTCGATTTTCCCGCACCGTTGGCACCGATGATTGCCACCGATTCGCCGTGGGTAATGCGGAAGGATACGCCGCGCAGCGCTTCGGTGCCATCGGGATAAACATGTCTAAGTTGCGCTACCTCTACGATATGATGGCTCATCGAAATAATCCTGTCACCAGGTCTCCGAAAATGCGGGAGACATTCCAGTGTCGCATGATGATAAAAATTGTTGACCAGCCGAGCAGGAATAACGCGTCCTGCGCGCCGAAACGGAACTCCCGCCGGGCATGAAACTCCCCGTTGAATCCCCGGGCAAGCATGGCCATATGCACCCGTTCCGCCCTCTCCCATGTCCTGAGCAGTAAATGGCCGATCAGCGACCCGAAGGTCGCCATGCCCATGGAGGACTTTCCGACCGTGCGGAGTTCCCGGGCCCGTGAGGCATTGCGACCCTCCTCGACCAACACAAAAATATAGCGATAGAGAAACAGCAGTTGCACGGCGAAGGTGCGCGGCATACCGAGACGCTCCAATGCCCAGCACACGGCAGGAAAACCGGTAACCGCAACCAGGAGCACCGCGGCACTGACGGTAAGCAGGGAACGCGCGATGATGGAGGCGCAGGAAACCCAACCGGCGCTGACCGCCAGGGGACCGAGCCGCACCAGGATTTCCCGATCGAAAAACGGATTGAATATGCCGATTGCTGCGGCAAAGGGAAGAACAAACAACGCCTTGCGGGCAACGATGCGCAGTG
>JAQUHN010000061.1 GCA_028683555.1 Geobacteraceae bacterium | reverse complement strand
GACCAACGAGCGGGGCTATTTCATCGCCGATGACGACGGCCGCACCACCAAGCCGGGGGTGTTTGCCGGCGGCGACATCGTTACCGGCGCGGCAACAGTGATCCTCGCCATTGGTGCCGGCAAGAAGGCCGCCCGCGCCATGCACGGCTTTCTCTCGGGCGACGGCAGTTGGCCCGACTTTCCGTCACTCGGCTAGAACGGCACAGGAATAGCCCCTGACCATTTGCGAATTGACATTTGCAGAACCGTCTGCAAGAATCTCAACCATAATAGAATACTATCAACGACTGGGTGCTCTTACGGAGATAATAGGGAAGAGGGTGCAATCCCCTCACTGCCCCGCAACTGTAAGCGGTGATGAAAGCTGCACGATACGCCACTGAACTCAACAGCGACACCGCCGGTACCATATCGGCACAGTTGCTGCCATCGGGAAGGCGCAGCGAGTAGGATGATCCGCGAGTCAGGAAACCTGCCCGGCCGACGCAGTTTGGGACCTCCGAGGGAGAGGCGCCAAAGCCCAACGTGTATCCAGCGGCCGGTTTTTGGACCCCGTTTCTCACCAGAGAGGCGGGGTTTTTTCATGGCGAAGATCATCTACATAACCGGTGGTGCCCGGAGCGGCAAAAGCTCTCTGGCGGAAAGCCTCGCCGAGAATTTCGGCTCGCCGCTCTGCTACCTGGCAACGGGAGAACCGCGCGACCAGGAAATGACGGAAAGGATTGCGATCCACCGGCAACGGCGCGGTAGCCACTGGCAGACCGTCGAGGAACCGCTGCTGATCTCCCGGGCACTCGCATCGGCCGACGGCCGCTACCAGGCAATACTGGTTGACTGCATAACCCTCTGGATCACCAATCTGCTTTTTCATTACGATGCGGTCGAACCGGTACTCGATGATGTAACAGCACTTGCCGAATCTTTTTCCATCCTGAAAACCCCTCTCATCCTGGTTTCCAACGAGGTCGGCATGGGTATCGTGCCGGAAAACGCCCTGGCACGAAGCTTTCGCGATCTGGCCGGGCGCGCCAACCAGATCCTCGCAGCGGCCGCAGATGATGTGTACGTAACGTTTTCCGGGATACCGCTGAAGCTGAAATAATGACAGTACCCGGCCCCTTCTTCCTCAGGGAGAAGGGATCGCATGCGTTACCCTCTCCCCGTTGAAGAGGGTGGCCAAAGGCCGGGTGAGGGGAAATTTCTACCGAAACAGCAACTTTTCGTTCGTTTTCAGCGGCCGAAAAGCATGAGCACATCTGGCATCTTTATTCTTTGACGTACACAGAAAGCAGGATACCTACCATGACCCTACTTCACGATGCTCTCGCCAAAATTCGGCCGCTTGACCCGGCGCTGCTGGATCAGGCCCAGGCAAAGCTGGACAACAAGACCAAACCACTCGGCTCGCTGGGGAGACTCGAGGAATTCGCCCGCCGTTTTGCCGCTATCACCGGCACTCTGGAGCCGCAAACAGACCGCAAGGTCATCTACACCTTTGCCGCAGACCACGGTGTAGTGGCAGAGGGGATATCGGCCTTCCCGAAAGAGGTAACCCCCCAAATGGTTTTCAATTTCCTCCGCGGCGGCGCCGGCATCAACGTACTGGCACGCCACGAAGGAGCGGATGTACGGGTCGTGGACATGGGCGTGGATTACGACTTCGGTCTCCTTGCCGGACTGATCGATCGAAAGATAGCCCGAGGGACTGCCAACTTCGCCAAAGGCCCGGCCATGACCCGCCAGCAGGCGCTGGCGGCCCTGGAAGCGGGGATTACCCTGGCGAACGACTGCAAAGAAGAAGGCATCGCCATGGCCGGAACCGGAGAGATGGGCATCGGCAACACCACGGCAGCTTCCGCCATCATCGCCGCCATTTCCGGATTACCGGTCAAACAGGTCACCAGCAGGGGAACCGGCATCAACGACGCGGCCCTGGCCAACAAGATCCGGGTCATCGAGCAGGCGCTGCAGGTAAACAGGCCGGATCCCTCTGATCCGCTCGACGTACTGACCAAGGTCGGCGGCCTGGAAATCGCCGGCATTGCCGGGCTGATCATCGGCTGTGCCGCCAATCGGATCCCGGTGGTAGTGGACGGTTTTATCTCCACCTCCGGCGCCCTCATCGCGGCCGCAATGAATCCGCTCATCAGGGATTACCTGTTTGCCGCCCACGAATCGGTGGAGATCGGCCATCGCGCCATGCTCGATCTGCTGGCTGCCGAGCCGATCCTCGACCTGCGACTGCGCCTCGGCGAAGGTACCGGCGCGGCATTGGCCATGGGCCTCATCGAGGCTGGAGTGAAAATCATGAAAGAAATGGCCACCTTCGAGCAGGCAGGGGTTGCGGAACAGCAGGGGTGAAATTCGAAGTTCGGGTTACGGGGTACGATTACAAGAATAAAGATCGGATTACGGAGTACGGGGTACGGATTAGGGTTTTTAGTTTTTAGTTTTTAGTTTTTGGTTATTGGTTCTTGTTTTTTTGCAGCCAGCCGGTGCTGATGGGGTTGTCGGATGCGTCTCTATTTCATTGCGATCCAGTTTCTGACCATTATTCCGCTGCCCTTTTCCGTCCGCTGCGGGGCAAAGGATTTGGGTCGGTCTTTGGCCTATTTTCCCTTGGCGGGGCTGACGCTGGGTGCGCTGCTGGTCGGGCTCAACCATGTCCTGTCGCTGGTTCTGCCGCGCGGAATTGTTGATCTGCTGCTGGTCACCGCCCTTACGATTGTTACCGGAGTCCTTCACCTGGATGGGTTGGCGGACGTCTGCGACGGACTCGCCGCCCGCGGAGACCGGGAAAGATTCCTTACCGTGTTGAAGGATTCCCATATCGGTGCGGCCGGAGCAATCGGACTGGTCCTGGCCTTGCTGCTGAAATACGAAGCATTACTCCATATTCCCGCTGCCATGAAACAGCAAGCCCTGTTCTGTTTCCCCCTCATGGCCCGCTTCGCCCAGGTCGCGATGATTGTCGGCGCACGCCAGGCACGCAACGACGGCCTCGGATCGGTCTTTATCAACGGGGCCGGATGGGTGCAGCTGCTGCTGGCAACCATGACCACCCTTGCCGCGTCGCTGCTTCTCCTGGGAACACGAGGATTGTGGGTATTTGTCACCGCCTGTCTCTTCACGTGGGCCCTCAATGCCTGGTTTCACCGGAAAATCGGCGGAATTACCGGCGATATTATCGGCTTTGCCAGCGAACTGAACGAAATTATCACACTCCTGATGATACTTGCCCTGTCAGGACAAAAGGTTTTCAGCCTATGAAATCAAAAACTCGCATCTACCTGGTCCGTCACGGTGAAGTAGCCGGCAGCGAAGTTTTCCGCTACAACGGTCAGACGGATGTCCCCCTGACACCGAAGGGGTTCGAGCAGTACCACCTGTTGGCGGAACGATTGAAGGATGTTGCCGTCTCCGCCTGCTACACGAGTGACCTGACCCGCTGCGTCCAGGGAGCGGAGATCCTCTGCGGCCAGCGGGAAATCCTGATTCAGAGCAGAAGGGAACTGCGGGAACTCAGCTTCGGCGAATGGGAAGGAATGGCCTGGACCGAACTGGCGGAACGGTTCCCGGAAGCATGGAAGAACCGCATGAAGAGTTTTGTCGAGTTTCGTGCCCCGGGCGGGGAAAACCTGCTCGACCTCCGCGACCGGGTGGTTCCCGCGATTCGAGAAATTATCGCCTGCCATCCGGGCGAAGAGGTGTTTGTGGTGGGACATGGTGGGGTCAACCGGATCATCCTGCTCGACGCCCTGGGCGCGACTCCCTCATCCATGTTCCGGATCGAACAGGACTACGGCTGCCTGAATATCATCGATTACTATGCGGACGGCAACCCGGTGGTGAAGCTCCTGAACGGGTGATCTCCATGAAATCAATCGTCATCGCCGCGCCCATGAGCGGCTCGGGCAAAACGACCGTGACCTTGGGCATCATGGAATGCCTGAAGCGGAAAGGCCTTGCCGTGGCCCCCTTCAAAGTGGGGCCCGACTTCATCGACCCAGGTTGGCATCGGCTGGTCACCGGCCACGCCTCGGTGAATCTTGACGGCTGGATGTGCCCGGAACAATTTGTACGGGAAACCTTTGCCTTGCACAGCCAGGGCGCGGACATCGCCGTCATCGAGGGGGTTATGGGGCTGTTCGACGGCATCGACGGCAGCTCGGAAGCGGGCAGCACCGCCCAGGTGGCAAAATTTCTCGCCAGCCCGGTGGTCCTGGTGGTGGACGCCAGGAGCCAGGCCCGCAGCGTTGCGGCCCTGCTGCAGGGTTTCGTCCGTTTTGACCCGCGGCTGCAGGTGGCCGGGGTTATTTTCAACAACGTCGGGAGCGAAAACCATGCCCGCATTTTACGGGAGGCGGTGGCATGCTCCCTGCCGGAACTGCAGGTACTCGGCTGCCTCAAGCGGGACGACCGGCTCCGTATCCCTTCCCGCCACCTGGGCCTGGTTACCGCCGAGGACACCCCCCTGCCCCGCGATTTCCTCGATTGTCTGGCCGCGGTGATCGAAGAACAGGTGGATGTGGAAGGGATTCTTTCGCTCCCGGTAACAGCTGCGGTGCAAAACCAGGGACAACCGCAGCAGGTTGCTCCGACGACACCACCCGCCAGCTCCATCAAAGCCGGCAAAGTCACAGTGGCGGTTGCGCGGGACCGGGCGTTCTGCTTCGTGTACGAAGACAACCTGCGGCGGCTGCGCGAAGCAGGCGCCGAGCTCGTCGAGTTTTCGCCGCTGGTCGATCCGCAACTACCGTCCGGCATCGGCGGCATTTATCTTCCCGGCGGTTACCCGGAACTCTTTGCCGAAACGCTCGCCGCCAACCAAAGCATGATCGGCGCAATCAGGGCGGCCATCGAGGCGGGCATGCCGGTCTACGCCGAATGCGGCGGATTCATCTACCTGACACGGGGAGTGCGGGGCACGGCTATGCCGGGGGATATTCCGGACGGCAGCTGCCGGGAGCTGGTGCCGCTGGTCGGCATTTTTCCCGTTGCCACCAGCATGCTTCCCCGGCGAAAGGCGCTCGGCTACCGGGAGGTGGAACTGGCGGCAGATTCGATTCTCGGACTACGGGGAACCATGGCCCGCGGCCATGAATTCCACTATTCGGAAATGGACGAAATGCCGCTTCATGTGGAACGGCTGTACCGGGTGAGCAAAAACAACACCCCGATCGGTGCCGAAGGCTACCGCTCCCGGAACTGCCTGGCATCCTACATCCATCTCCACTTCGGCAGCTGCCCGGAGATGGCGGCCGCTTTTGTGAAAAACTGCTTAGCATTCAAAAACACTTAGCCACAGAGATTGCAGAGAACCCAGAGACACATCTTCCAACACCTTTTTTGGATATTCTCAGTGCCCCTGTGGCAGCGAGGGATTTATTGTGAAAACACAGATCGAACTGGCACGCGAAGGCATCCTGACCAGCCAGATGGAAACGGTTGCCTGCGAAGAGAACGTATCCCCCGAATTTGTTCGCCAGATGGTGGCGGAAGGCAAGATCGTCATCCCCTGGAACCACCTCCGCAAACCGAAAGCGGTCGGCATCGGCAAGGGCCTCCGGACCAAGGTCAACGCCTCCATCGGCACCTCATCGGACATTGTCGACTATGCAGCCGAAGTGCGCAAGGCGCAGGCCGCCCAACAGGCCGGGGCCGACACCCTGATGGAACTTTCGGTGGGAGGCGACCTGGACCGGGTGCGGCGCGAAGTGATCGCCGCGGTGAATCTGCCGGTGGGCAACGTTCCCCTCTACCAGGCATTCTGCGAGGCAGGCAGGAAGTACGGCGACCCGAACAAACTGGACGACGAGATGCTGTTCGACCTCATCGAACAGCAGTGCGCCGACGGCATGGCTTTCATGGCTGTCCACTGCGGTATCAACCGTTGCACCATCGAACGCCTGCAGCGCCAGGGGTACCGTTACGGCGGCCTGGTAAGCAAGGGCGGCGTCGGCATGGTTGCCTGGATGCTGGCCAATAACCGGGAAAACCCTCTCTATGAAAAGTTCGACCGGGTGGTGGCGATCCTCAAGCGATACGATACGGTGCTCTCCCTGGGGAACGGTCTGCGGGCCGGAGCGATCCACGACTCTTCCGACCGGGCCCAGATCCAGGAACTGCTCTTCAACTGCGAGCTTGCCGAAATGGGCCGCGAAATGGGCTGCCAGATGCTGGTGGAAGGGCCGGGTCATGTGCCCATGGATGAAATTGAAGGAAACATTCAACTGCAGAAAAGAATGAGCGGCGACGCCCCTTACTACATGCTCGGTCCGATCCCCACCGATATCGCACCCGGTTTCGATCATATCACGGCAGCCATCGGCGCGGCCCAGTCGTCGCGCTACGGAGCGGACCTGATCTGCTACATCACCCCGGCCGAGCACCTGGCGCTGCCGAACGAAGACGATGTCCGACAGGGAGTCAAGGCGGCCCGGATCGCCGCCTATATCGGCGACATGAACAAGTACCCGGACAAGGGGCGCGAGCGGGACCGGGAGATGAGCAAGGCCCGCCGTGACCTGAACTGGAAAAAGCAGTTCGACCTGGCGATGTTCCCCGAGGATGCCCGGGCGATCCGGGAGTGCCGCATGCCGGAGGACGAACAGACCTGTACCATGTGCGGCGATTTCTGCGCCTCGCGGGGCGCGAGCAAGATGTTTTCCGGCTATCTGCGGGGAGACAAGATTTGAATTGCGGATTACCGGGTACAGAAACGGGATAAAGAGGCGGGGTAATAAAGCGGGGTACGGATTACGCAGTACCCGAACCCCGTACCCGTAATCCGATCCTCTCATCCGTACCCCGCTTTTTTAATCCGTAACCCGACTCTTTACTCCAGCTCCACCCTGTTACTACGAGGTTTCTATGATGAAAGTGCTTCTATGCATCACCCTGCTGCTGGTCGCCGCCCCGGCTTACGCCATGCACATTTCCGAAGGGATCCTGCCACTGCCCTGGGCCGTGGGCTGGTTCGCGCTCGCCGTGCCGTTCGTGGCGCTGGGCATCCGCCAGCTGAACTCGCTGGCCCGGGAAGACCTGTCCATCAAGCCGTTGGTCGGGCTGATGGCAGCGGTGGTGTTCATCATCTCCTGCATGCCGGTACCGGTGCCGACAGCCGGCACCTGCTCCCACCCCTGCGGCACGGGGATGGCGGCGATCCTGCTCGGTCCCTGGATCAGCAGCCTGATTGCGGCGGTTGCCCTGCTGCTGCAGGCGCTGTTCCTCTCCCACGGCGGACTCTCCACCTGGGGGGCGAATATCTTCTCCATGGGCGTGATCGGCTCCCTTGCCGGTTATCTCACCTTCAAGGGCCTGCGCGCAATGGGTGCGCCGCTGGCATTGGCCGCCTTCTTTGCCGGCCTGCAGGCGGACTGGGCCACCTACCTGGCAACATCCGTAGAGCTGGCCTCCGGTATCCGGGGCAGCGAGCCGTTCCTGCCGCTGCTGGAAAAGATCCTCATCGCTTTCGTGCCGACACAGTTGCCGCTCGGCATCCTGGAAGGTGCCATGACCGCCGGCATGGTAGTGCTGCTGTACCGGAAACGGCCGGATATCCTGGTCAGAATGCGGGTGATCGAGCCCGGGGAGGTAAAGGCACATGGCTAGGATAATCGGCATTGGGCATCGGGTTCAAAGCGCCGGGAGCATCAGAAGGTCCCTTGCAGTTGCCGTATTTGTATCGCTTGTAACCTTTAGCCTCGTTCCTTTAACCTTCTGCCAGAGCGCCTCCGGCGCGGAAACCTGGCCCGGCGTCGACGAGTCCGTTGTGGAAAAATTCGCCTCCGAGCGGGGTCGCGAAGCCCACAGTCCGCTCATCAATACCGACCAGGGCGACCTGTTGCTCTTTGTCTTCCTCATGGCCGGGGCCGTTGGCGGTTTCGCTGCCGGTTATTGCTGGCGGATGCTGCTGGAGGGGAAAGCAACCGGACCGGCGCGCGGCCAGAAAAAAAGGAAATAGCACCGTTGCAGGGGATTCCATGATCTGTCCGAAATGCGGCCATGAACAGCCAGACGGAATGAGCGAATGCCGGCTCTGCGGGGTAATCTTTTCCCGGATCCACACGCCGGACGATGAATCGCCGCCTGTGCAGCACGCCTCGGAATCAGTGCCGGCAACGGCCCAGCGGGCAATAGCGGCCCAGCTGAAAGAACGGCTGCTGCTGGTCAACCCGGAAGAAAGTCGTCTCCTGATTGCCGGTCGTGCGCTTGTCTACCTGGTGCTGCTCGCCTGGGGCTTCCGCCTCATGACCAGCTCCATCGCCTCAAACTACGTGGGAGAATCGTTCCTGCACCTGATAAATCTCCCCTTCCACGAAGCGGGACATGTTTTCTTCGCCCCGTTCGGCCGCTTCCTTCAGGTGCTCGGCGGTACCCTCGGCCAGTGGCTGGTGCCGACTATCGTGCTCTGCGCCTTTGTGCTGAAGGGCAATCCGTTTGGCGCCTCGGTGGGGCTCTGGTGGCTTGGCGAAAGTTTTCTCGACATCGCCCCGTACATGGACGATGCCCGTGCCGGGCAACTGGTGCTGCTGGGCGGCGTTACCGGCAGCGAAGTGGAAGACTACCACGACTGGGAAGTTCTGCTCCGCAAGCTTGGCTGGTTGCAGCACGACCATCGTATCGCGCAGCTGACCTTCGCCATCGGCGTTGCCCTCATGCTGCTTTCGCTCGCCTGGGGCGGGTACCTCCTCTGGCGGCAGTACAAAATTACCGGCAATCGGCAAGACCGGAGCTGAATCACTCGGCAGGCAGTGGTCGGAACCTCCGGCTACGGGAACAACAGGCATGCATATCTTCACCCATAGCACTCATAACGGAACCTTCCTCGCCGATATCGACCCGCGCGTCAAGCTGCTGTGCTCGCTGGCCCTGCTGCTGATGGTAATCAGCGGCAAAGGGCTGCTGCTTCCGCTGGTAACGACCCTGCTTTGCATCGGCATCTGCATCCGGGCCGGGGTGCGCCTGCGGTCCCTGGCCCTGCGCTTCGCCGAACCGGCCTTCATCATCCTGATGATCGTGTTGCTCAAGCTTTTTTGTTCCGGCCACGCGCCGCTCTTTTCCGTTAGCCTGTTCGGCATCGAACTGACCGGGTACCGGGAAGGCTTGACTGAGGGCCTGATGATCGCGACACGGATCATCGGTGCGGTATCGGTCGTCAACGCTCTGGCCGCTGTCACCCCGTTTACCGAACTGATGGCCGCCTTTTCCTGGCTGCGGCTCCCCCAGGCCTTCATCGAGGTCACCCTGTTTGCCTGGCGCTACCTGTTCCTGCTCCATGACGATGCCCGGGTCATCTACGCAGCGCAGAAAAACCGCCTCGGCTACACCGGCTACCGCACCGGGTTGCGCTCCTTCGGCACCCTTGCCGGCACACTGGTGATCAAGGCTTTCGATAACAGCCGCACCGTCACCACTGCCATGCTGCAGCGAGGCTATGACGGCAATCTGCCGATGTTGAAACACAAGCCGTTTCGGATCGGTGAGGTGGCGGCAAGCCTGATGTTCATCGTCTGCATGGGAATTCTTTGGAAGCTATAAAAGCAATTGACCAGGATGGACAGGATAAACGGGAGTATGGAAAAGGCAGTTTTGAATTGTACGTGATGAGTTTCTGGTTATCGGCAAGAATCCTTAATGCCACCTCTCTCACAGAGGTAAGGCAGAAATTACAGAATCAATTACACGCTTTTGAATTTTATTTCTTCATTCTTTACATCCTGTCAATTACATAAAGGTTTTTGTGAACACACCACGACTTTCCCTAGACATCGAAACATTCCGCTACCCTGACGGTACGGTGGCCCTTTCCGGGATCCGCTTTGACGTCATGCGCGGCGAATTCACCGGCATCCTCGGTTCCAACGGCTCGGGCAAGACCACGCTGCTGAAGGCAATGGACGGCCTGATCAAGGATTATTGCGGCAAGGTCCTGCTGGACGGCGAGGACATTCGCAGGCTGTCGCCGCGGGATATCTACCGTAAGGTGGGCCTGGTGTTCCAGAACCCGGACGACCAGCTGTTTGCCCACACGGTGTTCGAGGACGTGGCGTTCGGCCCGCGCAACATGGGCTTTGCCGACGCCGAGGTCGCGGACCGGGTTCAGAGTGCGCTGTGCAATGTGGATATGGAGGAGTATGCCGGCAAGGCCATCCATCACCTCAGTTTCGGCCAGAAAAAGCGGATCTGCATCGCCGGCCTCCTGGCCATGGGCCACGAGATCCTGCTCCTGGACGAACCCACGGCCGGCCTCGACCCGATGGGCGAGTACCGGATGATGGAACTGCTGACCAGGCTGAACCGGGAAAACGGCGTCACTATCATCATGGCCACCCACAGCGTCGACCTGGTGCCGCTGTTCCTGCACCGCCTCCACATCCTCAGCAAAGGAAGCATCGTGCGCGGGGGAACTCCGGAGGAAGTCCTCACCGCACCGGCCGAGATGGCGGATGTCAAGCTGCGGTTGCCCCACATCGCCGAGCTCATCTACCGGCTGAAACACGAAGATGAGCTGCCCTTCGACCGGATTCCGCTCACCATCGGCGAAGCGCGGCGGGAAATACTTGAAAAAATGAATACCGTTACCTAGTTTTCATCCGGAAACGGTTCTTTTTCGCCCTGGCTGTGTCAATCCGCGGGCTTGCTTGTGTGGCGTACCTGGGTACTCCTCCGCGCAACTCCTTGATTTCCTTGCCAGGACATAAATTCCTCGTTTCCGAATTGAAAATCAATAGTTTCAAATCCGGGGTTTCCGGATGGAAACTGCCTAGCAACAACATAGAACATCAGGAAGAAGAGCAAGAATGCACACAGCAAGGCCGCATCTATTTTCCCGCAGAGATCGATAGTTGGCTTTTGCATAATATTTTGCTAATTTTGCACAACTGGCAGATATGGCGCTATTTGGTTTACAAACCACGTAAATACTGTATATCCTGTCAATCCTGTTCACTTGAAAAAAGGAGCTACGATGAAAACCGCAATCCTGCTCATGGCACACGGCAGCCGCATCGCCGAAGCAAACCAAGCCGTCAATCAGATAGCAGCAATGGTAAAGGATTTCACCGACTACCAGATCGTCGAGGTATCGTTCCGGGAAAATCATGCCCCCACCATCCAGCAGGGAATCGATGCCTGCGTGGCCCAGGGCGCGGAACGCATCCTGCTGATTCCCTATTTCCTCTATATGGGCGCTCACGTGCAGGAAGACCTGCCCAAGGAGATGGAAGAGGCGCGCCTGCGTCATCCCGGTGTGGAGATGGCCATGGGCAAGCACCTCGGGGTGCACAAGCGCCTTGCCAAGCTGGTCATTGACCGGATTGAAGAGGGATTCAGCGAACAGGGTTGGAACTGATGTCGGTCCATCTGCGACCGGAACAGATCGAGGCGGAATCGTTCCGCATCATCGACGCGGAGGTCGGCCCCCACGACTGGTCACCGCTGGAATGGCCGGTAGTGCGCCGTGTCATCCACACCAGCGCCGATTTCGACTACGCCCGCAGCATGGCCTTTTCGCCCGATGCCATAGCCGGCGGCATAGCCGCCCTGCGCCGCGGCCGCGGCATCGTTACCGACACAACCATGGCCCTGGCCGGGATCAACAAGGGACTCCTCGGCCGTTTCGGCATCCAGGGCTCCTGTTTCATAGCCGATCCGGCGGTATCCGCGGAAGCGGTTCGACTCGGCGTGACCCGCTCCATCCTGGCCATGCGTAAGGCAGCAACCGATCCCGGCTGCGGCATTTTCGTCATCGGCAATGCCCCGACAGCCCTTTTCGAACTGCTGAGACTGGTGCGACAGGAGGGATTGCGACCGGACCTGGTAATCGGTCTGCCGGTCGGATTCGTCGGTGCCGAAGAAAGCAAGGCAGAGTTGCTGCGGGAAGCTGCCGGACTCGCCATTCCCTACATCACCAACCGTGGCAGGAAGGGCGGCTCCAACGTGGCGGCGGCAGTGGTGAATGCACTGTTGAAACTAGCGGAATCATCGACGGCAGCCGATTAGAACATGCCGGGAAAAGCTGTCTGATTCATTGTACCCATCACTCTGCACCTCGGCTGAGAAAAACTGCCGGGCCGGGTGCCGAAGAGGCTCACATGACCAAAACCTTGCGGTACGGGTATACCACCGGGGCCTGTGCTACCGCCGCCGCCCGGGGAGCCGTCCTCATGCTGCGGGATCAGCATCTGCTGGAAGAAGTGGAAATAATCCTTCCAACCGGCGACATCGCCCGCTTCCGCCTGCATGGTCAGCACTTCGCCAGTGACAACGCCCGCTGTTTTGTTGTCAAGGATGCCGGCGACGATCCCGACGTGACCAACGGCGCGGAAATCCACGCAGCGGTGACCCTGGCCGAATCTTCGGGAGACGAGCCGGTGATAATCCGAGGTGGGACCGGCATCGGCCGGGTCACCAAACCGGGTCTTGCCGTGCCGCCGGGAGAATGGGCCATCAATCCCGTGCCCCGCAAGTTGATTGCGGAAGCGGTCAACGAGATATTCTCTCTCCACTGCCCGCTGCTGACGGCACATAGTGCCCCCCGGATACCCGAGGTGACGATCAGCATTCCGAACGGCGCAGAACTGGCAAAAAAAACCTTGAATGAACGTCTCGGGATCATTGGCGGACTCTCGATCCTCGGCACCACCGGGATCGTCAAACCGATCTCCGGCAAGGCCTGGACCGATACCATCGATGTGGCCATCGACGTGGCCGTGGCATGCGGCTGCAAATCGCTGGTGCTCTCCACCGGCCGAACCAGCGAAGCGGCAGCACAACGGCATCTTGCAACCGGTTTTCTGGCCGATGGCCGCCCGGGTCCCGAAGAAATGGCCAAGAAGGGCTACCGGAAACTGCTGCGGGGAATCTCTGCTGAATCGTATATCATGATGGGCGATCATGTCGGCCACGCCTTGCGGGCATGCCGGCAAAGAGGGATCCGCAACGTAATTCTCGCCGCACAATTCGCCAAGCTGCTGAAAATTGCCTGCGGACACGAGCAGACCCATGTTTCCTGCTCACGACTGGAACTGGACCGCTTGCGGGAATGGCTCACCGAGTCGCCCCGCACCTTGCGCTTTGCGCCTTTTGTCCGGCAGGCCAATACCGCCCGTGAGGTTTTCGAGACAACGGACCGGGCCGCGGCTATCATCTCGCTGGTCGCCGCCCGGGCGATACGCTTCGCCGAGCAAGTCGCTCCCGGCCTCAAGGTGAAGGTTTTACTGGCAGGCTACGGTGGAGAAATGGTATATTTCCGGTAAAATCACCAGAGAGACGACACTCTGCTGGCCGGCTGGAAGTCGAATGTTCTGAAAGTTCAGGGGGGAAAATCATGCCGCAGCACAAAATCTATCTGATCGGCGCGGGCATCGAAGGTTGGGAAGGATTCGGCTCGAAAGCGCTCGAGGTTATCAACTCGGCGGAACTGCTCATCGGCCACCAGCGACTGCTCGACATCTTTCCCGATTTTACGGGAGAAAAAAAGACCTTCTCCGATCTTTCCATCATGCTGGAGCTCCTCAAGACTACCGAAAAAAGAGTGGTGGTACTCAGTTCCGGCGACCCGAATTTCTTCGGTGTTGCCCGGTTCCTGTTCCGCAACCTCCCCAAGGAGCGGATCGAGATCTTTCCCAATGTCACCAGCATCCAATACGCTTTCGCGCGGATCAAGGAGCCGTGGGACGATGCCATCTTCGTCTCCGTCCACGGTCGAGGCCTGAAGGGTGCCATCGACCGCATTATCGCTGCCGACAAGGCGGCCGTGCTCACCGACGAGAAAAACTCCCCGGCGGCAATCGCCCGGGAGCTGATCAACCGGGGCGCGGAAGGTTATGACGTGTATCTTTGCGAAGACTTGGGCCTCGCCACGGAAAAGTTCACCCGCACCGATGTCAGGGGACTCGTGGAAATGCAATCCTCCCCGCTCAATATCCTCATCCTGATCAAGGCCTGGGAACCGAACCTGGAAAACTATCCGCTCATCGGCATTGCCGACGACGAATTCGCAACCGCCAGGAAACTGATCACCAAGCAGGAGATCCGTGCCGTGACCCTGGCCAAGCTCCAGCTGCAGAACGACCTGGTGCTCTGGGACATCGGCGCCGGCAGCGGATCGGTATCCATCGAAGCGGGCAACCTGATGCCGAACGGCAAGGTCTATGCGCTGGAAAAGAATACCCAGTACCTGTCCTTCATCCGGGAAAACCTGAAAAAATTCTCCGCCAAGAACGTGATGCTGGTGGAAGCCTATGCTCCGGAAGGAATCGACGAACTGCCGAATCCTGACCGGGTATTCATCGGCGGCTCCGGCGGGATGCTGGACGATATTATCGACGCCGTGGACCGGCGGCTGAAGCCCGACGGCGTGATTGTCCTCAATGCCGTCACCCTCGACACCCTCACCAAGGCGGTGGAATTCCTCGAAGATCACGGCTACAACGTCGAGGTTTCCTGCATCAATGTCTCCAAAACGGTTGGCCTCACCGAATACAAGCTGTTCGAGGCGCATAACCCGGTCTACATCATCTCGGCGCGCAGAGGCGAAGAATAGTGGCCCGGATCTATGCTGTCGGCGTCGGACCCGGCGATCCCGAACTCCTGACCCGCAAGGCCGAGCGGATCCTTCGCCAGGTTCCGGTGATCTGCGCCCCGGCTGCCACGGCGAACGACTCCAGCCATGCCCTCGCCATCGTGGAACCCTTTCTCGACCGTTCCCGCCAGGAGGTCATCGTCCGCATCTTTCCCATGAAGAAGGACCAGCAGGGGCTGGATGAGTTCTGGGAAGATGCCGCCGAAACGCTGATCTCCCATATCAGGCAGGGCCGGGACGTGGCTTTCATCACCATCGGCGACCCGTTTCTCTACTCCACATTCCTCTATCTCTACCGCATTTTCCGCGAACGTCACCCTGACATTGCCATTGAAGCGGTGCCGGGGGTCTCCAGCATTACTGCCGCGGCTGTGGCCGCGGGCATGCCCCTGGCTGCGGCATCGGAACGGATTGCCGTCCTACCTGCCACCTTCGAAGAGGAAAAGCTCCGCCAGACCCTGGTGGATTTCGATACGGTAGTTCTCATGAAGGTCAACCGGGTCTTCGACCGGGTGTACGCACTGCTGAAGGAGCTGGGACTCGACGGCAACGGCGCTTTTGTCAGCCGGGCCGGGACGAGCCAGGAGCGGGTGGTGTTCGATCTGGCGTCACTGGTGGGGCAAAAGCTGGATTATCTTTCGCTGCTGATCGTAAAGAGAACAACTACCTAGCCACAGAGGTCACAGAGAACACAGAGTTTTTCAGACCCTGATCTAAGGATACTTAATGGGAGATCCGCTTACGGAAAAGATCATATCTTCTGCGATAGAAGTCCATAGGGTCTTGGGTCCGGCTTTGCTGGAGTCGATCTACGAGGAGGCGCTGTGCCATGAATTCAGTCTTAGAAACATTGCATTCGAGCGACAAAAAGAAGTTGATGTGATTTATAAAGGCAAAAGGATCAAGGGTCAAAGGCTGGATGTGGTAGTCGCTGGTGAAGTAGTTATTGAAAGTCTGTACGGAAACTTGATGATATTTTTGCCGCCCAGGTACTTTCTTACCTGAAAAGCACAGGTTTAAAACGCGGATTGTTAATTAATTTTGGAGAAAGCAGGCTCATCGACGGACTGAGAAGATTTTCTTTTTAGAAATTTATTGTTTTTTCCCTCAGTGATCCCTGTGTTCTCTGTGGCAAAGGCTTTGCTGTTTGGAGGTTTTCGTGCCTAAAGTCCATTTCATCGGTGCCGGTCCCGGCGACCCGGAACTGATCACCATGAAGGGTGCCCGCCTGCTGCGCGAGGCAGGGGTGGTCATCTACGCCGGCAGCCTGGTGGATCGGGACCTGGTGCACAGCCATGCTCCGCAGGCCCAGGTGTATGACTCCTCGTCCATGACCCTGGATGAGACCACCGCTGCCATTGCCGAAGCGCTGCTGGCCGACAAAAACGTGGTGCGCCTCCATACCGGCGACCCTTCCATTTATGGAGCGATCCAGGAACAGATGGCGGAACTGGACCGGCTCGGCATCGACTATGAGGTGGTGCCGGGAGTAACCAGCGCCTTTGCCGCAGCTGCAGCCCTGAAACAGGAACTGACCCTGCCGGAGGTCTCGCAGACGGTGATCTTCACCCGCTTGGAGGGAAGGACACCGGTGCCGGAGCGGGAAGCCCTCCAAGAGCTCGCGCAAATCGGCGCAACACTGGTCATCTACCTGTCCGTATCGATGATCGACCGGGTTGTAGAGGAATTGCTCCAGGGAGAGTATACCGCCGAGACGCCGGCTGCCGTGGTTTACCGCGCTTCCTGGCCCGATGAGCAGGTCATTGAGGGAACCCTTGCCGATATCGGCGCAAAGGTGAAAGAGGCAGGTATCGGCAAACAGGCCCTGATCCTGGTGGGCAATGTACTGAGGGCCAGGAAAGAAGGATTGCAGGCCAAGTCGCTGCTCTATGACAAGGAATTCAGCCATGGCTGCCGCAAAGGGATAGTAACCTGACGGTAGGGGCGAACCGTGTGCCCGCCCCTGAACTTGGATGTCATGAAGATCGCCATTATCGCCATAACCGGCAACGGTGCCCTCCTGGGGGGACGCATAGCAGCAGCAATCCCCGGCGCAGAGCTGTTTGTTCCGGCCAAACACGCTTCGACAGTCGATACGCCATGCACGGTATATGCGGAAGAACTGCAGTCTTTCATCGGCAGAGTGTGGCACCAAAAGGATGGGCTGGTCTGCATCATGGCCAGCGGTATCGTGGTGCGGATGATCGCGCCGCTGCTGCAGGGTAAAGACCGCGACCCGGCCATCGTGGTCATGGACGATGCCGGCAGGTTTGCCGTTTCGCTCCTCTCCGGCCACCTGGGGGGGGCCAACCGGCTGGCGGAACAGTGCGCTCTTGTCAGCGGAGCAACTGCAGTTATAACCACGGCCACCGATGTCCATGGACTTCCCTCGTTCGATATGCTGGCCCGAGAACAGGGCTGGATCATCGACGACCTGTCACGGGTCAAGGTCCTTAACACGCTGCTGCTGGAAAACCGGGAAATCGCCGTGGTAGATCCGACCGGCCAGGTACAACGCGCTGTTTCCGGACGGGGAAACCTCAGTTATCATCCAGACTTTGCCGCGGCGCTCGGCAGCACGGCCGAGGGGTACCTGTTCGTCACCAACCGGGAAATTCCGCCGGAGTGCCGGCGACCGACCCTGCTGATACTGCGGCCCCGGAACCTGGCGCTGGGCATCGGCTGCAACAGCGGCACAGCGGCTGACGAGATTGAAGAGGTCGTTCTGACCAACCTGACGCAGCTTTCTCTTTCCATCAAGACCATCAGCTGCATTGCCAGCGCCGCTGCCAAACGAAGCGAGCCGGGCCTGCTGGCCTTTGCCGAACAATACTCCATTCCGATAACTTTCTACGAAAGCAGTGAATTGAATGCCGTTGCCATCCCCTCCCCGCCATCCCCGCATGCACTGAAAGCCATCGGCGCTACCGGCGTAGCCGAACCGGCGGCATTGCTTGCCTCGCAGGGGGGGCGCCTGCTGCTGAACAAGGTGAAGAGCGGCAACGTGACACTGGCGATAGCGGAAACAAGCAGAAGCATCGAGCCAATCAATTGGAATGTCCAGGTGTAAGGTATAAGAATTAGATGGTAGAACCTGCCCACTTCAGACAAGACCTGCCAGGTTTCCAAAACCTGATATGGCTGTCAGTAGTCAAGAGGGAAAAAGCATCCCTACCCCTCTATTGAGGGTTTGTTCTTCGATATGTATCCCAGGGCACAGGTAGAGACGGGATCCTGTGGCGACGTTTG
>JAQUHN010000060.1 GCA_028683555.1 Geobacteraceae bacterium | reverse complement strand
TGCCGCGCTGGAAGTGGCCGGGCGGCCGGAAAATGCCGGCAAGCTGATCGTGGTGGTGCTGCCGGACACCGGTGAGCGGTATCTGTCCACTACCCTGTTCGGCGAGTAGCCGGGGGCGGTGTGCCGCGTCTGACGGGAGTTGGATTGGTGGCGTAAGCCGCAAACATACAAAACAATAAAGAGCAAAGGGCCATCCTGCAATCTTCGGAAAGCTGCGGGATGGCCCTTTTTTGTTCGGATTTGTCGGGGACGTTCTTGCTCGGGTGCAATAACGCGGAAATGTTCGCTTCAGCTCAAGATCAGGAACGTCCACGGAACCCTGCCCATTGTCTCTTTCCTTGATCAGGTCCCACGGGATCGAACCGCACCCAAGGTCATCCCGCCTGCCAGGCTTTTACCTGGAAAGATCAGGCGAGAATAACCCTTACCCCACCCAGTTGTTCAACTCTATACGGGAACCGGTCGCCTGGCGTACCAATAAACATCATGTTTTTGGGTATGTTGAGCCGTTTGGCGAGTTGATCAATCAACGATGCGTCAAAAGTCCCTTTTACCGCTAAAAAGTCAATACGCAGGTGAGGGTACAATTTGTCAATTATCTGCAGATGGTGGGCTAAATTGGGGGGTATTTTCTGCTCATCTTCAAAAACATGCACAACTTTCAGATTGTTGGTCTCTTCATTTTCCAACACATACAGTGCCGCCTGATTGAGCGTTGCCTCGTTGTCGCCTTTGGTGAAATACACCACCGAACGACTATTGATGTCACTTATTTTACTCATTATCCTGACATGAATGCGTTCGTTGAAAGCCTCTACTTTTTCCAGGATAGCTCGAGATATAAAGAGCACCAGTTTCAAGATCTCGACCCGTAAAAACATGACGGTAATGACCCCGACGGCTAGGAGAAAATACCCCGCAAAAATCTGTACATTGACAGGATCCAGCAACACGTTGCCTGCAAATCCGATGATTACGGCAACGAGCGCAATGGTCACCGTCGTCCAGCTTGCGCGAACGTCTCTCGGCAATCGAGAACGTTTTCTTTTCAGTAACATGTTCCCTATGGCGAACAGCCCCATAACGCTCAGAAAAGACAAGGTGTAGACACCCGCAAGCGTTGTGATATTGCCGGACGTTACGAGTAATATCGAGGTACACAGTCCAAAAAAACCAAGAATGATCCAATGATTCGTCTTTCGCCATGAATTTTCTTGGAGCAGGATTTGCGGCAGGCAACGATCCAGGGTCATGCGTCGAACCAGGCCTGTAACACCTACATAACTGGTCAACACGGCACCTGAAAGCACCAGCACCGCATCAATGCTGATTATCTTGGCAAAGGTGCTGCCCAGGGAAAGATCTCCCATCGTTGCTAGAAGATTGGGTGGAACTTTCTGGATCTGGTCCAAAGGAAGCAATCCCAGGGCAAGCAGGCTGATCAAAGGGTTGAGTATCGCGACCGCGAGCCACATGTTTTTCAAGGTTTTGGGAAAGACCCCTTTTTGTTGTTCTTCGATAAAATTGGCGGAACTTTCAAAACCGCTGATTCCTAACATGGCCGCGGCGAATCCGAAAATAAGTGCATGAGACAAACCGGATGAACTGGGGATGTTCCAATTCAATTGAAAGAGCGAGAAATCCTGGCAGACCGCATAAATCCCAGCTATGGCCAATACGGTCATGGTCAGCATGTGTATGATGAAAATACCTAGTGCAACCACGGCGGATTCTGTGATTCCAATCAAATTCAATAGGGCGAAGAAGGCCAGAACACCGATGGTTGCGGTGATGATATTCAAATTACTCACGAGGCTGTGAGCATAGTGCATGGCTTCGTTAGCGCTAATGACAGCGGTCGCGATGTATGACAACAGTGTCAAGCAGGCTGCACCTGAAGCGAGCTTTTTGTTCGTGGTATTCAGCAAGACGGTGTATGTTCCGCCATTCAAGGGGAGTGCGCTCCCGACTTCCGCGTAAACCTTGCGATAAAGATAAAGCACGGCACTTACGATCAGCAAGACGATTGGCGCGTAAACGCCGGCCTGAGCGGTGCAAAGCGCAGAAACGTAGAGCACGCTCGAAGTAATATCATTTCCACAAATTGCCGTTGATTTCCAGGTGCCGAGTTTATGTTTGGGCGTTTGATCAAGGTACGTAATGTTTTGCGACTCAGTGGCAGGCAAATCCTTGATTATCGAGGATTTGCCCCACCCGGGAAACTCCCAGGAATGGTGAAAAGCATCCGATGAAGGTTCTGGTGTTTCTGTCATTGCAAGACTCCTATTAAGGTAATGCTTACGTTCAAAAGTGGGGACCAGATGTTCTGGTGTCGAGCCAACTTGACTCGGTGAATCCGATTGCACAAGACAAAAAGCAACGAGCGGGCGGACTGCATGACCTGGGTCAGGCTTGATAAACGAAGTATTGAAATCTTTTACATCCTTCTGCGCAACACCCCATCCGTTCCGATACGCCGCTTGATCCGACGCGCTGCCTGGCTGAGACCGGAGAGCGCACCGTTAAAAAAACTTTCGATTCGCTGAACTTTTCTAATGGTGCACAGTTCTGGAAAGCGTACAAGTGTCACCCATTATAAGGTGGTCAGTCAACAGCAAATACTCCCCCTGTGCATACAATAATGTGTTTCTTCCAGCTTTTATCGTTAGTCACCGATTTTTGGAAGTTTGTGGTCACGTCTAAAAGATAACTTTTTTTGCATGAAAAACTACATTGGTAAGGATGTAAAAAACTGACTCTTCAAGCACTGACCCCGAAGATTGCTTAATTCTTGCATATTTGGTTAGTGATGGTGGTGTTTGATGGTTTTGTAGTATTTATGATGGCTAAGAAAAAAATATTATAAAAATTGTTAAATCTTAGGATGGGTTGTGGTATAAATAGTTGTTTTTTCTGAAGTGGAAGGGAAGTAGGGAAAGCTGAAAAGCATCTTGCTTTTATTGAAATTGCAAGAATGCAAGCCTGGCCCCTGACCCCTGACCCCACGTTGTACCACGAGATGAAAATGCAAAATGAAGACAAATGCAAAACCGAGAAACTGATCTCCGAAATTCTCCGCATGGCTGATTTCGCAAAGATTCACGCAGAGGACGGTTCAGCCTGGCAAGAACTGAAGAATGAAGCAAAAAAGATCGAAGAGTCTGGAGATGATGATTCAGCACTGGTTGCGTTTCACGACTACGCCGCTCACTGGAAAGGGCTAAGGGATATTTATTTTCCTGATAAACAGAAGGAATGGAATCAAACAGTGAAACACGTCCACCAACTATGTGAGAATGTCATGGTTGAGCGAGGCATCAACAAACCTTCACTGCTCCGCAGGCTGCGTTCCTTGCTGGGCGGTAAGCAGCAGTAAGAGAGCGTAGAGGCTAAGGTACAACCACGTCGTTAGACACCGCCCGCCCGAGAAGACTGGGCTGGCGGGTCAACGCCGACCACGTTATGTGCAAGTAAGATGAGGAGAATCATATGGCTGAATTTGCCCACTTTTTTTCGGTAATCACCTCTTGGATTGCTATACCCTGCTTAGTGATAATAGGAATATTTTTTTACAAAAGGCAAAAAACCATAGGAACTTTAACACTTGCCTCTGGAATCGCCCTTATGGCTGTTGGAGAGCTAACTCAGCTTTTTTCGCCTTTCGGGCATGCGACCATTGATGCTATGGGAAAAGTATTATCAACATCAGGGCCACCATTGAGCTGGTACACAGGGAGCATTTTAACTTCCATTGGTCTCATAGTTACGACAATTGGGTTTGGTTTGGTCGCTAGAAAGGCAGGAAGAGCACATAACTAGGACGCTAGACCGTTACCGGGCAAAAGACGCCCGGCAGGTCAGCGCCCACGACGTCGAGCGACAAAAGTTAAGGAGAACTAAAATGCGAGTTTCCGATAACTGCCTTTACCTGGCTGGTCTCTGCATATCTTTTGTCATGGTGATATTTGCTAATGCACACTTTGCAAGTGCGGAAATCTACCAATACACAGACAAGCAAGGGGTAATTCATTTTACCGATAATCTGCAAAATGTTCCCGCTTCTCTCAGAAGCAAAAGCTTGAGAGAAGGGCCGTCTTCTCTGTCATCTCAAGACAAGAAGATAGTTGATGAACTAATGAAACGCGGTGCTATCGAGCATGATTTGCAATTTTCAAATACAAAAGAGATGAAAGATGGAGTTACGTATCTTCGTGAAGCAACAAAAAAGGAACTTGTTGACCCTGAAGAACTTAACAAACCATTGGATCCTAGGCTTTCGACTCCTGAAGGGACTATCAGTGTATACCGCGAAGCTTTACGTGCTGGAAATATGCTAGAACTCAAGGCGTGTGTAACAAATAGGTACTGGGAGAAAATGGCAGAAGTGTTCACTGCTATGGGAAAACAAAAAATGACAGAAATCGCAAAGGATATATTTACTCATGCAGATATAAAAAAAATTCGACAATACGACAGTTATGCCGATTTCGAGTTATTAGTGCCAGAAGGTGATAAAAAGATGAGTTATCCTGTGTCGGTTGAAAATGTGTTCGGTAATTGGAAGATCTCAGATTTCTAGCGACGCTCAACTAAGCGCAACACAGGTCGGCATAATACCGCCACCGGTGTGCTCTCCCCCGTTGGGCAAATCAATAAGGATTATGCACATGCGTGTACTTTTGCTATTACTTGTTTTCGTATTGTCTGGCTGTACGATAATTCAACGCACCGCCCACCTGTACGGCAGCGAAGCCCCTCCCCCTCTAACTTTTCACTACAAGGATGGCGGTTCAAGCATCTACTACACATTCACCGTTGGTGACGCTTCGCAGATAGATACTTTGCTCTTCTTTTATGGAGCGACAGGCTGTCCCAGCTGGAAGTCCGTGATGCCCGACTATGTCAACGGTCTCACTGTCAATACCCGCGTATTCGTCCTGAACAAACGATTTGTATCCGACCGCTCTACCGGCTTGTTTGGCTGCGGCAAAGAATTTCATCTCGCAAACAATCCCGAGCAATGGCTAGCCGACTATTCGGAATTCATCGCCACACAGATCAGTACCGTAGTGCCTAAACCAAAAAATGTCGTCTTAGTTGGTGTCTCGGAAGGAGCATTGACCGCAACCAAGGTCGCCGTGTTATCCCCGGCAATTACCCACCTTGCGATCATCGGAAGCGGCGGCTACTCAATGCGCAAATCCCTCTCCACTCTCAAACAAAAAGGCGTAATATGGTTCGATGTCAATTCGGGCTGGGAGAAGATTTCGACTGATCCACGCAGCATTGAAAAGAATTGGTATGGTAATCCCTATCGCTGGTGGTCGGACATCATGGACATAGAACCTCTCAATGACTTTCTCAAGCTAAATATTCCCGTTCTTGTAGGCATCGGCGAACAAGATGAGAGTGTTCCGGTCGATTCAGCTCGTTTCCTTGAGTTGAAGTTCACTGAGGCAGGAAAGAACAACCTCATTCTCAAGGTCTATCCGTCTGCTGATCACCGGTTGAACGCTAATGGTATTTCTTGTCGTAGGGAGTTTTTTGCTGAGCTAAATAACATGTTACTACCAAAAGAAACGACAAAAGTGGTCAACCCTTGACACAAAATCAAAGTAAAGAGCAAGCGTCCAACCAGGCAGAAACACCGGCAAAAACTGCCGGTGTTCTCCCACAACGTTAAACTTATGCTGGCATGACACCTGGAAGGTTTTACCACGTATGACGACTATGACCTCCTATCTTGTCCGTTCTTCAATATTCGGCATCGCCGCGCTTCTGGCGCTTGTCTTCATTCCTGCGGGCACCTTTCGTTACTGGCAAGGATGGGCATTTGTCTCGGTTTGGATTGTCGCCTCCGGCGCATATACGGCATATCTGGTTACCTACGACCCTGCGCTCCTGAAGCGACGCACAGAAGCGGGCGTCTCTCACGAGAAAGAACCCGCGCAGAAAATAATCATCCTCTTTCTTTTTGCCGCATTTATCGCCCTCTTGGTCCTGCCGCCTCTCGATTTTCGATTCGGCTGGTCGAACATACCCTGGTATGTGTCGGTATTGGGAGACGCCCTGATTGCTGTCTCGTACTATATCTTTTATCTGGTATCAAAGGTAAATACCTATGCGGCGGCGAATGTGCGTGTTGAAGAAGGGCAGAAAGTGATCTCGACCGGCATGTACGGATTCGTCCGGCATCCGATGTATTTCGGAACGCTTTTCCTCATTGTCGGTACGCCGCTCGCTCTCGGCTCATGGTGGTCGCTGCTTCTCGTTCCGCTCTTCCTGCCCATCCTGTACTTCCGTATCGTATACGAGGAGAAAGTTCTTGCCCGAGACTTGCAGGGATACACGGAATACATGCGCAAGGTGCGCTACCGCCTCGTTCCGAATATTTGGTAGAGGGAAATGGTGGGGAATGGAGGGATTATCTCTCAATTATCCATTTTGTTGCACAATAGAAAGTATAACTGCCAACCAGGAAGCAGGACCGGCCCTCGATAAAACCGGGCCGGTCAGCTCCGAAGGCGTTAGGTGACAACAAATGAACAAGCAAATACTGACACTTAGAATTATAAGCGTTTATTTCTTTATATCTGGTGTCCTTACGGTCATTCCGTTGTATCTCGCCAAGACATCTTCGGTGGCTTTTCTCACATCTACAGTCATCTATATAGCTGTTATGATTGCAATTTCTGTTGGATTGTTCAACTTGTATTCATGGGCACGTTATGCCGCAATTATTGCCCTACTACTAAGAAGCGCACAGTTTCTAATGGTCGCAACTCGTGACATTAAAACAATGAGGGTCAATTCAGTTGACGTGACCACTTCTGTCTTAATGATGGTGCCAATTACAGCTCTATATTTACTTGCCATCTGGTGGCTAAGCAAATCCTCCACGAGGAGGATTTTTACTCATAACACCACCTAGCCATACGGTCTTCGCTACGCTTTGCCGGTGCGCCTCCACGACGTTGAACGCGAAAGGAAATATGTAGCGTGATGGTATTCACCTGACAGATGGTTGCATAAAAGAAGTGGCTATACACTGCCCTTGAACGGGGTAAAGATGTTGTTGACAGGCATGGAAAGAGCCGCTCTTTTACGAGCGGCTTTTTTTGTCTGCTCGTCCGGTGTGTCTCGGGAGTTGAGGGCCGGAATTACCTTCGTAAAAAACCCTCCCGATTGACTCTGTGCCGGGAGGAGATATGCTGGTCATTAGATGGCGACTATCCCCGAAATCCCGGCGCGAGACAATGAACGCCGTTAAGGAGGGTACGCATGGCACCTGCCGACGACGTGGTAATCACCGAAGGGATGCAGCGCTATATCGACCGGAACAACATCTACCTGGCCAACCGCGAGAGGTATATTCGCGAGGTGGTGAAAAAATGGAAGTTCGATACCATTGCGGTACATGGCCTGTACACGGTCCAGGACGCCATAGAGGACTACCAGGGAGCGATCATCGAGCCGATCTTCATGAGTACCGCACAGGCCTATCGCGACGCGGATGAGATGGCTGCGGCCCTCGCCTACAAGATTCCCACCTGGTGTTACTCGCGAATCGCCAATCCCTCCACCTACTATTACGAGTGGACCCTGGCACTCTTGGAAGGATACGGGTTCGACGGGGAGACCTCCTGCTGCTCCACGTCGTCGGGCATGGCGGCCATCATGACGGCCGTGCATCCGTTCCTGAAGATACAGGAGGACGTCAACGAGAAGCGGAACTTCGTCGCCACGGTCCAGTGCTATGGCGGGACGTTCCAGCAGTTTTCGGTCCGCCTGATGCAGGAGCAGAACATCGAGTGCCGCTGGGTGAGGGACGCCACCAACCTGGATGAATGGGCTTCGAAAATCGACGCCCACACCCGATTCCTTTACGGCGAACTCCCCAGCAATCCCCAGCTTGGCTTCTTCGACATTCAGGCGGTCGCCGACCTTGCCCACAGCCACAATCTGCCGTTGATCGTCGACTCCACGATTGCCACACCGGCCCTGCTCAGGCCCATCTGCCACGGCGCGGACATCGTCGTGCAATCCGCTACCAAGAGCCTCACCAGCAGCGGCTTCGGCATCTGCGGAGCGGTCATCGCCCGCAAGGATCTGGTTACGAACATCAAAGACGAACAGTTGAAAAGCGATTTCTCCCTGCACATCAAGTACCAGCAGAATCGCGATTTCGGCCCCAACCTCCACCCGATGCAGGCGGTCCTGACCCTGAACGACATGCGGACCCTGCGCTCCAAGATGGACCTTTTGAGCAGGAACGCCATGGCGGTGGCCCGGTTCCTGGAGGGGCACCCCCAGGTGGAAAGCGTCCAGTATCTGGGACTGCCCGACCACCCCTTGCACGAGCTGGCCAGCAGATACCTGTGGCTGGTGGACGCGGAATACGACGAACAGTACGGGAAACCGGTCAACCGGTACGGGCACCTGTTGTCCTTCTGCGTCAAGGGGGGAGTGGAAAAGACCCGCCGGTTCTTCGACGGCCTGCAGCGTATCTGGCGGGCAACGGACCTGGGGCGCATCAAGAGCGTCGCCACCATCCCGGCCATTTCAACCCACCAACAGCAGGGCGACGAGGCGCGCTCGCTGGCGGGCATTCCGCCCAACATGGTCCGGCTGTGCGTTGGGGCCGAGCACCCCACGGACACCATCGCCGACCTGGACCAGGCACTGCGCCTGGCCCGGTGACGGCGGTTTTCGGCCGGGCAATAGCCAGGTTCCCGGGAGAAGGCCGAAAATAATCACTATACCCTAATATTTTCGTGCACTGCTGCAGAAATCTATGCAAAATGGAAAATATGAAATATGCAGCCCTGACTGCTCAAGATCCGGCCCAAGTCTCAATGGCCGACCTCTTTAGGCGGCGAATGAACTTTCTCCCGGGCAAATAAGAAAACTTACGGCAACTAGTGAACTTACCCAATATTTCATAGCCCTCTCCCATGCCAATCGGAATCTGCCTTGGCAGATGATATGTGAATCGCATAATTGACTGATATTACGTTACATTTGCATATTGTCGGGCAATATTTTGTGGATTGTTCAACAAACCAGTTAAGGATAGTCTGCATTTTAATTTACATGCACTGTCGGACGTTCTTCACTTCTCTTGAATGGCTTTCGCTTCTCAATGTGGCGAATATACTTCATTTGCCGTTGAATATTCTTCCATCCAGCCCCCCCCTGAAACCCGAGACCAATCATACTATCTACCGTTTTTTCAACGGGTTATACACATGGCACAGTCATCGCATTTTGCATATTCATGAAACAATGCGACGGCACAACACAAATATTTTGGGTGTCTCTTATTTCATCTGTTGCGGGTGTGCCACTTGCTACGAATAACTGGAATGAGATCTTTTTTGCCGTTGAAAGAATTGGAAAAGAGAGAGAGAACAAACATTGAGCACGTTGAACGATATCTTCATTTCGTCTTTACTACTACTGCTGCTGGCGCCCCTCGAGGTTCGAGCCGATCTGTTACTGCCTGTGGATAACGGTGTGGTGACCTCTGGCGTGGGGTGGCGCACAGATCCCTTTGGCACGGGCAGGCAGGTCTTTCATCGCGGAACGGATATCGCGGTCCCGGTCGGCACCCCGGTCCGAGCAACGCGTACTGGCCGGGTCGTCTTCACAGGCATTCACGGCGGTCATGGAGAAACCGTCATTATCGAGCACGATAATGGTGTGAAGACTCTTTATGGCCATAACTCCGTCATTGAGGTCAGGGTCGGAGAGATGGTCGCCACAGGCGCAGTAGTCGCTCTATCAGGAAATACCGGAAGGTCGACCGGCCCCCATTCCCACTACGAAATTTTGTCTGCCGGGCTGTCTCCACGAAAAACAGATCGATACGTTAAGAATGAAACCGACCCGGCATCTATCGCACGCTTGCGCTTCACACAGGTGCGGGAGCGAAGGCTTGACGAAACCGTAGAATCCATTCTGTACACTATCAATAGCATTCCTGCATTGCCCGGTTCATTCGGACAGGGAGGATGAACAATTTCGTTTTTCCACGTGATGTTTTGAAATGGAGACCTCACAGAGAGCCGGATTACAATGAAAAATGAAGATCGATTCATACCATCATATTGACCGGGAGGAGGTGACAATGAATCAGGTCGGTATTTCGGAGAACAACAACTTGAGAAAGGCAGTAAGTAAATGAAAACCACAATGGCTGTTATTGGAGCCCTGTTTCTGTCTTTGCCGGTAATAACGCCACAGTTCGCGGCGGCCGCGCAAAACATGGAAGGGATCGTCACTATGAAGACAGGCAGCAAAATACATCTTTACCACAGTGGTAGCGGAGAGATGAGAAACACGAGCTGCAAGCAAGATGTGATTCCCGTATAAAGGGAAACAGTGATCGGTTATCGGTCACCGAAAGCGCATAAACAGATCAAAGGCCTCAAGGAAGTTGGCACGATTAAGATGCTGTCCTATAGGGGAGACAACTATTGCGAGGCTGAAGTTATTCAAGGCGAGGTACGGGTAGGTGATGTTACGAAGAAGGAAGGAACGAATTGCCTGAGGAAGTCGGCCAATACTGTCAAACCGTCAGCCTGACAGTCTTCAGTATTCGTGAGAGGGGGCCGGGCCACAGACATTCCGGCGTTCTCAATACCCACTATGTGTAATCAGATGGAATCCCTTGGATTCGCACCTGAATTCGGTAGAATTGAATCGAATGGACCGAACGTTGGCGTAATTGAACTTCGGCTCCTTGAGCAGCAAGGAGGTGGCCTATGCACCTGGGAATGTGGGGTTTGGCGGCTATTGCAATAGTAATCGTCTCATGGCTTCTTTACCGGTATCTGGCGCCGCATACCTGGAAGGAATGGGCGCGTGCCGGAGTTGTCCAGGCATTCATCATCGCCTTCTATGCCGAGATGTACGGGTTTCCACTGACCATCTATTTTTTGGCCCGCTTTTTCGGGCTCGATCTTGCCTGGACCCAGGGAGGCAATCTGTGGGCGCAGCTCTTTGGCACGCCGATGGCGCATCTCGTTGCCATGACGATTGGCTATGCCATCGTGTTCGGCGGTGCAACGCTCGTCGCAGACGGATGGCGCAGGGTCTACCAGGCACGACGCGATGGGCGGCTCGTCACCGACGGCGTGTATGCCCGCGTGCGTCACCCTCAATACACGGGCCTATTCATCATTATTTTCGGCGAAGGCATCGTGCACTGGCCCACAATCTTTTCGGTCATCGCATTTCCGGTCATCGTGTTCGCCTATGTCCAACTGGCGCGGAAGGAAGAGCGGCAGATGACCGAGAAGTTCGGTGATGCATATCTCGAATATCAGCGGAATGTCCCGATGTTTATCCCTCGCCGTAGGATCTTCAGCCAACAGGAGGAATAAATGAGTCTGCAAATCATGACCATCATAAGCGGCATCGTCCTCCTCGTCGTCTTCGCTCTCGTGGCGTGGAACCAGAAACGCCGCCGCTGAGGAAACGATACCGGCTTCGCCGGCAACAACGAGTTGAAGGGGGCAGGGCTACACATTTCATCAAATAGACTGAACACGCATCATGGGTGGACTGACATACCTCTTTGCGCCGTGGACTGTGTCTGTACTGGTTAACGTAGTGAAACTGAAACCACCCAGGTGGCCGCTATATCTCATTGGATCGTTACTCCCGGCGATGTTAGCTGTCGATTGGTCCTATTGGCTCTACCATACAGCTGTCGGCAACAGGATGATCAGGTGGGAAAATTTCAAGGTTTCATCCGCGCTTTATTTCATCTGCGGGATAATCTGGTCTTACCGGGGATCGGTTCATGAGATGGTGCGAGACATAAAAAGGAGCATCTGAAGAGCCATGCTTTGGGAGCTAAGGGGACGCAGTTGAGTAGTTGACGGTCAAGATTTTCCTCAACAAACCAACTGCGTCCCCTGGTTGCCGTACAAGACAATTGCAGGGGGATAAATCGAAAAATCACCTGCGTCAGCTTTCCCCTTGTGGTCGCGACCGGTTTGAAATCATGGTCAATTCCCGCTTTGTTCGGAGAAGTACTGCTCGATCCGGCCGGCGGCGTTCTGTCTGATATTGAAGAAGTAGAATGGGTAGTCGAAGACGTGATAGATACCGTCGGCATTGCTGAGACTGTAGTCGGCCGGGTTGACGGTACTGCAGATCACCACTCCCTTGGCTTGGTCGACTTGAGCATCGGCAAGGCCGGTGACGCGCAGAATTTCTCCGTATTGGTCAAGCACCGGGAGCCCTGTGGAGTCCAGCTGAAGTGAGCCGAGGTTTTGGGAAGCATCTGCCGTATCTTCGCCCAGCGTCCAGGTGATCGGATTGATGGCGATGCCCCCCGGCTCTGTGACGGGGTTCGTTATGGTGGTTGTGGGAGCCTCGGTGTTCCAGGAAACGATGACCCCCGTGTCGCTGCTGCCCGTGGCGAACTTCAGGTGGGGATTCTGCGCCAGGTACTGCGGGGTGATCGACTGGCCGACCACGTACGCCGCGATCATCCTCTGGTACACATCAGGGTGGCTCTTCAGGTAGCCTGACAAGATATACTTGAGCACGGCCGAGCCCTGCGAATGCCCGGCAAGGATGAAGGGGCGGCCGTTGTTGTAGTGCCGCAGGTAATATTCGAAGGCCGCAAGCACATCGGGGCCCGGCACCTTCCGGATGTTCTCGTCCTGCTGGTCGAAAGGGAGTGACAGCTGATACGTGGCGTCCACCTGCCGGTAGTAGGGAGCGAAAATGTTGGCATAGGGGGCGAAGGCAGTAGCCTGCCGCTGGAAAGCGGTCTGCGCGCCCTGCACCATGGTCGGGTTGTCAATGGCGCAGAAATCGGGGTCACTCGAGGTGGCCTTTTTATATTCAGTCGGATATACGTAGAAAACATCCACATCTTTATTGGGCGAAGAGGAGAGCGCCAGCCAGTTCGCGGTTTGCGAGTAATCAGGGGTAGTCGCCAGGGCCGGTGCGGCGGAGCTGTTGCTTCCACAGCCAATCATCAGCAGCATTGTGAAGCCGGTAACGATACCTGCAAATTTACGAATCCACGCCTTGCATTTCATGGTTCAATCCCCTTTACCCGTTTTGGTATCTCCTTGCGGAGTCTCTGCTGTTCTGGCAGGTAGCCGGTAGCTTGTTGATGAGTGGAGACATTCAATCATATCAGCGATAAGAAAGGGCGTTTCTGCACTAGTGGGAAAGCCTCCCTTCGCCCCGCCCTTATCATATTCATGCTCTGCTTGTCTTGTCGGTATATTTGCTGCGATACTTGAGGGGAAAAATACGGCGGAAAAATTGAAGCATGAGGGGATTCCGGGGACAGTATATTTGATTGACGGCACGTTGGAACCTGCTATAACGAAGCAGATTATCTCAAGAACGGCAACATGAAATTTCGAGGGTAACAGCCAATGCACAACACTGAACATTCCGTCGGCATCAACACGCTGGCCGTCCATGCGGGAGAATCCCCCGACCCGGCAACAGGAGCCTCCGCCCCGGACATTGTCATGTCCACGACTTTTATCGCCGAACCCGACGCCACCTTTTCCGTGGAGGGGTTCGACGAGGAGACACCGTATATCTACACCCGCTGGGGAAACCCGACCGTCGCACAGTTGGAGCGGAAGGTGGCGGCCCTGGAGGAGGCAGAAGGGTGCATCGCTTTTGCCAGTGGCATGGCGGCGATTTCGGCGCTCTTCTTTCATGCCCTCGGCGCCGGCGACCACCTCGTCATGAGTGACGTCGCCTACGCGGCCGCCTCGGAGATGGCGAACGAACTCCTCCCGCGCATGGGGGTCCGGGTGACAAAGGTGAACATGTCGGACCTGGCTGAGCTGCGGGCTGCGATCACCCCGGAGACGAAGCTGGTGTACGCGGAGACGCCGTGCAATCCGCTGCTGAGGCTCACAGACATAGCGGCCGTTGCGACTATCGCCCATGATGCCGGGGCCCGGCTGGCCGTGGATTCCACCTTCGCGACCCCCGTGGTCACCCGCCCCCTGGCGCTTGGGGCGGATTACGTCATCCATTCCCTCACCAAGTACCTCGGAGGGCACGGCGATGCCATTGGCGGGGCGCTGCTCGGGCCTGCTGCGGAGTTGGCCCCGCTGCGCAAGAAGGTCGCCATTCGCACCGGCGGCATCCTCTCCCCCTTCAACGCCTGGCTCATCATGCGCGGCATCTCGACCTTGCCGCTGCGGATGCGCGCCCACGCCGCGGGGGCCGGAGCGGTTGCCCGCTTCCTTGAGGCTCACCCGAAGGTGACGCAGGTCATGTATCCCGGCCTTCCCTCGCACCCCCAGCACGAACTGGCCCGGCGCCAGATGCGCAGCTTCTCGGGGATGCTCACGTTCCAGGTTGCGGATGGCCCCGTTGCTGCGAGGCTGCTTGCCGAGCGGTTGCGGATCATCCACTATGCGGTCTCCCTCGGGCACCACCGGAGCCTCGTCTTTTACCTGCCGACGCTGGACATGCTCACAACCTCGTTCCATCTCACAGCGGAGCAGGAGGCATCCTACCGGGCCTTTGCCGGCGACGGCATCTTCCGCCTCTCTGTCGGGATTGAGGACCCTGATGATCTCTGCGCTGACCTGGAGCAGGCATTGGCCCCCCTGTAAGGGACCATAAGAGGGGATAAGGAACCGTGGTTGATATGGCGATCAACTACGCCGCTTAATCGTTGAATCAAAAATAAAATTGGGCTACAACCCTGTTATGCTCAGAAGAGGGGTTGATTCCCCCGGTGATTAACGAAGGAGAAAACTTTGATGTCGATTCGACAACTTTTGACAAATGCCCGTTTCAGCACAGTGCTGACGTACCTGCTCATGGGGCTGTTACTGGTCGCTGCGATCATTTTTGCGGGTAAAGAGATTGGACACCACATCGATATGATCGATGCATGGATCACCGACCTTGGGCCATGGGGCGTTCTGGCGTTCATCGCTTTGTTCGTCGTGGCGACTTCCGTTCTGATGCCTGATTCGATCCTGTCAATCATGGCCGGAGCTCTCTTCGGCCTGGCGTGGGGGACTGCCGCAATTGTTGCCGGGAGCCTGCTGGCTGCAGCACTGCAATATGCTCTCTCACAACGGATTTTACGGGCCAGGATTAAACGGGTGGTCGATAACAGCCCTTCTCTTGCTGCCATTCAACGGACCATCTGCCACGATGCCCTGCGCCTGCAGGCGCTGCTGCGATTGACACCCTTGAATCCAGCAACGGTCAGCTACATACTCGGTGCGGCAGGGGTCCGTTTTTTCAGTTTTATGCTTGCGTGCCTTGCCCTTGTTCCCACCTTATTCATCGAGGTGTACCTCGGCTTCGCCGGTAAGCACGTCGCACGGATGGCCGGCCGCAACACGTCGGCGGTGTACCTCCACGACGTAATCGTTATTGGCGGACTTGTGGTAACCGTCATAGTCATGGTCGTCGTTTCCAGAATGGCTCGCAAAGCTTTCCTGGAGGCTGTTTCCCGGACGGAAGACTCTTCGTGCTGATATCATCAGCGGTATCGAACGTCGCGACATCGAGGCCGTCCCTCATCTGCACTCGGAAGGTTGCATTCAGCTGTTGAAATTACCTGAGAGGAAATAACGATGAAAATGAGAAGCTGTTGCCAGAGTATTCTGGGTGCACTGTTGCTGGTGATGTTTTGGGGCGCTGCCACCTCTGCGGCTACGCTGATGTATCAAGGAAAGAGCGCGGACCAGTGGTTGGAAATGCTGGGTCAATCTGATGATGCTATTCGTGACCAGGCATTTGTTGCGCTGATACAGGCAGATCAGAGCGGTGGTGAAATGCTGCTGGCCTTTATGGGAAGTCCTCATCCGGGTTTGCGTACGATTGCAGTGATGGGGCTGAATCACATGGCGCCTTCCTATCCCGAGTCGATTCCGGGTCTGGCCGAAGCTGCTCTGGATGTGAATCTGAACATCAGATATTGGGCTTTGTCCGCACTGCGGAAGTATGGAAATCAGGCTGGACCTGCAATGCCCAACATCATTCTGGCATTGGAGACGTACCCAGGACAAGGGCCGGAACTTGAGGGGCCTGTTCACTATTACGCTGATGCGCGTGCCCGTGCAGCTGAAGCTCTCGGCAGCATTGGTCCCGCTGCGCAAGTCGCCCTTCCGGCTTTGCAAAAGTCACTGCAAGACCCCTCTGAGATGGTGCGGGAAGCAGCGAAGCGCGCGATCGAGTCGATCCGGGTGCCTGCACAATAAAGGTTATGAGGCGGCTGCAGGGACGTTCTTGCTTGAGTGTGTCAGCTTGGCTGGACTGCGTCGAATTCACGATTGTGCCTGGCCAGTGCCACGACGACCTCGGAGCCCTCGCTACGTCGAGCGGCCAGTCGAGGTGAAGAACCTTTTCAGTTCGCGGTGGATCTTCAGCTGTGGTGGGATGGCTTCCCATGCGCTAAGGCAAGAGCGTCCCCGGAAGTCTCCCGAGCCATCAGGCAAGCAACACGGGAGGCATCAGTTCATGGAAATAATTCAGATCAGCAAAGCGTTCACACTGATTGAACCGGGCCCGGTTGTCCTCGTTACGACAAATGATGGAAAGAAGATCAACATAATGACGATCTCGTGGACTATGGTGACGGACTTTACGCCGCGGTTTGCCATGACCACGGGGCCATGGAACTATTCTTTCAGCGCACTTCGGGAATCGAAGGAATGTGTGATTTCAATTCCTACTGTTGACCTGCTTGATAAGGTCGTTGGCGTCGGAACGTGTTCCGGTGCCGACACGGACAAATTTGTAAAGTTTGGGCTGACTCCCGTGCAGGGCAAGCATGTCAGGTCGCCCTTGATCAAGGAATGCCTCGCGAATATCGAATGTAACGTTATCGATATTGTCGAGACGCACAATATCGTTGTACTTGAAGGCGTTGCTGCCTACATCGACAGTTTACGAAAAGAGAAGAGAACCGTTCATGCAATTGGCGACGGGACGTTCGTCGTGGATGGGCGCACGTTGAATCGCAGGGAAATGATGTTGTCGAAGCTTCCGGAGGGTGTCTGACTCAATACCGGTTGTGTAGAGCGCATGGTGATACTGTACTGGCAGTGGGGTCAGGTGTAGCAATGTCACTGTGCTGAGTTGAGGAGTTTCGGTGGCGTTCTTGCTTTGTTGTATCAGCTGTCCAGGGGGGCGTTGAAGCGCGGAAAAACAGGCAGTGTCCCGATTTTTTCCGCTGTGCTCCTGGTTTGCCGGTGAGCGCAGCCGTCAGGCGGTTTCCTATGAACAGAAAAATTATCGTTAATGACCTCATGCAAAGTGGCTACGAATACACTCTATCCGAGCCGACTGGTAGAAATTTTTCCCCTGAATTCACGCCGGAACTATCGCCAGCCGAAATGCTGGCACTCGGTGTTTTTGGCGGCAAGTACATGACAGATTGCCGGGATGAATTTCCAACGTCCTGGTACAGGAATGCGAAGTTGTGTCACGAGAGGCATGATCCGGAACTCAACTTCTTCAAGATCAATGCCTCCCAGCCATTATGGTATTGGAGAAAAAAGGGCTGGATTTATTGGGAGGACCCTCGCGGGTGGTTTCAGTGGTATTGCAGGTACTACATGGGGAGAAGATGCCCCGATGATGCTCGGCAGATAAGGCGCTGGAAAGCCATGCGGCGTCATGTGACCCAGCTTGAAAAGCATTGCACACCGGGCGATTTGTCCTGTCGGCGAAAGCAGAGGCAGGCCCTCCTTCACTGGGCATATGATAGTCGGAAAATATAGTGCCTGATCGAAGAGTTCCGGGGACACCTCGCTCATTAGACGGTGAGGGTGTCCGCAAAACTGCAAAAACGATGTAAAAGTATTCTCGATCAGTAAACCGGCACCGCATATCCCCGGAGCTTCCTGTCACGTCCCCCT